>CAIZWU010000318.1 GCA_903936775.1 uncultured bacterium | reverse complement strand
CGTGGTGAATTATCTGGCCGCTGGAGTCCTCGGCAGCATCTACAATCCGCAGAAGAACTATTATGTTTTCCGCAACACCCGGCAGGGCGAGTGGCAGGTCATTGCGTGGGACCGCGACTTTTCCTATGGCGATATCTGGCTCGGTGCTGGCGATACCCGCTATCCGGCCGGCGGTCCCTGCCCCACCATCATCAGCAACGAACGGATCGAACACGCGGCCAGCAATGAAGACCGCCGCGGCGGCCTCAACCGTTTATGCGAGGCCGTGATGTCCGTTCCGGCCGCCCGCGAAATGTTTTACCGCCGCCTGCGCACCCTTCTGGATGGCCATTTTGCCCCGGGGAATATTGAATCCATCCTCGACGACTGGCAGCTCCGCCTGAAACCGGAGGCCGATCTCGACCGTATGGCCTGGGGTTATGCGCCGGGACCCGGCGGCCCGTATTCCTTCCGGCCCGATCCCTTCGACACCGCCATCAACCGGATCCGCACAGAATATCTGCCGGCCCGCCGCACCTACCTGCTTTCCAATAACACCACCCCTGTCAACGGTTTGCCCGCCAGTCCCACCTGGATGCGGGGCATCGTCCCGGCGGCGCAAACCTCCCCACCTCCTATCATCATCCAATCCGTTGAAACCAGCCCGCTTTCCGGCGACCAGGATCAGGAATACATCGAACTGAAAAACCCCGCCTCCAGCGCCGCCGATCTCAGCGGCTGGACTCTCTCGGGCGGCGTGTCCCATTCCCTGACACCCGGCACCGTCATTCCGGCCGGCGGCTCGCTGTTCCTGACCCCCGATGCGGTTGCCTTCCGTGCCCGCACCGTCAGCCCGAAAGGCGGGGAGAGCCGCTTTGTCCAAGGCAACTACGCCGGCCACCTCTCCAACTTCTCCGAGACCCTCACCCTGTCCGATCCCGGTGGGGCGGTGATCTCCACCTTCCTCACCCCGGATCTGCCCAGCAGCATCCAGCGCTGGCTCGCCATCAGCGAGATCATGTATCATCCCGCCCCGCCACATCCGGATGCCGAGTTCATCGAACTGCATAACACCAGCCCGGATCTGACCCTGGATCTCGCAGGCATCGCCTTCACCAGCGGCATAACATTCACCTTCCCTGCCGGGTTCACCCTCGCACCGGGAGCCCGCACCGTGGTGGTGCTCAATCCCGCCGCCTTTGCCGCCGCATGGCCGGGATTCACCGGCAGCATCGCGGGTACTTTCACCAGCGGCCGCCTCTCCAACAGCGGCGAAACCCTCAAGCTTGACGACCCCACCGGCAGCACCGTGGCGGAAATCAGCTATGCCGCTCAATTCCCCTGGCCCACCGAGGCGGATGGCGGCGGAGCCAGCCTGACCCTCATCCAGCCGGCAGCCACCGGCAGCGCCTCCCCTGCCACCTCCTGGCGCCCCAGCCTCGCCTCCGGAGGCACGCCCGGCGCCACCGATGCCACCAACTGGGATGGCCGTCAGCCGCAAGTGAGCCTCCAACTGCCGCCCGATGGTCCGGTCGTGGTCCTGACTTATCCGTTGACGGCCGACAACGTGCGCTTCATCCCCGAGATTTCCACTGACCTGAACTTCTGGCAAAGGTCCGGGTTTGCCGGGCAGCCCATCCTCCAGACGGCCCCGGCGGGATTCCGCGCAGCGGCCTGGCGCCTGCCTCCTTCCGGCCCCCACGCCTATGTACGGTTTTCGATCGAATCACCCTGATTCCACGCCACGTTTAGTCCCCCCCTGCCAACTTCCAGACATGCAATGCTGCTTCAACCATTTCCTTGCCCTGCTCCTCGCCACCGTGAGCCTGCAGGCCGCGCCGCGTCAGGTTTCCGGGATCTATCCGCACCTCGCCATGTTCAATGACGAAGGCGAATGCGGCACCGGGGCCGTGGTCCCCTGGGCAGACCGCCTGTGGGTGGTGACTTATGCCCCTCACATGCCCAGGGGCTCATCCGACAAACTGTACGAAATCACCCCCGGCCTGCAGCAGATCATCCGCCCGGAGAGCATTGGCGGCACCCCTGCCAACCGCCTGATTCATGATGAATCCGGCCAGCTTTTCATCGGTCCCCACGTCATCAGTCAGGACGGCACGGTGCGCACCATTCCCTACAGCCGGATGTTCGGCCGTCCCACCGGCGTGGCCCGTCACCTGACCGATCCTGCCGGCAAGGTCGTCTTCGCCACCATGGAAGAGGGGTTCTACGAAGTGGACGTCAAATCCCTCGCCGTCACCGGACTGTGGGCCGATGAACAGCGCCCGGAAGGCCGCCACGCCAATCTGCCCGGCTATCACGGCAAGGGTTTCGCCTCTGCCCAGGGACGTTATGTCTACGCCAACAACGGTGATCACGCCAAGGAAGCCATGAGCAATCCCTCCGTGCCCAGCGGGGTGCTCGCCGAATGGGACGGCCAAGCGGATCAATGGACCGTGGTCCGGCGCAATCAATTCACGGAAGTCACCGGCCCCGGCGGCATCCACGGCAGCAAACCCGACGCGCCCCTCTGGAGTGTGGGCTGGGATCATCGCTCCCTCATTCTGATGCTGCTCGAAGACGGCCGATGGAACTCCTACCGCCTGCCCAAGGCCTCCCACACCTACGACGGGGCCCACGGCTGGAATACCGAGTGGCCCCGCATCCGTGACATCGGTGAGGACGCCCTCCTCATGACGATGCATGGCAGCTTCTGGAAGTTCCCCAAAACCTTCAGCCGGGGCCACTCCGCCGGCCTGGCGCCCCGTTCCACCTATCTGAAAGTCATCGGGGACTTCGCCCGCTGGGGCGACCGCCTCGTGATGGGCTGCGACGACACCGCGAAGAGCGAGTTCCTCAATGTGGACCCGCTCAAAGGAAAGCTCGGGGCCCCCGGGCAATCCCAATCCAATCTCTGGTTCATCAACCCGGAACGCCTCGACGCCGGCGGCCCTCCCCTGGGACGGGGCGGCGTCTGGGTCAAGGACGACGTTGCCGCCGGATCTGTCAGCGAACCCTACCTTTTCAACGGGTTCACCCATCGTTCCCTGCACCTGTCCCATTCCACGGATGGGCCTATCGTCTTCACCCTGGAAACCGATGCCAAAGGGGACGGCAACTGGACCCCATTCCGTCAAATCACGGTCGCGGCCCACAGCAGCAGCTGGACGGAATTTTCCAACCAGGAAACCGGCACCTGGGTCCGCCTGAAACCTGACCGCGCCGCCAACAGCGTCACCGCCTTTTTCCACTACCGCGGGGCCGATCCCCGCACGCCTGCCGCCAGCGTGTCAGCTGCAGGGCTGGCTTCTGCCACCGACACCAAACAATCCGTCGGAGAACTCCAGACCCGGGGTGGGGGCCTCCAGACGCTCGCCTTCGCCGCCCGCAACGCGGATGGACCTCTGGGTGCCTACGAACTCACCGCGGATCTCACCCTGCAACTTTCCCACGATGGCAACCTGCAGTCCTTTCTCCGGGAGAAAGCCGCCATCCCCACGCCGCTCATCACTTCCGACGCCGCTTCCCTGATCTATCAAATGTCCGATGGAAAACGCTGGCGCCTCCCCCGAGGCGAGGCCGCCTTCGATGAGGACGCCGGCCTCGGCCCGGCCCGACTCTGCCGCGAAGTCTGCACCGAGCGGAATTTCCTGAGTATCCACGGCACCTTTTACGAACTGCCCGCCAGCAATGCCGGTGGCTTCGCCAAAATCCGGCCCCTCAGCACCCACGGCCGCCGCATTCACGATTTCGCCAGCTACCGCGGCCTGCTCGTCTTCAGCGGCGTCCTGCCAAATGCCCCAGCCACCGATCACATCATCCGCAGCACCGACCACCAATGTGCCCTCTGGGTCGGCGCGGTCGATGACGTCTGGCAATTCGGCAAACCCCGCGGGCAAGGCGGCCCCTGGTGGAATACCACCATCAAAGCAGGCACCCCCAGCGATCCCTATCTGGCCACCGGGTTCGACAAAAAGAGCCTGACCGTCAGCCACCAATCGAGGGAAGCGGTCACCGTCAAAGTAGAAGCCGACTTCACCGGGGACGGCGCCTGGACGGAATTCACCACCCTCACGGTCCCCGCGGGCCAGCCGCTCAATTACACCTTCCCTGACGCCTTCGGCGCCTACTGGCTGCGCCTCGTCAGCAACAAGGACACCACCGCCAACGGTCAATTCCGCTACGAATAACCCCCCTTTATACCGATCCTGTGGCCCGTCAGCGTCCTTTTCAGAATAACCTGGCGTACGCCCGTGCCAGCACCGCCACCATAGGAGAACGGCCGGGATTTCGCTTCAGGCCAGCACTCCCTTGATGACCTCGCCCTCAACATTAGTTAGACGGCGGTCGATACCGTTGTGGTAGTAGGTCAGTTTTTCGTGATCCAGCCCCAGCAGGTGCAGGATGGTGGCGTGGAAGTCCGGAATGGTCACCGCATTTCCGGCCGCGGTATAACCAATCTCATCCGAACTCCCGTATTGCAGGCCGGCCTGCACCCCGGCGCCGGCGAGGAAACAGGTAAAGGCGCTGGGGTGATGGTCGCGCCCGGTGGAGCCGATGCCCTGCGTCACCGGGCTGCGGCCAAACTCCGTGGACCAGATAAACAGGGTGTCCTCCAGCATCCCCCGCTGCTTTAAATCCTGGATCAGCGCCGCCACTGGCTGGTCCATGGTGGCGGCCTGGGTGTCGTGGTTTTCCTTGATGCCTTCATGGCCGTCCCAGTTGATCCGCGGGCTACCGAAGGCCCCGCCATTGAGGATCTGCACAAAACGCACCCCGCGTTCCAACAAGCGCCGCGCCATCAGGCAGTTCCGGCCGAATCCCTTGTTGGAGGGTTCATCCAGACCGTAGAGCCGTTTGATGGATTCCGGTTCACTATCCAGGTCCGTGGCTTCCGGAATACTCACCTGCATCCGGGCGGCCAGTTCGTAAGAGCGCAGTCGGGCCGCAAACGCGCCCTCTTCCGGATGCGCTCCCGCGAACCCCCGGTTCATCGAAGCCAGCAGCTCCATGTCCGCAGCGCGCGAGGCAGGGGAAATCCCGGCTGGCGTATGCAGGTCCGCCACGGGTTCAGCCGACCGGGTACGGAAGGGCACGCCCTGATGGTTGGCAGGGAGGAAACCGGAGGTCCAGTTGATGGAACCGCCCGCAGGCAAGCCCCGCGGGTCGGGCAACACCACAAAGGCCGGGAGATTTTCATTGGCACTGCCCAGTCCATAACTGAGCCACGATCCCATGCAGGGAAAGCCATTGAGGGTGAATCCGCTGTTCATCTGGAACGCCGCGGGGGTGTGGTTATTGCTTTTGGCCACCATTGAGCGGATGAAGCAGATGTCATCCGCACAGCCTGCCAGATGGGGCAACAGGCTGCTCACCCACGCCCCGGACTGGCCATGCTGGCGGAAATCGTAGAGGCTTTTCATGAGGCGGCCCGGTTGGCCGAAAAACCCGAGATTCTCCCCCTTCCCTTCCAGCGTCTTGCCATGCATCCGCTCCAACTCCGGTTTGTAGTCGAAGGTTTCCAAATGGCTGACCCCTCCCGCGCAGAAGACTTGGACCACCCGTTTGGCTTTGGCAGGAAAATGCGGCGGACGCGACGCCGTAGAGGCCACCCCGGCCGCCTGGGCTCCGTCGCGGTTAAGCAGCCAGGCCAGCGCGACCGCCCCGAGCCCTCCGCCGGAGTTCCATAGGAAATGCCGGCGCGACAGGGGGCCGCTCCCCGGTTGGCCCGGGCCGGCAGAGGAGAATAGGCTATCGGACATAAACAAATTCGGTGGAGTTGAGCAGGGCCCAGCAGACGCTGGCCAGCCCCCGGGCGTCCGCCGCGGCCGTGGCCTGACGGGCCTCCTCCGCGGTGGGTGAGCGGCCGAGGGAAAGTTGCCAGGCGGCGTGGACCGCAGCCTCCAATCCCGGGCCGGCGGTGCGCACCGCACGGTCGGCCAAGCGCTGGGCCTGACGCTGCACAAAGGAATTGTTCATCAACTCCAAAGCCTGCAGCGGCGTGGTAGTCACGCCCCGGCGCGGCGTTTTCACGGAAGGGTCCGGACAGTCAAAGGCGTCCAGCAACGGATCCTTGCCGCTGTTCACATTCATCCGGTAGACGGTGCGGCGGTTGAACTCCGGGCCGCTTTTGTCGGTGATCGCATAGGCATTGGCCGGAAAAGGGAGCGCCTCGAAGGGCCGGAACCCCGGACCGCCCGGCTGACGGTTGAGTTCGCCGCTGACCGCCAGCATGGCATCGCGCACCGCCTCGGCCTCCAGCCGCCGCGGGGCAAAGCGCCATAACAATTGGTTCTCCGCATCAACGGCCGCCGCCCGGGCATTGAAGGCCGCCGACTGCCGGTAAACCGCCGAATGGACCATCAGCCGGTGCAGCGCCTTCACGCTCCAGCCGCTTTGAATGAACTGCCCCGCCAGCCAATCCAACAACTCCGGATGACTGGGCAGCGCCCCGCCCACCCCGAAGTCGTTGGGCGTGGACACCAGGCCCTGGCCAAAATGATAGTGCCAGACCCGGTTGACCATCACCCGGGCGGGAAGCGGATTCGCGGGGTCGGTCAGCCACCCGGCAAACTTCAGCCGCCGCTGGGCTTCGGGCGCGTCGGCGGCGAGGCCGAAATCAGGATCGAGCCCGGCCACCGCGGCGAGGGCACCCGGAGTCACCACTTCGTCAGGCGAGGTGACTTCCCCCCGGATCAGCCGGCGGGTCGGCGCCGGTTGGACGCGGATTCCAGCGTAGGAAACCACGGTGGGCGGCTGAACCCCCGCCAGTGCCGCGCGGGCCTGTTCCACTTCGCCCACCGCCGCCTGATACGCCTGACGCTGCGCGGGAGAAAGCCGGGCGAGGATTTCAGTCAGGGAGATACCGGCACCTCCGGCACGGAAGGAGGCCGCTATTTCGCCCTCATCCAGCGCCCGGTCATAAAGCGCGGCCTGCTGCACCGAACCCTTCAGCCAGGGACGGCCGCCGCCGGTATGCCGCAGCCCCAGCACCACATGGGCGTCGCCCGCCCGGAAGGTCTGCAACGGAGCGTCAGGCGTGTAGGGCTGGCCATAAGGCTTTCCATTTCGGAACATTGCGATGCTGCCGTCAGCCCGGTAAGCGATCGCCAGATGGATCAGTGACCCCGGCGGGGAGTCCTCCGCGGGGGCTCCGATCTCCTTGGTACGGGCAAATCCATTGCTGCCTGCGGTCCATTGCCCCGGCTGGCGCTCTCCAAAAACAATCGCGTCAAAAACCGAACCATCCTGGTTCTGCAGGGAAATGGCGGCCCCGCCTCCCTGATCAAGACTTGCCAGCGAGACCCACGCTTCGAGGGTCTTTCCGCTGAGATCGCGCGGCAGCGGCGCGGTTTTGAAGAAGGCCCCTTCCCCGGGAAGCTGCAGCCTTCCATCCCGGATCACCGCATTCCCCTGCACCACTCCTGTCATGTCTCCAAGCTCCGTGCCATCAAACTTCCAGCGTGCCAACGCTACTGGCCCGGGCGCTGCCACCGCCCCTTTGGATCCAGCCGCTTCCAGCTCTGCCAGCACTTTGGCCGCGGCGGCCAGCTTCTTTTCCAGCTCTTCCCGTTGCTCGTGGTAGTGCCGGGTTTCGTCGGAGCCCGCGATGGACCGTTCCCCGTGCTTCACGCCTTCAAAGACGGATTTGAGCCGGTAATAATCCTCATGCGGAATGGGATCAAACTTGTGGGCATGACAGCGGGCGCAATTGATCGTCAGCCCGAGAAACGATTGCCCCACCACTCCGAGGATATCTTCCAGTTCGTCCTCGCGGGTGATGGCCCGCTGGGTGGCATTGGCCTGGGAATTGCCCGCCTCATCCCACGGCCCGCACACCAGCAGGCTGGCCGCCACCAAGCCATCGCGGGTCACGGGTTCGAGCACGTCCCCCGCGACCTGTTCCCTCATGAATTGATCATAGGGTTTGTCCCCATTGAAGCTGTTGATCACATAGTCGCGGTAATGCCAGGCATTGGGCCGCAGCTTGTCGTATTCAAATCCCTGACTCTCGGTGAACCGCGCTACATCCAGCCAATGACGGCCCCAACGTTCGCCGTAGTGCGGCGAAGCGAGGAGCCGATCCACCAATTCCGGATAGGCGGACGGTGAGGGGTCTGAGGCAAAAGCGTTGATCTCCTCCGGCGAGGGCGGCAGCCCGGTCAGATCGAAACTCAGCCGCCGGATCAGCGTCGCCCGATCCGCTTCCGGCGCCAGCGTCACGCCCTCCGTGGACAGCCGGGTCGAAATAAACGCCGAGACCGGGTCCGCGGTCCCTTCCGGCACCACCACCGCCCGCAGCGGTTGGAGGGACCAATGATTGCTCTGCACCCGCGCCACCGCGCCGTCGTCCGGCCAGGCAGCGCCCTGATCGATCCACGCCCGCAGCACCCCGGTCTGCTCCGCCGTGAGGCGCTCTCCCTTGGGGGGCATCACCGCGTCCGCTTCCAGTCCGCTCACAAGATGGATCAGCCGGCTTTCCGCACTCCGGCCAGGCACAATGACCTTGCCCTCATCGCCCCCTTTCATAGCCGCTGCCCGATTGTCCAGCCGCAGTCCGCCCTTCTGTTTCTCCGGGCCATGACACTCGAGACAATGCGTCTTCAGCAACGGCTGGATATCCCTTCCAAACTCCATCTGCCCCGGAACCACCGGGGGCAGCCGTGAAAGGTCCACCACGCCCGGCTCTGTCCCCCACGCCGCCCCAGGAGCCAGCAGGACCGCCACCACGACCACGATCCAGGAACCTGGTTGGCCGCCCCGCCCCGCAGGTGGAGGCATCGCTCCCGGTCGTGGGCGCACCCTGTCCTGTTTGAAAAATTTAACCATGGGGGTCTCAGCAGATGCCTGTAAAAACGGCCCCATCCCCCCGATCTGATCATCGAATGACATGAATCTGCCGGTCCGGCTCCCGGATTTCCTCCGCCAAATTCCTCTTGCAGACCGCCGCATCCCCCCTAGTTTCGCTACTCACCCCAATGCGCTGTTAGCTCAGTGGTAGAGCACATCCTTCACACGGATGGGGTCGCAGGTTCGAACCCTGCACCGCGCACCATCCTTATCAAGGAGTTACGGAGATTCAGGGTTGTTGGAATATCAACTCAGGTCCAAAACAAACTGGCGCATACCATTTTTGGAGATGAGTCCGACGGCTTTGAAGGCAGCCGCCCACCGCCTCGGATACAATGAAGCCCCGGTCAGCCTCTCCCGCGCCTCCCGTGGCGCAAAGTGACCCTAGCCCACCATCATCCCGCCAGCTCACGCCCACCTCAAAGTGGTGAAGATGCACTAACCGCCCCTGCCCGCCGATTCAATCAACGAATCCCATTTCACAAAGACTATGAATCACCACGACTCACCTCACCTCTCAGGCCGTCACTTCCTGCGCGGCACCATCGCGCTCACCGCGCTCGCCCTGTGGACTATTGCCACCGTCTCGGCGGCGGAAATGCCAGCCGCGCTGAAGCCGGTCAATGTCAAGGACTTTGGCGCCAAAGGCGACGGCGTGACCGATGACACGGCGGCCATCAACGCAGCCATTGTCGCGGCACAGGGGCAGGGAGTGGGAGCTGTCGTCTCACTACCTTCAGGCCGCTACAAAACGGCGCTGGGAGCGGAAAAGTCGATCCGCATCAAGGGTGCCGACGGGCTGACCTTTCAAGGCGAAGGCGACACAACCATCGTCTCGGGTGATCTGGATGAGCCGGTGTTCCGCATCGATGACAGCAAAAGCGTAACCGTTCGGAAAATCTCCATTGATCACGACCCTCTGGGCTACACGCAGGGAACGATCACGGGAGTGGACATCCCGAACATGACTTGCGAAGTCTCGAT
>CAIZWU010000317.1 GCA_903936775.1 uncultured bacterium | reverse complement strand
CGTATTCCAGCAAAAACATTGACCACGAATTGACCACACTTTTTGCAAAGCCTTGATAATAAATCCATTAACCCCTAGGGTAAAGGCTTGGTATCCCGCTGCCCTCTCTTTTTTCCCCTTACCCCATGCGTCACTCCCCTATCCCGTCCGCCCTTTTCATCGAAAACCGCCAGCGCCTCCGGGCACTGCTCCCCTCCGGCAGCTTGGTGTGCGTCAATGCCAATGACATCCCTCCGACCAACGCGGATGGATCGCTGATCGGAGTTCCCAATTCCGACCTCTTTTATCTTACCGGCGTGGAACAGGAGGAATCCATCCTGGTGCTTTGCCCCGATGCCCACGAGGAAAAACACCGGGAAATTCTTTTCCTGCGGGAAACCAGCGATCATATCGCGGTCTGGGAAGGCCATAAACTGACCAAAGAAGAGGCCCGCCGTCTCACGGGAATCCAAACCGTGATGTGGCTCCACGATTTCCCGGTCATCCAACGCCTGTTGATGTGCCAGGCCACCGCGGTTTACCTCAACACCAACGAACACGCTCGCGCCGGAGTCCAGGTCCAGACACGCGACGCCCGCTTCATCCGGGAAACCATGGAAGCCTTCCCCCTGCACCGCTACGAGCGGCTGGCCCGCCTGATGCACCAACTGCGCCCGGTCAAATCAGGTCCGGAAATCGACCTGCTCCGGGAGGCATGTGGAATCACCCGGAGCGGATTCCTGCGGGTGCTGGATTTTGTGAAACCTGGCGTGAATGAGTGTGAAGTGGAGGCCGAATTCGCCCATGAATTCATCCGCCGCCGCGCCCGTTTTGCCTACAATCCGATCATCGCGGCCGGATCCAATTCCAACGTGCTCCATTATCTGGAAAACGACAAACCCTGCCGCAAAGGAGACGTGCTGCTCTTGGACGTGGGCGCGGCTTATGGCAATTATGCCGCCGATATGACCCGCACCATTCCGGTCAGCGGCAAATTCTCCAAACGCCAGAAGCAGATCTACCAAGCCGTGCTGCGGGTCATGAGGGGCTGCATAGCAGCCTTGACGCCGGGTGTGTTGCCCCGCGATTGGCAAAAACACGCGGAAAACCTGATGCAGGAGGAACTGCTGGAGCTGGACCTGATCAAGTCCAAGGATGTGAAAAAGCAAGACCCCGACCGCCCTGCCTTGAAGAAGTATTTTATGCACGGCGTTGGCCATCCCCTGGGGCTGGACGTGCACGATGTCGCCGTTATTGGACAACCGATTGCGGCAGGCTGGGTGATGACCGTAGAACCCGGCCTTTACCTGCCGGAAGAAGGTTTTGGGATCCGTTTGGAAAATGATGTTCTTGTCACAGCGGATGGCCCGGTCGACCTGATGGCAGACATCCCGGTCGAAGCGGCTGAAATCGAAGACCTGATGAACGGCCGGAAATCATAATCCCAGGTCCATCCTGGGATACAACTTCCCGGCAAGCGCAGCACCCATAGGAACCGCCTGAGCAGCTCGACTTCCCCCTTTCCCCGCAGACTACAGGCTATAAAATGCCATACCCGGAAAAGGACGGCCCGCCCTCGAAATGCCCGCCAATCCGGCATTCCCCTATGAAAAAGCGCGGGGCCCTCCCCGTAACATAAATTGAAGTAAAGTTTAAACTAGTTTCCGTAAAACCAACCCCCGCCACCATGTCCTTTCCCGCTTCCTCTTCGTATTCCCGCAGCCTGTCCCGACGCGGATTCATGCATGTCGGCGTTTGCGGCGCCCTCGGCCTTACCTTGTCGGATTACTTCAAGATGCAGGCCCGGGCAGAGATCAAGCAATATGCCTCCGTCGAAGGCAAGGCGAAGAGCATCATCCACATCTTCCTGCCGGGCGGGATGGCCCACCAGGAAAGCTGGGATCCCAAGCCCTTTGCCCCCCCGGAATACCGTGGCCCGCTCGGTGCCATCAATACCAATGTGGATGGCATCCAAGTCGGTGAGCTCTGGAAAAATACCGCCCAGGTCGCGGACAAACTGGTCTTCGTCCGGAGCATGACCCATGGCGAAGCCGCCCATGAACGCGGCGTCCATAACATGTTTACCGGCTACCGGCCCAGCCCGGCCCTGTCCTACCCCAGCTTCGGCAGTGTCATCTCCCACGAGTTCGGTTCCCGCAACAATCTCCCCCCATACATCTGTGTCCCCAACCAGCCCAATGAATTCGCGGGCAGTGGCTACCTGAGCTCCGCTTACGGCCCTTTCAGTCTCGGGGCCGACCCCGCCCAGGGAAATTTCAAAGTGCGTGATCTGGCCTTGCCCGGAGGCATGTCCGATGACCGCTTCAACCGCCGGCGCTCCTTGCTGACCACGGTCGACGCCCACTTCAAGTCCCTGGAAAAATCCGACTCCCTGGATGCGATGGACACCTTCTACCAGGATGCCTACAAGCTGGTCAGCAGCCAACAGGCCCGCGAAGCTTTTGCCCTCGAAAAAGAACCGGACGCCCTCAAGGACGAGTATGGCCGCAATGATGCCGGCCAGCGTCTGTTGATGGCCCGGCGTTTGGTGGAAGCCGGCGTACGCTTCGTTTCCGTGACTTACGGGGGCTGGGATCACCACGACAACGTCAAGGGAGCCATGTCCGGTCAGGTGCCCCAGTTTGACCAGGCCTTCGCCCGCCTGATCCGCGACCTCTCGGACCGTGGTCTGCTGGACAGCACCATGGTGATGGTCACCTCGGAATTCGGCCGCACCCCAAAAATCAACAACACCGGAGGGCGCGATCACTGGCCTAAAGTGTTCTCCGTGGTCATGGCAGGCGGCGGCTTGAAGAAAGGTATCGTCTACGGCTCCTCCGATGCCCTCGCGGCCGAACCGGAGAATGATCCGATGACCGTGGAAAATCTCGCCACAACGGTCTACCATCAATTGGGAATCAACGCCGACAAGGAACTGATGTCCCCGGGCGACCGTCCCATCGAAATCTGCGACGGCGGCAAAGTGGTGAATGAGATCATCGCCTGATCTCCAACCCTCATTCCCTATGCGCCTAGTCCTGCCTGCCCTGCTGGCTGCAGTGCCGTATTGTTATGCGGCCTCACCGGAGTTCAATGCCATCATGCCCCGCGGCGGGCAGACCGGCACCACCGCGCCGGTATCCCTCCTGGGCAACCGCCTCGACGACACTGAGGAGATTGTTTCCTACTCGCCTCAGATCAAGGTGGTCGACTTCAAAGTGGAATCTGCGACCGTCGTCAAGGCCGGTTTTATGATCGACCCGGCCTGCCCACCCGGCGAGCACCTGTTCCGCGTCCGCACTAAATCCGGCCTCAGTTACGCCCGGAACTTCTGGGTCGGGGCTTATCCTTCCACGGAGGAAACGGAGCCGAACAACCAATTTGGCGAAGCCCAGGTAATCCACACCTCCTCCACCCTCACCGGCATCGCCAAAAACGAGGATGTCGATTACTTCAAAATCGAGGCCAAAAAAGGAGAGCGCCTCAGCGTGGAAGTGGAGGGCATCCGGCTCGGCTCATCGTTCTGGGATCCCTACCTCGCGATCCTCGACAGCAAAAAATTCGAGTTGGCCACCTGCGATGATTCCGCCCTGCTCGTCCAGGACCCCCATGCTTCCATCACCATTCCGGAGGACGGCACATATTACATTGAAGTCCGGGATACCTCCTACGCCGGAAACGACAGTGCGCATTACCGTGTCCATGTGGGAGCCTTCCCCCGCCCCACCACGCTGTTCCCTCCCGGAGGCAAGGCCGGCACCGCTACCGAAGTGACATTTCTGGGGGATATCGGCGGACCGATTAAACAAAACATCACCATTCCGGAAACCCAGAGCCAAGAGCTCCCGCTTTTCGCCACTCTCAACGGAGTGAGTGCCCCGTCGCCCAATATTTTCCGCGTTTCTCCCTTGGAAAACGTCCTTGAGGCCGGCGCCAATAACAATCACGCGGAAGCCAAGGCCAGCCAAACCGCCTCAGCAGTGCCCATCGCCTTCAATGGCATCATCGAAGCCCCAAATGACGAGGACTGGTTCCGCTTCACCGCTAAAAAAGACCAAAAGCTCGACTTCCAAGTACTCGCCCGGGCGCTGCGTTCGCCGCTCGACCCGGTGCTGGAACTCTTCAATGCCGACGGTGGCGCCCTGAACGGCAACGACGACAACGGTCCACTTCCTGACAGCCGCATCGCTGGTTTCACCATTCCGGCCGATGGCGACTATTACCTGCGCATCCGTGACCAACTCGGACGCGGGGCGGCCGATTTTGTCTACCGGGTGGAGGTTTCCCCGCCCACGGCTTCTCTCAAAGCATACCTGACCCGCATTGACCGCGTGGACAGCCAACTGCGCCAATTGATCCCCCTGCCCCGTGGCGGCCGTTATGCGTCCCTCGTCAATGTGGACCGCACCAACTGTGGCGGCCCCGTTACCTGGGACACCGCGGCCTTGCCTGCTGGCGTCTCCGTAGAATTCGATCCCCTGCCCGATGGCATCACCCAGCAGGCCCTGCTGTTCACGGCAGCCCCCGATGCCCCCTTGGCGGCGGCCCTCGCCCGCCTCACTCCGAAAACGGCTGTTCCTGATCAATCCTACCCGGCCCGTTTCGTGCAAAATATCGAGTTCGTCCAAGGCGAGCCCAATCAGACCCCCTATGTCACCTCGGTCCAATCCACCGTGCCGCTGGCGGTCACCGATGAAGCCCCGTTTGCCCTGGAAATCGTGAAACCCACCGTGCCCCTCGTGCAAAGCGGCACCATGGACCTCAAAATCAAAGCGACCCGCAAGGAAGGCTTCAAGGCCCCTATCACGCTACGCCTGATGTGGAATCCCCCCGGCATCAGCAGCCCCGGCACCGTCGACATCCCCGAAGGCCAGACCGAAGCCACCTATCAACTCACCGCCAACGGTGACGCGCCGGCCAAGACCTGGCGGCTCACCGTGCTTGGTGAAACCGGGATCAATGGCGGCACCATCTTCAATGCCTCCCCCTTCACCGAAGTCTCCATCACACCTCCCTATCTTACCATGAAAATGGAAATGGGGGCGACCGAAGTCGGCAAGCCCGGTGAGATTTTCTGCACCCTTGAAGTCGCCAAAACCTTCACCGGTTCCGCCAAAGTAAATCTTTACGGCCTGCCCGCCAAAGTGACTACCATCGAGAAGGAATTCACTGCCGCAGACAAGGAAATCCGCTTCCCGGTCACCACCGCGGCTGACAGCCCCACAGGAAAACACCAGAACCTGTTTTGTCAGGCCATCATCATGGAAAACGGTTCGCCCGTCCCCCACACCATCGGGCAGGGCGGCGTCTTCCGGGTTGATCCTCCCCCCCCTGCCCCGGCCGTCCCTCCGCCCGCCGCCCCGGAACTCGCCACCGCGGCCACACCCCCACCGCCTCCCGCAGCCAAACCGCTCTCCCGCCTTGAACAACTCCGGCAGCAGCAAGCCAGTAAATAAGCGCCACCCCACGCTCATGTCCCTACCCCTCCGTTCCTTCAGTTTGCTCGCCCTCTCCGCCAGTGCCGCATGGGCTGCCCCCATCAGGTCGCTCGCGGTTTATCCTGACCAGATCACCCTCGAAAGCCGGCGGGACTTCCACGCCTTCGTGGCCGTGGCCACCAGCACCGATGACGTTTCCATGGACGTCACCTCCAAGGCTACCATCACTCTGGCGGACCCATCCCTCGCCGCACTCGAGGGCCGCCGTCTGACTCCACTCAAGGACGGCACCACCACCATGACCGTGGCTTGGGAAGGGCAGACCCTGAATATTCCCGTGACCGTCAAAGCTTCCGCGGAGGACCGTCCGGTCAGCTTCACCCTGGATGTCATGCCAGTCTTCATGCGCAGTGGCTGTAACACCGGTTCCTGCCACGGCGCCGCCCGGGGTCAGGACGGCTTCCAGCTTTCATTGTTTGGATTTGACCCGAAAGGAGACCACTACCGTCTGACGCAGGAATTGAGTGGCCGCCGGGTCAATCTTGGGGTCGCCGAGGACAGCCTCCTGATCACCAAAGCCATCAACAGCGTGCCCCATACCGGCGGCAAGTTGATGGAACCCGGCAGCCCGGAACACAAAGTACTGAGTGAATGGGTCGGCAATGGGGTGCCCTATGATCCGGACACCGTGGCCACCGTGAAGAACGTGGAAATCTTCCCGCCCAGTGCGGTGCTGGAAGGCCAGGGCGCCACCCTGCAATTCACCGTCCGGGCGACCTACTCCGACGGCACCGACCGGGACATCACCCCCTTGGCCGTTTTCAAATCAAACAACGATCCCTCCGTACTAGCCAGCAAGGATGGTATGGTTACCGCCGGCGCCCGCGGCGAAGCTTTCGTGATGGCGCGCTTCGGCACCTTCACGGTCGGCAGCCAGGTCATCGTCATTCCTGACAAACTGAATTACGCCCGGCCTTCCCTTCCGGAGAATAACTACATCGACCAGCTGGTGCACGACAAGCTTCACAAGCTGCGCATCGTGCCCTCGGACATCTGTGACGATGCCACGTTCCTGCGCCGGGCCTCCCTCGATATTGTAGGCCTGCTTCCGGAAACGGAGACCACGGACCGCTTTCTCGCCGACGCCGCTCCGGACAAACGGGAAAAGCTGGTGGATGAATTGCTAGGCCGCAAGGAATTCATCGAAATGTGGGTCATGAAGTGGGCGGAGCTCCTCCAGATCCGCACCAACAACGTCAACCAAGTCAGTTACAAATCCACCCTGCTCTACTTCAACTGGCTCAAGGAGCGTCTCGCCAAAAACGTCCCCTTCAATCTGATCGTCCAGGAGTTGCTCGGCTCCACCGGCGGCACCTTCACCAACCCGGCCACGAACTACTATCAAATCGAACGGGATACCCTGAAGGTGGCGGAAAATGTCGCCCAGGTCTTTATGGGCATGCGGCTCCAATGCGCCCAGTGCCACAACCATCCCTTCGACCGCTGGACCATGGATGACTATTATGGTTTCGCAGCCTTCTTCTCCCAGATCGGGCGCAAAACGGCGGAAGATCCCCGCGAGACCGTCGTCTTTGACTCCCGCGGCGGGGAGGTCAACCACCTCGTCACCAAACAACCCACCAAACCGAAATTCCTTGGCGGGATCGTTCCCGAAAAACCTGCGGAAGACCGGCGCAAAGTGCTGGTCCAGTGGCTGGCCAGTCCGGAAAACCCTTTCTTTGCCAAAAACCTCTCCAATATCATCTGGAGCCACTTTTTCGGTGTCGGCATCATCGAACCCGTGGACGACGTGCGGGTTTCCAATCCGCCCTCCAATCCCGAGCTCCTGGACGCCCTCGGTAAACGTTTTACCGAATACAAATACGACTTCAAACGCCTCGTCCGGGATATCTGCCTGAGCCGCACCTACCAGCTCAGCACCCGGTTGAATGAATCCAACGCTGGCGACGAGCGGAACTTCGCCCACTCCCTGCTCCGCCGCCAGCGGGCGGAGGTGATGCTCGACACCCTCACCCAAGTCACCGGCACGCAGAATAAATTCCAAGGCCTGCCCACGGGAGCCCGGGCCGTGCAGATTGCCGACGGCAATGTCTCCAATTATTTCCTCCGCACCTTTGGCCGGGCCGAACGCGCCAGCGTCTGCTCCTGCGAAGTCAAGATGGATCCCAACCTGGGTCAAGCCCTTCATCTGATGAATGGCGACATCACCTCCCAGCGCATCACGGAAGGCAACCTCATCAAGTCGATGCTGGATGAGAAAAAGACCCCGGATGAAATCATCAACACGCTCTACCAGCGCTGCTTCACCCGGGCTCCCGTCAGCGAAGAATTAAAACCAGTCATGGAAGCCATTGCCGCCAAAGCGGAAGACACCCAAGCCATTCTCGAAGACCTCTTCTGGGCGCTGCTGAATTCCAAGGAATTTATGTTCAACCACTGAACGGGTCCTCAGACCGGGAGGACAATTCAGTAATGACGGTGGCCTCCATGCCGCCGGGGGGGTAAAGTTTGTTCTGTAAAATGCTTTAGCCGTACCCAGCAACGTCTCCGGCCGGGCCTGCGGGGGAGGACTTCCCAGGATCCAGCAAAGCATCCCAAAAACAAATGTCAGCGAACGGGGGGAAATCATGGGGACATCACGCGGTCGCCGGCGCCGATCGTTGAATTCGATTCCGGGATTGCCCCGGAAAAAGTCAGGCCGGCCGGACTTGGCGTGCCGTTTGAAATGGGTGTAGTCCCGGATAACAGCGAAGGATTCCGGACGTTGATACCATTCATGATTCAACATTTCCTCACTGCGGCAGCCATGGCCGGCTTTCTTTCCATAGCCGCCGCCGAAACCCCGCCGGCTCCTGTTTCACCCGCAGGAACCACTCCCGACACTTCCGGGACAGCCCTCCACGGACTGCCCTTCCATATTCCGGGGAAAATCGAGGGGGATCCTCTGTTCTTTGTACAGCCTGAAGGCGAGACGATGGCCCGGGCGGTGCTGATTCACCTGCCAGAGGAGATTCCGGTGATCCGCAGTTCGACGCTGGAAATCACCTATGAGCCCGGCAAGGATTTTACCTGGCAGCCCGGCAGCCGGGAGATATTGCTGACCGCAGGCAGCCGGATTCCATTCAAGACGGCGGCGGAGTTGCATCCGGCCCCGGATTCACCCCAGAGCTACCGGGCCTGCCGCGATGGGAAGTCTTGGATGCTCTACGGCGAAGGGCGCTTTTTCCATGACCTGCAATCGGTGGCTTCGTATTCAACCAAGGCCTCCTGGCAGGGCCCGGTTCCGGTCGCCGCTCCTTTGGAGCATTTGCTACATTTCCGGGGAAAACTCCTGACGGGCAAGCCGGTGAAGCTGGTCACCCTGGGAGACAGCATCTCCACCGGAGCCAATGCCTCCGGCAGTGTGGGTGCCCCCCCGATGCAACCAGGGTATCCCGACCTCGTGGCCGATGGAATCGCCCAACGGTTCGGGGTGATGGTGGGCAGGAAGAATCTTTCCGTGAGCGGCATGGATTCCGCCTGGGGCTTGACCCAAATCCCGGCAGTACTGGCCGAATTGCCGGATGTGGTGCTGTTGGCCTTTGGCATGAACGACGCCTCCGGCCGCCGCACGACGGAGGAGTTTGTCAAAATCATGCAGGAACTGACCCACCGGATCCAGACCGCCCGGCCAGGTTGCGCCGTGATCCTGGTCTCGCCCATGACCGCCAACCCGGAGTGGACCCATGCCCAGCCTGAAATGTATCCTGCGTACGCGGCGGGATTGAAAACCCTGACCGGACCGGAGCGCGCTCTGGCCGACGTCACCGCGGTATGGCTCGGCGTGCTGCAGCAGAAATCCTATCTCTGTCTGAGCGGAAATGGACTGAACCATCCCAACGATTTTGGCCACCGGCTCTACGCAGAAGTAGTGTTGGAAACCATCGGCGGGAAATAACTCCAGCCACCCCAGGGCAAAGCGGAACCAGGGCCGGGGGCTTTAAAGCCACCGGTTCCGGGTCACCGATTACACCGCCCCAAACCGCCGTTGGCGTTTTTGGTAGTCGCGGACGCTTTGGTAGAGGTCTTCCTTTTGGAAGTCGGGCCAGAATTTCTGGAGGATCACGATCTCGGCATAACTGCACTGCCAGAGGAGGAAGTTGGAGAGCCGCATCTCGCCTGACGTCCGGATCAGCAGATCAGGATCGGGGAAATAACGGGTGTAAAGGTGCTTGCTGACCACGTCCGGAGTGATCATGGCACTGTCCAGATGGCCTTCACTGACATTGCGCAGCAGGCTGCGGATGCCATCCACGATTTCCTCCCGGGAGCCATAACTGAGGGCCAGAATCATGGTGACCCCGGTATTCTGACTGGTGGCCTCAATACAGCGGTGCAGTTCTTCCTGACAGGACTGGGGAAGATCGGTAAGCCGGCCGATGGCCTGGAGCCGGACATTGTCCGCCACCATGCGGCTCAACTGCTCTTTGAGGAACCGCTCCAGCAGAGTCATCAGGGCCGCGACTTCCGATTTGGGACGCTGCCAGTTCTCCGTGGAGAAGGCGTAAAGGGTCAGAAACTCCACCCCAAGGTCGTTGCAGGCTTCGACGCAGCGGGTCACCGCATCGGCTCCGGCACGGTGGCCCTTGATGCGCTGCCACCCCTGCGCCTTGGCCCAGCGTCCGTTACCATCCATGATGACGGCAATGTGACGGGGGATGGCATCGGAGCGGATGTCTGCAGGGAGAGGCATGGGTGAAGCAAGATATCAGGGATTGATTGGAGGTTCCGGAGGTTTTACCGGCCACGTTCCGCCGTCCCGCTTAAAAGCTATTTTTTGCCGGGGCATTTGCGGCGGTCTTCGATTTTCAGGGAATGGTTCGTAAATTTTGTCACTAAAAAGTCGATGGCTTCCGACGGAACCTGATCGGTGGGCATCGTGAGGGCCGCGTTCCGGGAAAACATCAGCAGCAGGTCCAAGTCCGAGATGACCAAACGATGAAACATCTCCCATTTCAATTTCGAGCTTCCTAGATTGGAGGCGGCCTCAATAAAATCCTCCGATAGCCGGTAGATTACAGGATCTGAGCCTTGTTTACGGACCCAGTCGTTGATGCTGGCGACTTGCTTGAACCAGGCGATGGAAAAAAATGCGACGAAGAAGATCAGGCTGATGATTCCGAATTGATCCACTGCATCAACCGATTCACCCGGGTCCCCCCATGCCAAACCGGTCACAATGAGAGCCACTCCCAGCAGAAGAAACCATTTCCCGCGGAAAATCCGTTTGGCGTGGGACCGCTTGAGGAATCCCCCGGTGATGGTCAGAGGGAATTCCATACATCAAGGTGATAGCAGCACGGCTTAACTAGCAAACCTCCAGCGTCTGCTCGCGGTCGGGGCCGACCCCCACAAGAGAGATGGGGGCTCCGGCGAGTTCGGCCATGCGGTCGAGATAGGCGCGGGCGTTTTGGGGAAGGTCCTTATATTTGCGGATCGCAGAAATGTCCTGCTTCCAGCCCGGGAGGGTTTCGTAAATGGGGACGCAGCGCTCCAATTGTTCGACGGTGGGCGGCGGAACGTGGAGCTTTTCTCCATCCAGGGCGTAGGCGGTGCAGACCTGAATTTCTTCGAGATCGTCCAGCCCGTCAAGATTGGTGACGGCGAGATCGTCGAATCCATTAATCATGGCCGCATAGCGGACGAGGACAATATCCAGCCAACCGCAGCCGCGCGGGCGGCCGGTGGTGGCTCCGAATTCGCGGCCCATGTTATGGAGGCGGTCCTCCATGGCGTCATTCCGCGTCACAAAAGGACCGGCCCCGACCCGGGTAGTGTAGGCCTTGGCGACGCCGACCACACGGTCGATCTTCCGCAGAGGCGCGCCACTGCCGGTGATGGCTCCGCCAGCCGTGGTGTTGGAACTGGTGACGAAGGGGTAAGTGCCGTGATCGATGTCCAGATAGGTGCCCTGGGCGCCTTCGAAAAGCAGGCTCTGACCGGCCTTGATGGCCTCGTGGATGACCACGGCAGTGTTGGTGCGGTGAGGGGCGAGGCGCACCGCAGCGGCCATCAGCGCATCACCGACCTGGTTGAGGTCGAGTTTTTCTATCCCGGCCGCTTCGAAGAGCACATTGTATTCGTCGATGCGCTCGGCGAGTTTTTCGGCAAGCGCCGCAGGATCTTCGAGGTCGATAAAGCGGAAACCCCGGCGTTCCACTTTTTCGCCGTAGGCGGGGCCGATGCCGCGGCCAGTAGTGCCGATGGCCTTGGAGCCGAGCAGTTTTTCCCGGCGCTGGTCCAGTTTCGGATGCCACGGCATGACGAGGTGGGCCCGGTCACTGATCTTAAGATTCTGCTCGTTGATGGTGAGGCCCTGGCCGCGGAGTTTATCGATTTCGCCGAGGAGGGCGATGGGGTCCATGACGACCCCGTTTCCGATGACGCATTGTTTTTTGCTCCAGAGGATTCCGGAAGGAATGAGGTGCAGGACGTATTTGGTGCCGCCTTGGATGACGGTGTGACCGGCGTTGTTGCCGCCGGCGGCGCGCACCACCATGTCGGCATGTTCCGTCAGGTAATCGACGATTTTACCTTTTCCTTCATCGCCCCACTGGGCACCGGTCACGATCACATTGGCCATAGCTGGATAAAAAATTGAATGCCTGAAAATGAAGCGGGGCAACGTGGTGTTGCCCCGGTTCGGATGGGATGGGCCGGACGCGGACGCCCGGCGCTGGAGAAATCAGAGAGTGAAGGCGGACATGGCGGCCGCAGCGAGGCAGAGCACCAGACCGAGGATGCCGACGAACTTGAGGGCGTTGCCCATGGGATCCTTGGGCTTCGACTTCTTTTTAAACGGGGATTCATTGCCGAAATCGGAGGGGGCTCCGGCACCTTGGTCAAGTAGGGTAGTTTCTGCGCTCACGGGGTGCAGTTATCGGGATACGGGAGGGGATGTAAAGCGCATTTTGCCCTCCTTTCACCGGGTGATGATGCGCGCGCCGCGCCGCCAGGTGAAGTAGGAGTACATCCACTGGAGGAAAACGGCGAGGCGGTTGCGGAAGCCGACGAGGAACAGCAAGTGGATAAAAAGCCACATCAGCCAAGCCGGGAGTCCGCGGAATTTCAGGCCAAAAGCGGCGGCGACGGCACTGCTCCGGCCGATCGTGGCCATGCTGCCCTTGTCCAGATAAGCGAAGGCGGCCCGTTCCTGCGGGGCCACAAAACGCTCACGGTGCAGCACCTCGGAGAGGATCACCCGGCCGGCGTGGCGGCCCATTTGGGTGGCGGCGGGGGCCACCCCCGGAACTTTTACCCCGTTTTTGTCCGTCAGCGTGACCATGTCTCCCACCGCAAAAACTTCGGGATACCCAGGCAGGCTGGCATCCGGCTGCACCAGCAGCCGGCCCGCCCGGTCCTGCGGCACTGGCAGGGACTTTGTCAGCGGATTTCCCTCCACCCCGGCGGCCCAGATGATGTTTTCGGCGGCGAGGTGTTCCCCATTCAACTCCACGACCCCCAGGCCGATGTGCTTCACCATGGTCTGGAGGCGGACCTGCACCCCCATTTTGCCCAACCGTTGGCGGGCATATTCG
>CAIZWU010000316.1 GCA_903936775.1 uncultured bacterium | reverse complement strand
GGAATTGGAGACCGGTTCGGCCATCCTCAAAATGGACCGCAACACCTATGATCTGGAAGGCCCGCTGGCGGAAGCGGTGATGGTTTTGCTGCGGCATCTCATCGCCGGCGAACTGGCGGCGGTGCTGCGGCAGACCCGGGGAATCCATGAAGTCGTGCGCCGCTATGATGAAGCTTACCACACCCTCGTGCGGCGTCAGGGGCGGCTGACCTTCCATGATGTGCAGCTGATCCTCGGTGGCGGGCTGAGTCCCGAAGCCTCCGGCCACGACGCGCAGGAGGCGCGTCTCCTCACCCATCAGGACAACCGGCAGCTGATGGACTACCGGCTGGACTCCCGCTATGAACACTGGCTGCTGGATGAATTCCAGGACACCAGCCGGATCCAGTGGCGCGTCCTCGCCAATTTGATGGACGAGGCCATCCAGGACAGCGAAGGCCGGAAATCCTTTTTCGCCGTCGGTGACCGGAAGCAAAGCATTTACGAATGGCGCGGAGGCACTCCGGCACTCTTCGATGAGCTCCAGGTGCAATACAATCTGCCCGGCCTGCCTCCGGAACAGTGGCCGCTGCAGGTGGAGCCACTTTCCTTGTCCCAACGATCCGGCCCGGCAGTGATCGGGATGGCGAATCAACTGTTGGGAGACAGCGGCAGCCTGGTCGGATCCGGCCTGCCCCCCGCCGCCGTGGCGCAGTGGCAGTGGCAGCATCACGAAAGCAAAAATGTCAATTACGGCGGGACCGCGCTGGCCATTGAAGTCGACCCCAAAATAGAGGACCCCGGCGACCACTTTCCCGAAATCGATGCGGCATGGAAACGCGCCGCGGAATTGATCAGGGAGATTCAGCCGCTGAAACGCGGCCTGACCTGCGCCGTGATCTGTCATCAGAACAAGCGGGCACTCGCCCTGACGGATTTCCTCCGGGCCGCCACCGGAATGCCGGCAGTGTGCGAAAGTGATCTTTTCATCGCCAGCGACAATCCGGCTACCTCTGCCCTGTTGGCGCTGCTGCAATCCGCCGCACATCCCGGTGATCAATTTGCCTGGCAGCACCTGCTGATGACCCCGCTGCTGAAAGTCATGAAGGACCTGCCGCACGAGACCGGTCCTGACACAAATCAGAATCACCCCGCCCTGCGCCGGGCGGTGGTGCGGCAGGTGCTCGAACAGGTGGCGGAACTCGGCTTTCATGACACTCTGCGCTGGTGGTCGGAGGCGCTGATACGGGAACGGCGGCGCCAGCAGTTGGACCTGGACGCCTTCAGCCGGGGCCGCCTTGATGAACTGTGCGGCTGCGCGCGGGAATTCGACAATACCGGGAGCCGCGACACAGATGAGTTCCTCACCTTTGCGCAATCCTGGACCGAGCGCGGAGCCAGCCATGATGGAGCCATCCAGGTCATGACCATCCACCGCTCCAAAGGCCTGACCTTCGATGTGGTCGTGATCCCCGATCTCGGCTATCCCTACACTTTCACGCACCGCCATACCACCGGCCGCGAAACCGATGCCCGCGGCGAGGTGCAATGGCTGACCAAACTCCCCAACAAGGACATCGCCGATGCCGACCCCGTGCTCTCCCAGGCCCTCGAACGGGCCAACGGCGCGACCTGGTGCGAACGCCTCTCAGGACTGTATGTGATGGTGACACGGGCACGGTATGCCAACTATCTTTTCCTGCCGCCCGCTCCTGACAAACCGGGAAAATCAGCCACCCTGCCGGCCACCGTGCGGCACATGCTCCAGCAGACGGACGCCGGGAAGATCGGCCTCGCCGGCACGGAATATCCCCTGATCGCCCGTTTTGGGGATTCCGATTGGTACCGGGCGCATCCGATTCAACCAAGCACCCCTCCTGCGGCGAAGGCTGCTGCCCTGCCTGTTCCGGACCAACGGCCGGTGCAGGCGGATCTGTTCGCGGAAACGGCTTCGGCGGCACCTCCCACATCTCCGGGCAAAACCATCCCGTTACGGTCCAAACGACCGTCAGAGGTTCCCGGTCATGAAAACGAAACCGTTTTCCAAAGCGCCCGGCAGGCCGCGAAGGAAGCGGGCATCGCGGTTCATGCAGCGTTTCAACGGGTGGAGTGGCTTGAGGGGGCCGAGGCCGCTTTGGCCGGACCCGGACTGGAAACAGGAGCTGTGGCAGAAGTGCGGGCCTGCCTGCGGGAACCAGCCCTGTCGTCGTTTTTCGTCAGGCCCGGAGGCCGCTCGGAAGTCTGGCGGGAGCGGGCGTTTGATATCATCCTGGAGGGGACGCTGCAAAGTGGCGTCTTCGACCGGGTGATCGTGGAACGCGACGCCACCGGGAAGCCGGTGCGGGCGGTGCTGGTCGATTTCAAAACCGGCCCGGTGCCGTCCGGGGCCAGGGAATCGGCCACCCGCCACCGGCCCCAGTTGGAGATCTACCGCCGGACCCTCAGCCGCCTGCTGGGGCTGCCACCGGGAGAAATCCGCACCGTCGTCCTTTTCACGGCCACCCGGGAAGCGGTGGATTTGTAATGGAATTTAAGGTGCATTCCCCCACCCGCCGTTTCATGATCCTTCTGAAGACGGCGAATGTTCTTTCCGATATGCGTATTTTGATTGTTGAAGACGAAGCCCGCACCGCGGCGGGCTTGGTGACTGGATTGGCGGCAGCCGGATTTGCCCCGGAGGTCTCCGGCCGGGGTGATGAGGCCGTGGAACTGATCAGCACCCAGGCCTACGATGCCGTGGTCATGGATATCATGTTGCCGGGCTGCGATGGCCTGACGGCGGTGCGCCGCCTGCGGAGCCGGAGCAACAGCACCCCTATCCTGCTCCTCTCCGCCCTCGGAGAAGTAGATCAACGGATTGAAGGGCTCAACGCCGGGGCCGATGACTATCTGGCCAAGCCCTTCGCCATTGGAGAAGTGGTCGCACGCCTCCAAGCCCTGACCCGCCGGGGGGGCGAGTCCAAGGCCATCCTGCTCCGCGTCGCCGATCTCACCTTGGATGTGCCGCACCGGATTGCGGCGCGGGGCGGCCGTCTGATCGAGTTGAGCGCAAGGGAGTTCCGCCTGCTGGAAGTACTCATGAAACAAGCCGGGCAAGTTTGCCCACGCTCCCTGCTCTTGCGGGAAGTATGGGACTATAACTTTGATCCGGGCACCAACTTGGTGGACGTTTACATCCGGAAGTTGCGGGAAAAAACCGATAGTGGGGCCAGCCCGCCCCTGCTGCATACCATCCGTGGGGTGGGTTATATGCTGAGTGAAACCGCGCCATGACCAAGTCCCTGCGCAAGCGCCTCTGCTGGTGGCATACCGGCCTTTTCGCCGCCGCCGTCGCCATTTCCCTGCTGCTCGCGTGGAAGGAACTCCACCGGCATGACCCGGCCGGCACCTCGACCGGAGAGAAATGGCAGTTTATCACGGATACTGCTTTGGAATCCTGCGTGCCCTTCGTCCTGCTGGGTGCGGTCAGCTGGTGGCTGATCCACCGCTCCCTCGCCCCGGTGGTAAAACTGGCGGAAGCGGCCGAACACATTCACGAGGACAGCCTGCACCGCCGCCTGCCGCTGTTGGGAACGGGAGACGAATTGGACCGCCTTACCTCCGTCATGAATGACATGACGGGCCGGCTGGAGACCTCCTTTGCCCGGGTCCGGGAATTCACCCTGCATGCCTCGCACGAGTTGAAGACGCCACTGACCATCCTGCGCAGCGGATTTGAGCAGTCCCTCAGCCGCCATGACTTGAGCGAACCGATGCGGGATCAGATCATCAGCTGGTTGGATGAAGTCGACCGCTTGAACCGCGTAGTGAGCGGCCTGACCCTGCTGACCCAGGCCGACGCGGGACAGGTGACGTTGATGACAGAGGAAGTCGCCCTGCATGACCTGCTGCGGGATGCCGCCAGTGAAGCGGAAATCCTTGGCCAGAGCCTGAACCTCACTGTCGCCGTCGTCCTCGAAGACACCATTGCCCTGCGGGCTGACCGCCACCGGCTGCGCCAATTGCTCCTGAATCTCACGGACAACGCAGTGAAGTATAACCGCGAAGAAGGATACATCCGTTATAGGTTGAAACAGGAGGGCTGCCACGCCCTTCTGAGCGTGGAAAGCGGCGGCAGGGGTATCCCCGGCGATGAGTTGCCGCACATCTTCAACCGCTTCTACCGCAGCAGTAGCTCCCGGGGCAGTGGTCAGGACGGAGTGGGACTGGGACTGAGTATTTGCCAGTGGATTGCGCAGGCGCACGGCGGCGAAATTACGGCCACCTCCGTGCCCGATCACACGGCACTCACGCTGCGGCTTCCCCTGCAGCAAACCCATTCCCAGCACCTCTGAGCGGAAAGAAGGGGACGAATCCGCTGGCACCCTGCTGGTTCCTGTGGGTATATCGCTTTCCGCCGTCCTGCATGAAGATCATTGCCATCGCCAACCAAAAAGGGGGTGTGGGTAAAACCACCACCGCCATCAATCTCTCCACCTGCCTGGCCAAGGCCGGCGCGAGGGTGCTTCTGCTGGACCTTGACCCCCAGGGGAATGCTTCCAGCGCCCTCGGGCACCGCGCCGGCGAAGGGCAAAGCCTTTACCGCGTCCTGATCGGCCATGACACGCTTGCCGGCAAAATCCAGCAAACGCGGTTCCCCAATCTCTCGATCATTCCCGCCCAGATGGAACTGGCCGGCTGCGAAGTGGAACTAGTCCGGGCAGAAAATCACCTGATCCGCCTGCGGGAAGTGCTCACCCCCCTCAAGGACACCGGGCGTTTTGATTTCCTCCTGATCGACTGCCCACCGTCCCTGGGCATCCTGATGACCTCGGCGCTGGCTGCTGCAGACGGCCTGCTGATTCCGATCCAATGCGAATATTTCGGTTTGGAAGGATTGGCCCGGATTGTGGATATCCACGATCAGATCGCGACCAGTGGGATCAATCCTTCTGTGACGCTGGAAGGCATTCTGATGACCATGTATGATGGCCGCACCGGGCATTGCCGGGCGGTGGTGGAGGAGGTGCGCCGCGCTTTTGGGGATCTGGTCTACCCCGTCTGCATTCCACGCAGTATCGCGGTGGCCGAGAGCCAAAGTTTTGAAAAGGCACTCATCGAGTACGATCCCAACGGGAAAGCTGCCACCGCCTACCGTCAGGTGGCTGAAGCCTTCCTCGCCCGGCAACTCAGCAGCGATGCCGTGCCGGCTGCTTCCCTGTAACCTTCCGGCCGCTGCACCGGAAACAGTTAGTCCTCAGGCCCGGGGTTTCAGATCGCGTTCGATATCGATCCGGTCGGCCCGGTTTCTTGCCTTGATCTTGTGGTCCCGTTTGGAGCGCCGTTCCTCCGTCATCCGGCGCGTTTTGGTGCGGGCACCCAGCTGCGCCAATTCCGCATCCAGCTTGAGAAATCCATTGTAGCGTTCCTGCTCCAACCGCCCGTCCGCCACCGCCTGACGGATCGCACAGCCCCGGTCTGAAGTATGTTTGCAGTCGCCAAACTGGCACTGCTCCGCAAGGGATTCGATATCGGCGAAACGCTCCCGCAAGGTGCTTTCGTCCGTCCACATCTGCACCTCCCGGATGCCGGGATTGTCCACGATGATCCCGCCGCCGCGCAGCACCATGAGTTCCCGCGCCGTGGTGGTGTGGCGTCCCTTGCCGGTGATTTCATTCACCTCCCCGGTCCACTGGAACTCGTCCCCCAGCAATTGATTGATCAGGGCGGATTTCCCCACGCCGCTGGACCCGACCATGGCGACGGTGGCGCCCCGTTGAAAGTATTGTTTGAGCGCCTTCAGTCCCTTTTTCTCCTGGGCACTGGTAATGTGGATGCTGGCTTCGGGATTCAAGGCCCGGATCGATTCCGCCGCCGCCTCGTTCTGTTCCCGCTCGTAAAGATCACACTTGTTGAGCAGGACTACTGCCTGGGCGCCACTGCGGCCGATGATCGCAAAAAACCGCTCCATGCGCCGCGGATTGAAGTCCGGTCCGGCCTCGGTCACCACCACCACCACATCCACATTGGCCACCATCACCTGCTCTTCCGTACTCTGCCCGGCGGCCTTGCGGGAAAGCCGGTTCCGCCGCTCCAGACGGGCCCGGATCACGGTCTCGCCCTCTTCCTTGCCCAACTCCAAGGCCACCCAATCGCCCACCGCCGGAAGGTCCGCATCGGTGGCCGCTTCATGATAGACCTTGCCCCCCAAAACCACTTCCACTTCCTCAAAGCCTCCACCCGCGACGTAGAGCGCTCCATAGGAAATTTTGTTATCCCGGATCAACCGCGCGGGCGTCCAACCGGTTTCCCGGTATGGCTCAAACTCAGCTTCGAGGACATCATTCCACCCCAGATCCTCCAAACTTCGTACAGCCATATTTGTTGGAAGGGGTCAGATCAAAACAGACTCCGCTGTTCCTTGGGCCGCAGGCTGGGCTGGGCAGAGGACGCCCGTAATATGGCTAAAGGAATACCCCGTTCCTCAACATAATCAATCTGGCCGGTCAGCTTGAACCATCCCATTTCCTGAAGACCGGCCGGGACCGGGGCCTGAAATACCACGGGCAGGGAAACCGGCCGCGCGTCGGCAGCACAACAAGTCATCTGCAGCACAAAGACCCGCCACCGGCCCGGCTCCGTGCTCGAAGTGTCCTTGACGATTTGCCCCACCGTTTCCACTCCCTGCCCCTTCATCACTTTGGCATACTCCGGGTCTGCACTGCTGTAATAAAGCTCCTCCACCCCGAGTTCGAAATTTCCCTCCTTGTTCCGGGGACGGTATTTCTCCACCACCGCCAAGGTCATCCCCCCGGCTGCCGCCTCCGTGGGCGATCCCTCAGGCGTTAAACGATAGGCTTCCGGAGCCTTGGTATCACTCCCGGTGCGGGACGAATACGCCGCCAGCATGTTCCGTTTGTATTTATCACTGAATTCGTCCGGAGTCAGCACCACTGAGCCCGTCACCGAAAGCGCCAGTAAAGCCAAGGCCAAGCCACGCCCTGCCGGGGTGCCCTCATGGGAATGGCTTTCCGCCTTATCGTGATCGTGGTCACAACATCCGCCCTCCGCATGATCATGCCCGCAACTCTCCGGCTGGGCCCGCATCTGCCAGTTGAAAATCCCCAGCACAGCAAGGATCAGCCCGCCCACCAGCACCTGGATGCGGAAAGTCCCCTCTCCGATCAGGTAGCTGTTGATGCGGCCGCTGGCATAAAACCAAATCATCATCACTGCCCAGATCAGGAGGACCCCCAGCTCCAGGAACAACAGAAAGCGCTTCGTCCATTCAGCTTCACCCGCCGGGTGGGCGACGGCTTCATGGCCGTGTTGATGACCATGCGCATGGTCGTGATGATCATGTTCACAGCCACAGTCCGCCCCATGGGCGTGACCGGCAGGTTTATGGCCGTGATCGGGAGGGGAGTCGGGAGTAGCACTCATGATTTAAACCAGGCAAGGGATTGCAGCCACGGCCAGATCGCTTCCATGCCAAAACCGGCCGCGTAGACGGCAATGAACAAGGACACTGCCAGTGCCGCCACCGCGCGCGGTTTCAGCACTGTGGAGTAGAGGAAGATCAGCTTGAGATCCATCATCGGCCCAAAGACGAGGAATGCCAGCTTGGCCACCGCCGGGAAAAGATTGTCCGCCGCGATGATGAACGCATCGGTGGTGCTGCACAGGCTCAACACAAAGGCCATCACCATCAGCACGGGCGCCGCAATCCAATGATTCCCCGCCACCACTCCCATGCCTTCCTGAAGCGACGGACGGTAGAAGACCTGCGTCTTGAGAATCGAAGCAATCGCCACCCCAATCACAAAATATAAGGCTACATCCAGAAAATCCCGCTGCGCCGTGCGCATCGCCTGCACAAACCGCTTCCCGTGATCCGGTTTTCCTTCAGCCGCGGCAGCCCCCGCCAGGACCGGAGTCGAAATCCCTGCCAGGACCCGGTCCTTCAAGACCGATGACGCCGCAAAGCGCGAAATAACCAGGCCAGCCAGCACCGCGATAACATATCCCATCGTCACCCGCGATCCCATCATCAGCAGGGGATCCCGCCCCGTGAAGGCTGTCCAGGTGCTCAGGGCCACGATCGGATTCACGATCGGTGCCGCCAGCATGTAAGTCATGGCACAACCCAGCGGCAGCCCCTTCTGCACCAAACGGCGGATCACCGGCACGATGGCGCATTCACAAACCGGGAAAATAATCCCCAGCAACCCGCTCACCAAAATCGCCGGGAAGGCCCGCTTCGGCAGCAGGCGGTCCATCGCCCCGGAGGGCAACCAGGCGTCAATTACCCCGGAGATCAGCGCCCCCAGCAGAATGAATGGAGCGCCTTCCAGCAGGATACTGAGAAAGGCGTAAAAGATATCCCCGGTGGGGCTGGGAACGGGCAACGGCATGCAGGGAAAGACGGAGAGAGGTTACCCTATTCTTTCGCCTGCCCCGCCAAACACAAGGGCACACCGGTCCCGGCTGATGTGACAAAAAAGACCGCCGCATGGTCCCGCCCCTGCACGTAACTTGCGCTGACCCGAATCTGTGCCCCGTTGTCGTAAATCCATGAAGCGTCTCCTTTCCCCGATCCTGTTCCTGCTCACCCTGCTCACGACCGCCTGGTCCCAGCCCGCGCCCCTCAAAACTATTTCGTGGAATATGGAATGGTTTCCCGGCAAACGGCCCACCGCCTCCGCAGAGGAAGCCGCCACCCACATGAAGGCCGGACAGGACGCCCTCAAGGCGCTGAACCCCGACATCTTCATCGGCGTGGAAGTCAACGACTGGAACGCCTTTCACGAAGTCTGCTCCGTCGTCCCCGGTCTGGTCGTCCATGTTGTGAGCAGCTTTGTCGATCCCCAGTCCGGCGAAATCCGCCCGCAGCAGATCGGGATTGCCTCCAAGCTCAAATGTCAGGGGGCCTGGTGGGAAGCATGGAAAGCCAACGTCCCCAACATTTCCCGCGGCTTCTCTTTCGCTTCCCTCGAAGACCCTGACGGCAAGGGACTCATCATGGTCTATGGCAACCACCTCAAATCCAACCGCGGCAGCGACACCCCGGAAGGCGCCAAAAACGTCGGGACCATGCGCGATGAGCAGGCCACCCAACTCCTGCGCCACATGAAGGACATGTCCGTCGCCTACGGAAACCGCCCCATCCGCGGCTGGATCGCGGGGGGCGATTTCAATACCAACCATGACGGCCAATTCCCCGAATGCCACGTCGTCGACCTCCTGACCAAAGGCGGATTTCACAATACGTGGCTCAACGTTCCCAAGGAAAAACGCCTCACCTGGCGGACGGAGCCCGGCGGCCGCTTCGAGCCCACCACCTTCGACTATCTTTTCGCCAAAGGTTTCGGTGAACTCACCGCCTCCACCGTCGGGGTGGACATGGCCGTCAGTGATCACCTCCCCGTGCAACTCCTGCTGCCCCCAGCAAAGTAGCTGTCCGCCGTGCCTCTCGTTTCTTCCACCTACTGCCCGCCGCGCCTGCTCCGCCACGGGCACCTTGCCACGGTCCTGCCATCCCTCCTCCCCGCCCCCCCGGAGGCCTGGACGCGGCACCAGCGCCTTGAACTCGCTGATGGCGACTTTTTGGATCTCGCATGGCTGGAGCACCCTAACTCCACCGGCAAGGAACCTCTCCGCCCCCTTGCGATCCTCTCCCACGGATTGGAAGGCAGCGTGCAGGCGACCTACATCCGCGGCATGGCCCGGACCCTTGGCAGCCAAGGCTGGGACGTGCTTGCCTGGAACTACCGCAGCTGCGGCGGCCTCCCCAACCGGCTGCTCCGGTCCTACCACAGCGGCGAATCCGGCGACCTCCGCCTCGTCATTAATCACGCCGCCCTGACTTATCACCGCATCGCCCTGATTGGCTTCAGCCTCGGTGGGAACATCACTCTGAAATACGCCGGGGAAACCCCGCCACATCCCGCCGTCCAAGCCGCCATCGCCATCTCCGCCCCGGTGGATCTAGCCTCAAGCGCCAGCGTCCTCGACCAACGCCGAGGCAACCGCCTTTACCTCCACCGTTTCCTCAAAACCCTCCTTGCCAAAGCCGCTGCCAAAGCCCGGCAATTCCCCGGATCGATCGACTCCGCCCGCCTGGCCAAAATCCGCACCATCCGCGACTTCTACGAACACGTCACCGCCCCGCTCCACGGCTTCGCCGGGGCCGAAGACTACTGGTCCCGGGCCTCTTCCCTGCCCCATCTGACAAACATCCGCGTGCCCGCCCTGCTGCTTAATGCCTTGAACGACCCCTTGCTGGACACGCCGTCTTTCCCAACCGCCGCCGCCCTGGAAACGATTGGATTCCATCTCGAAACCCCGGCCCATGGCGGGCACGTCGGATTCCCTGATTTCCGGCCAGGCTGGCAGCCGTGGCATGAACGGCGGGTACTGGAGTTTCTGAAAAACTTCGCCGGCGCATGAATTCGCTAGTAGAAAAGCATTGGACTTCCTCCCCCATCCAGGAGAAGTTGGCTTGTGAAATCGCCCATGCTTCCGCAGCTTTTTTTTGATTTACCCGTCTCCGAACGCATCGCTCTCGCCGACCGGCTTTATGCCAGCGTGCCAGTGGATTGGCAACAAACCGCCGACCGGGCATGGCTGGAGGAGTCGGAATGCCGCTCGGCGGAGATGGATGCGGACCCCGATCTGGAAATCAGCTATGAAGCCTTCGTCGCCGGAATCACGGTCCCCGGCGCAGGCGGATGAAATTGAGCTTCCACCATCAGGTCCAAAAAGAAGTCAACGTAGGTGTCGCGTGGTACGAAGACCAGAATCCGGGCTTGGGAGAAGCATTCCTCAGCGCAGTGCTTGCGACTTTGAACCAAATTCAAATACGCCCTGATGGCTTCGGCTTTTTCCTTGGTTCAAAAACCGTCCGCCGGTCACGATTGAAGCGCTTTCCTTACGATGTGCTGTATGAAATCCGCCCAGACCGGATCCGCATCCTGTGCCTGCGGCATTGCAAGCGCCGTCCAGGCTATGGCCAACGCAGACGTTGAAGACAGACGACAGAAGCACATTCAGGAGCCGGATCTACCTTCCTGGTCATCGGCCCGCCTAAGTCCCCCATCAGGTAAAATGACATCTTGACCGCCCATCTCGAGGACGCTCTCCATTTGCTTGCCTCTGGCCAGGTTATGGTGGAAATCCGCAGAGAGTCGGTGTGATCCTCCTCCATTTTCCCGCATAATATTTCTCGGACCGATCAGCGGCGGCACCATCGCTGGCGGAATTTAACCGGTTCCGGCAATTTCAGGTTTTCCTCCTGGTCTGCATAAGGTTTGTCCAACCAGCCATCAGGAAGCGACCACGATCTCGGACCAAGGGCCAAAGCACGTGCTGGATTCCATAGCTTCATCGGTCCGCGGATATTAAGGGAAATGCTGTTTCCCGTCAGCCATGGAACATGACGATCCAAGTGAATATGATCATCAGGATCGTCATTCAGCTTTTCGGTGAAGGTTTGAACTTCACCCAGCATCTTCCGGTATCCTGCTGTCGTTGCATTGACCACCAACTCCATCACCGGGTCAGGACGATGGAAAAGACGTTCCGAAAGATCCACGATAGCGTCGCGATGCCTCACTCTTTGCTGGAGCACCAAGCTCATGGAATACATCCCAATTACTTTTTGATCAATCCGGCACGCAGGATATCCTGCTGCGCTCGCCTTCAGGAGTTCGATCCAGTAAAGGTAGCCCTCTACGTCGCCATAGACCCAAACATCAGTGCTTGATGCGTAAATATTGTCATGTTGAACGACGGTTTTGTGTCTGACAAAACTGAGGTTCATCGGCGATTTAGAATTTAAAGCTCACCCCACCTTCACCTTCACGCCGTGCTCGGCGGTGATGGTGCCGAGGAGTTGGCCCTTCAGACCACAGGCCAGCGCGGCGTCCTTCTGGGCAGCAGGGACGATGACGACCCAACCGAAACCCATGTTGAAGGTGTTGAGGCGGTCGGCGGCATCGACGTGTTTGAGGACCTTGGGGATGGCTCCGAGGGTCCACTCGGGGATGGCGAGGTCGGCGCCTTTGGTGCCGAGGAAACGCTCCAGATTTTCCACCAACCCGCCGCCCGTAATGTGGGCCATGGCCTTGAGATCGATCTTCGCGGCTTTGAGGGCGTTGACTTCCTCATGATAGAGCCGGGTCGGGGCCAGCATGGCGATGATCTCCTCCTCGGTGAAATCCGCGGCATTTTCGCGGAGGACGCGGCGGACCAGACTCCATCCGTTGGCGTGGAAACCGTCGGAGGGATAACCGATCACGGCATCACCAGGCTCGACCCGGGTCGGGTCGAGGAGATCCGGTTTTTCGATAGCTCCAATGGCGAAGCCACTGAGTTCGACAAAACCTTCGGGGACGATGCCGGGCATTTCAGCGGTTTCTCCCCCGGCGAGGATACAGTTGCAGGCGCCGAGCCACTCGGTCATGCCCGCGATGAGACGGGAGATCTGTTGTTTGTCGATTTTCGGAATACCGATGTAATCGAGGAACATGATGGGATCGCCGCCGGTGGTGAGGACGTCGTTGACGTTCATGGCCACCAGGTCCTTGCCGGCGGTTTCCAGAAGATCGTGTTCAAGGAGGAGTTCCAGCTTGGTGCCGACCCCGTCGCAACCGGTCACGATGACGGGCTGTTTGTAATCACTGAGATCGTAGGCGGCCGCGAAAAGGCCGAAGGCGCCCAGCAGCTTGCGTTTACCTTCGGTGCGGCGGCGGAGTTCGCCGATGTCGCCGACGAGTTCGGCCGCAGTTTTGATATCAACACCAGAGTCTTTGTAGGTTAAGCCGGACATTTGAGGAAAGGGGTCAGTGGTCGGAAATCAGGGATCGGAAAAATCGGGGGACGGGCTGGGGAATCCAAGACCCGTCCTATCCATCAGGCGATGAGCTTGCGGCTGCCGGAAATCTCGCGCCAGACGCTGCGGAAGAGGTAATAACCCCATCCGTGGTTTTGGCGGCCGGACCAGTCGGGATCGTAATGGTCCTGGGGGTGCAGGAAACGCTCCGGATGCGGCATCAAGCCGAAGACCCGTCCGGTTTTGTCCTGCAGAGCAGCGATCTTCAGGGTGCTGCCGTTGACGTCATCCTTGTAGGTCAGGGCGACGAGGCCTTCGTCCATGTATTGCTGGGCCTTGCCTTCGGGAGCGACAAAGCGGCCTTCGGCATGGGCGATGGGGAGTTCGAAATCGTCCGGGAGATCGGCAAGGTAGGGGCTTTCCGGGGCCACATTTTTCAGCTTCACCCAGCGGCACTGGAAGCGGCCGCTGGTGTTGTCGATCAGGCTGCCTTCGGGGAGCACGCCGAGTTTGGTCATGATCTGGAAGCCATTGCAGATTCCGAGGACGTACCCCCCGTCGGCGATGAATTTCTGGAGGGAATCGCCAAGTTTCACTTCGCTGACGAGCTGGGCGATGCGGCCGGCCATGACGTAATCCCCGTAGCTGAAACCTCCGCTGAAGACCACCAGTTTGGCGGCTTTCAGATGTTCCGGGGTAATCAGCGAGACGGGCACGATGCTGGTAGAGAAACCGGCGGCTTCCAACGCCCGGGCGGTCTCGGCATCGCAGTTGGTGCCGGGGAATTTAATGAGGAGGGCGGGAGGGTTGAGCAACATGGCGGCAGGCGCGGGTCTAGGTCCTAAAAAGGGCGAGGGGACGGGGATGGCAAGGGGGATTTGGCCCTTGGCGTGCCCAAAGGGCCAATCCCCCGGCTCCGTCTGGGCCGATCAGGGCAAAAGCTGCCCAAAAAAGCCGGGAACAAGGCGGCGTTTGCAATTTTCCCGGGGTGGGGCTACGGCGCGGCTTCCGTTTTCCGGTTTTCACCCTCCCCCACCTTCGAACTCAACTCCCAGACTTATGGCCAAAAAAAGCATCCGTGATATCGATCCTGCCGGCAAACGCTGCCTCGTGCGCGTGGACTTCAATGTGCCGCTGGAGGAGAAAGATGGCGCCATGGTCATCACCGATGCCACCCGCATCGAGGAAACCTTGCCGACGCTGAAGTATTTGATCGGAAAGGGCGCCAAAGTGATCCTGTGCAGCCACCTTGGCCGCCCGAAGGGCCAGATCGATCCGAAACAGAGTCTGCGTCCGGTCGCCGGAGCACTGAGCACGCTGCTCGGCGTGCCGGTGGAGTTTTCCGAAACCAGCGTGGGACCGGAAGCCGAAGCCAAAGCCAAAGCCCTGCCTGATGGCGGGGTGCTGCTGCTGGAAAATGTGCGTTTCCACGCCGGCGAGGAAAAGAACGACGTGGAATTATCGAAGCAGTTTGCCGCGCTGGCGGAGATTTTTGTGAACGATGCGTTCGGCAGCGCCCACCGCGCCCACAGCTCCACTGCAGGCGTCGCGGCTTTCCTTCCTGCCGTCAGCGGCCTGCTGATGGAAAAGGAACTGACCTACATGCACGACGAACTACAGTCCCCGGACCGCCCGTTTGTGGTGATCCTCGGCGGCGCCAAAGTCAGTGATAAAATCAACGTCATCAATGCCCTGCTCGAAAAAGCCGACACCATCATCATCGGCGGCGGCATGGCCTACACCTTCCGCAAGCTGGTCCAGGGCATCACCCTCGGGAAAAGCCTCTACAAACCCGAATGGGAACCCATCGCCGAAGCCGCTCTGGCCAAGGCCAAGGAACGCGGCGTGAAATTCCTCATCCCGGTGGATGCGCTCATCACTGATAATTTCGATTTCGGCACCATGCAGGTGGGCAACACCAGATACACCGCCCCGGGCGAAGACATTCCGGAGGGCTGGGAAGGCGTCGATATCGGGCCGGAATCCGTGAAACTGTTCAGCGCCGAAATCGCCAACGCCAAAACCGTCCTCTGGAATGGTCCGATGGGGGTCTTTGAAATCCAGGCCTGCGCCAAGGGGACTTTTGACATCGCGGAAGCCATCGCCGCCAACACCAGCGCCAAGACCATCATCGGCGGTGGCGACAGCGTGAAGGCCGTGAAAAAAGCCGGCGTAGGCGACCAGATGACCTTCATTTCCACCGGCGGCGGGGCGAGCCTGGAGCTATTGGAAGGCAAAGAGTTGCCCGGCGTGGCGGCGATTGCCGACAAATAATCTGCCGCCCCACGGCTGACGATTTACCACAGGCGCAGTCCCCCGGGACTGCGCCTTTTTCATGGCGAAAACCGAACCCCTCTCCGCAATTGGGCGGTTTTCTGCCGGAAAGCTGGACGTATCCTGAACGTATCCCATAGTTCTGACCCGCTCCTCCACCGGGAGCCTTCGCTTTTCGCCATGCCGATCCTCCACAGCCCCCTGACCTTCCGGATGCCCCTCAGCCTGCTTTCACTGCTGGCCGCACCGGGCATGGCCGCCGCCACCGGCCCCTTGAGTTACAACAAGGACATCCGCCCTATCCTCTCGGAAAATTGTTTTAATTGCCACGGCCCCGACTCGGCCTCGCGAAAAGCGGGGCTGCGCCTGGATTCATTCGAAGCGGCAACTGCGGCCAACAAGGACGGCATGGTTTCCCTGGTGCCCGGCAAAGCGGACGTGAGCGAAGTGATCAAACGGGCGTTGTCCAAAGATCCCGATGAAATCATGCCTCCCCCGGAGTCGCACAAGACCCTGAAGCCGGAGCAAATCGCGACCCTGGAGCGCTGGATCAACGAAGGCGCGGCATACGAACCCCATTGGTCCTTCATCGCGCCCGTCCGCCCTGCCCTGCCTGCGGTGGCCGATCCGGCCTCCATCAAAAATCCGATCGATCAATTTGTCCTCGCCACCCTCGAGACCAACCAATTGAAGCCTTCCCCTGAGGCGGACCGCCGCACCCTGATCCGCCGCGCCAGCCTGGACCTGACGGGCCTGCCTCCCGAACCGGCCATGGTGGAAGCGTTTGTCAATGACCCGGATCCGCAGGCCTATGAAAAACTGGTGGACCGCCTGCTGGCCTCGCCGGCCTGGGGCGAACACCGCACCCGTTATTGGCTGGATTACGCCCGTTACGCCGATACCCACGGGATCCATTTCGACAACTACCGCGAGATGTGGCCCTACCGGCAGAACGTCACCGAAGCCTTCAACCGCAACCAACCGTTCGACCAGTTCACCATCGAACAAATTGCGGGCGATCTCCTCCCTGACCGCACGCTGGACCAGCAGATCGCCTCCGGCTTCAACCGCTGCAATATCACCACCAACGAAGGCGGAGCGATCGCCGAGGAATACCTTGTGCTGTATGCCCGGGACCGGGTGGAGGCCACCAGCGCGGTCTGGCTGGGCCTGACCACGGGGTGCGCGGTGTGCCATGATCACAAGTTCGATCCGGTCTCGCAGAAGGAGTTCTATCAACTCGCCGCCTTCTTCAATAACACCACTCAGAACGCGATGGACGGCAACATCGCCGAGACCCCTCCCATGGTGGTGGTCCCACCGAAGGAAGACCTGTCACGCTGGGACGCTCTGACAGGAGAACTGGCCGGGACGCAGAAAAAAGTGGAGGAGCGCCAGCAGTTGGCCCGTCCGGAATTCGACGCTTGGCTGGCCAGCACCACGCCGGATTATTTCCAGGCAAAGCAGGGCACCGGCGACTTCAAACTGCAAATTCCCCTGGAGGAATCCGCAGGGCAGACCGTGACGGCGAACACTCCGGCCGGGGCGCTCACGGCACCGGCTCCAGCAGGGATCGCGGCCGTGCCCGGCCCCGTTAATGGCAAGGGCTACCGCATCACCCCAGGCGCTACCGTGGAGTTCCCCGGCAACGATGGATTTGAACGGGACCAACCGTTCTCTTTCGGAACCTGGCTCAGGATGCCCAAGGACGGCCCCTCCGGCTCCGTCTTCGCCCGCATGGACGAAGGCCGTGATTTCCGGGGCTGGGATCTTTATCTGGAAAACGGCCGGATCGGCACCCACCTGATCAGCAAGTGGCCATCGGACGCGATCAAAGTGGTCACCAAAAAACCTATCGCGCCCGATACCTGGCAACATGTCTTTGTCACCTACAATGGTTCCGGCAAGGCAGGCGGGGTATCGATCTATTTGAATGGGGCACTTCAGCCTCTGAAGATCGATGCCGATGGCCTGAAGAACAGCCTCCAGGGTGACACGCCGTTCAAACTGGGGCAACGCAAGGAAGGCTCGCGCACGGATGGGATCGTGCTGCAGGACGTCAGGTTGTATAACCGGCAACTCCCTGACGGAGAGGTTGCTTCGCTCGCCCGTGCCCCGCAGTTTGCCAGCATTCTCGCCAAACCAGCCGCCCAACGCAGCAAGGAGGAACTGCAGAGTGTCTTCGACTGGTATCTGCTCACGCTGGATGAGCCTTCCCTGAATCTGAAACAGCACCTCGCGAAACTGGACGAGGAAAAAGCCGCTATCCGCGCCCGCAGCGCCGTGACTCATGTGATGCAGGAAAAGGAAAGTGAAGCGGAAGCCTTTCTGCTGCTGCGGGGGGCCTACGACAAGCGGGGCGACCGGGTGACGCCAGCCACCCCCGCGGTCCTGCCCGCCATGCCCGGCGAATTGCCGCGCAACCGGCTCGGACTTGCCCAATGGCTGCTGCGTCCGGAGCATCCGCTGACGGCCCGCGTCACCGTGAACCGTTTCTGGCAGGAAATCTTCGGCACCGGACTCGTGCCCAGCACGGGAGATTTCGGAATCAGTGGCGAACTGCCGACCCACCCGGAATTGTTGGATTGGCTTTCGGTGGAGTTCCGGGAAAAAGGCTGGAACGTGAAGGAACTCTTCCGTCTCATCGTCACCTCCGCCACCTACCGCCAGCAGGCACACTTCAGCCCGGAACTGGCCACCAAAGACCCTGCCAACAAGCTGCTCGCCCGCGGCCCCCGCTTCCGCATGGATGCCGAAATGGTGCGCGACTACGCCCTGAGCACCTCCGGTCTGCTGGTCCATAAAATCGGCGGCCCCAGCGTCCGGCCCTATCAACCCGACGGCCTCTGGGATGCCGTGGCCATGCCGGAGAGCAACACCCGGCTCTACAAGGCCGATGCTGGCGAGGGACTGTACCGCCGTAGCATGTATACCTTCTGGAAACGGGCGGCCCCCCCGGCCAGCATGGACAACTTCAATGCCCCGGCCCGGGAAAACTGCACCGTCAAACGCGAGCGCACCAACACCCCGCTCCAGGCGTTGAATACCCTGAACGACATCCAATTCATCGAAGCCGCCCGGGTGCTGGCCCAACACGTCCTCAAAGAAGGGGGACCCACTCCCATCAGCCGCCTCACCTACCTCTCCCAGCGCGTCCTCAGCCGTGCCTTCACGGCCGACGAACAGGTCATCCTGATTGCCTCCCTGATCAACCTGACGAGGGATTACGAAGCCGCGCCGGAAGAGGCAAAAAAACTGATCACCACCGGTGCCACCCAACCCGCCGATGGCGTCGCCGCCCCCGAACTGGCCGCTTGGACCCTCATTGCCAATCAGGTCCTGAATCTGGATGAGGCTTTGAACAAGTAAGTTTCCGCCGCCAGGCGCGATTCTCTTTACGGCGGGTGGCAGGTCAGCTATGGGAGAAGGCAATCCTTCTGCCGTGCCGTCCTCCTCTCCTGTTTCCCCGCCCGTGATCGGCCGGTTGCAGGCGGGCGTGGAGCGCGGACTGCGGCTGTTTCCCATCCGGCGCACCCTGCGGCATTATTCCGGCACGGCGTTTCTGGCTGATTTGAAGGCGGCGGTAAATGTCTCCTTGCTGGCGATTCCCCAAGGCATGGCCTGCGCCAAAATTGCGGGACTGCCCGTGGAAGCGACCGGAATCATGTGTGCTGCGATTGGTTCCATCCTGGGACCGTTCTTTGCGCATTCGAGGCATACCAATCTGGGACCGACCAATGCGACGGCCTTGATGGCATTCAGTTCCCTGGCTGGATTTGCGGCGATGGACCGGCCGGTCCTGCTGGCCATTCTTTCCGTGATGGCGGCCACCATGCTGTTGCTGGGCGCAGTGCTGCGCATGGCGGATCTGATCCAATACATCAGCCGCAGCGTGATCGTGGGTTATGTCACGGGAGCGGCCCTGCTGATCATGGCCAGCCAGCTGCCGGATGCACTGGGCATTCCCGCGGAATACCGCAGCGGACAGTCCCGCACCTTTGTCATGCTTCTCGCGGAAACCTTGCAGGCCTTGTCCCATGTGACCGGCCCGGATGTAATCATCAGCGGCACCAGCCTGCTGGTCTTCTTTCTCCTGACAAGACAACGGCACTTCAGGAAACTGCCCTGTTTTGCCCTGACCCTCGTGCTGATGGCGGGGCTGGCCCAGTTGATGAAATTGAGGGGGTTCGAGGTGCATGGGTTGCAGGCGTTTTCCCTGCGCGATCTGGCCCCGGCCCTGCCTGACCTTACCTACGACCGCGTGTCCATGCTGCTGGGGCCCGCCTTTGCGGTAGCCTTTCTCGCCGCCCTGGAAAACTCGGTGATGACCAAGACCCTCGCCAGCCGGAGCGGGGACCAGCCGGATTTGAATCAGGACATGTTTGGCTGCGGCATGGCCAACCTCGGCAGCGCCTTTTGCGGAGGCCTGCCCGTCAGCGGCAGCCTCACCCGGAGCATGCTGAACTTCACCAGCGGTGCCCGCACCCAGATCAGCAGTCTGCTGTGCGGCCTGTTTTGCCTTGCCGGCGCCCTGCTGTTGGGAACGGCAGTGGCCTTCATCCCCCGCGCGGGACTGGCCGCACTGATTATGGGACTGACGGTGACCCTGATCAACCGGGCCCACCTCCGCATCTGTCTGCGCGCCACCCGGGGCGATGCCATCACCGTCATTGTCACGTTTATCAGCACTCTGCTGATGCCACTCTATATTGCGATTTTTGTCGGGGTAGCCACCAGTATCGTTCTTTATCTGAGAAAGGCTTCGCGGCCCAGCCTGGTGGAATACGATTTCACCGCCGAAGGAAATCTGGCGGAACGGCCGACCGCCCTGCACCGGTCGAATCCAGCCATTTCGATCGTCCATGTGGAAGGCGAATTGTTCTTCGGGGCCGCCGAATTGTTCCGCAGCCAGATCCAGCAAACCGCCGCCGATCCGAATCTCCGCATCATTATCCTGCGTATGAAAAACGCCCGGCATCTGGATGCCACCAGCGTGATGGCACTCCAGGAATTGACCGATTTCCTCCGGCTTGATGGCCGCGATCTGATCATCAGCGGGCTGAGCAAAGAGGTCTACCGGGTTCTGAAAAATGCCGGGATGGTCCCGGTAATCGGGCGGGAAAACCTGTTCATCGGCTCGGCGCAGAACCCCAATCTGTCCACCCGCAACGCCCTCAAACGCGCCCAGGCTATCCTCGGCACCTCCCAGGCGGATGTCAGGATTTTCTACGACCCGGGCAAGCCGTCCGGCGGGTAATTACGAATCACTGATTTCAAATGGCCCGGAAGGGCGCTTTCTATTCCCTATGACTGATCCTGCTTCCCTTTCCCGCACCAAACCCCGCGGTCCGGTTGACATGCACGTCCACATCGTGGGCAATGGCCTCCGGGGCAGTGGCTGCCGGCTGAAACTGCATGGCTGGCACCGGCGGCTGGCGGATTTCATGCTGCATCAACTGGGGATGACGGTCTCGTGGGACCGGGCTGAATTCGACGAAACTTATGTGGAATTGCTGCTGCGCTGGCTGCGGACTTCCGCCCTGACGCATGCGGTGATCCTGGCCCATGAGGACGTATATCATGAAGACGGGAGCCGGATTGATTTCGGCTCGATGTTCATTCCCAATGACTATGTGCTGCAATTGGCCCGGACCTACCCGGACTTCCTGCCCGGGGTCTCCATCCATCCCGCCCGGCCGGATGCGATGGATGAACTGGACCGCTGCCTCAGCGGGGGCGCCGCGCTTTTGAAGCTGCTGCCCAACTGTCAGAACGTGGATTGCTCCCGCCCGGCCTACCGGCCCTTCTGGGAGCGCATGGCCGCAGCCGGACTGCCGCTGCTGGCACATACCGGAGGCGAACATACCGTGCCACAATATCGTCCCGCCTATGCAGATCCCGCGACCCTGCAGCTACCCTTGGAGTGCGGGGTCAACGTGATCGCAGCCCATTGTGCCACCAAAAGCGGCTGGAATGACCCGGACTACCTGCCCGCACTGCTGCGGATGATGGAGCACTATCCGAACCTCTACGGAGACATCAGTGCGCTGAATCTGCCGCTGCGCAGCGTCGGATTCACCACCCTGATCCGCCCGGAATATCACGGAAGGCTGGTGCATGGCAGCGACTTCCCCGTCCCGGTGCAACCGTCCTGGGCACACTGGCGCGGCCTGCTATCTGGCGATGCCGCACGATTTCTGGCGGAAGAGCCGAATGTCCTCGAACGCGACTTCCATGTGAAAACAGCGATGGGGTTCCCCCCGGAAGTTTTCACCCGGGTCTGGGGCCTGTTGCGGCTGGATGAACGGCATGAGACTCCAGAAAATTGAAACGTGGACAAGCGGCCAGTCCCGATTATATCTACCGAGCGGAATGTCGGCGGCTGGAGCCGGAGACAGGAAGTAAATGCGCAGGATTAACCCATCAGGAAAGACTATGGATTATTATCAGGACTCATACCGCCCGGACTCCGGGGGTGGCTACGATGCCCCGCCACGCGATGGCTATGGTGGCGGCGGCGGTGATTATCAGCGGCAGAACAATCCGCCTCTGTTGACAGAAAAGATCTTCCACGACCGGAAGGAATTTTTCCTCGACCTCAAAGAGAACAACCGGGGCCGGGTCTTGAAAATCACAGAAAAGGTCGGCGGCCGCCGGGACACCATCATGGTGCCCATGGAGGTCATGCAGGATCTCTACGAAGCGCTCGGGCGTATCATGGATTACGAGCGGGGGCTTGAATAACTCCGCCCGGATTGCGACACTGCAGCCCCGGGAAGGATTCCGTCACGCGGGATTTGACCGAGGTCACAGTTCCGTTTATATCTTACCTGAACGGAGGAACCCCCTCCCTCTCCTACTGTGAACACCCCTTCCGGTATCTCAACAGGCACCCTGCACGGTGTAGCATGGCTCACCGTGGAAGGGCGTGGCAACTTTCAAAATAGCCCTGAACTGCGGGGTTTGGTGCGGTCCGGCATTGATGAAGGCACCAACCGTGTGGTGGTGGACCTCCAGCGATGTAGTGGGATGGACAGCACGTTCATGGGAATGCTGTCCTGCGTGGCGGTGAAATTGGAGGATGCAGGGGGTTGCCTGCATGTGGTGAATGCCGGAGGGAAAAACGGGGAACTGCTGCGGGGATTGGGGCTGGATGAAGTTTTTACAGTCGAAGATGGCACGGAATTGGTGGAACGGGGGGCCTGCCCCTGCCCGGGAGTTGCGGCAGAACCAGTGGCCATGGCTGCCGTCCCTATAACCGAACGCAGCAAGCAGGACCAACTGGCGATCTGCCTCGAAGCACACGAAGCCTTGGCCAACCTCGACCAAGCCAATGCGGAAAAATTCGCCGATGTCATCACCTTGATGCGTCAACAGGGCCGGCCCGAAAAAGCAGTTCATTAGGATCCCCGGCCCTCTTGATGATTGCTCATTTCCTATGCGACTGCTCCCTCCGCCTCCCTTGATCACAGGTGGAATGGTGGCCTTCCCAACCTGAGCATGTGGCCTTCCCTAATCTTTTTTGCTGGAGGCTTTTTCACGGCGGCAGCGGTTGCCTACCTCTTTCGCGTGCGCGGGATGCGGTTGATCCGGAATCTCCAGACGGAGCGCGAGGAACTACTCGGGGAAGAATCCCGCATCTTTACCTTCCTGCATGAAATCGGGGCCAGCCTGAGCCATGATCAAAGCCTGCGCGGGCTGCATGAAGAAATCGTGCGTGGCGTCAGCCAAGTGGTGGACGCCGATGGCGGCGCCCTCTATTTGCTCGACGCCCGGCACGGAACGCATCTGGTGCCGGCCGGACTGATGGAGTCTGCCGCCCCTCTGATCGACCTTCCGGATGAGTTGGCCGGGCCTTCAGCCAGCAAATCGCTGCATAGTTTTCTCCAGATGAAGGCCGTGCCCCGCACGGAAGGAGTCCTCGGAAAGTGCTTCGATGCCCAAGGTCCCATCCATTTCGGCAAACTCTCGCAGTGGCCGCAGTTATTCAAACACCTCGGTCCTCTTCAAGCCGACCACTACGTCATGGCAGCTCCGCTTTCGATCGGCACCCGCCGGATGGGAGTGTTGGCAGTCACCCGTAAACCGGAACGCGGCCCGTTCACCGCGCATGGCTTCGAGGTCTTCCGCTCGGCCTCGGAACAAGGTGCCTTCGCGTTGGCCAATGCCACCATCCAACAGGAGGCCATGGACAAGCGGCGTATGGAGGAGGAACTGCGGTCCGCCAGCGAAGTCCAACGCATCCTGCTTCCCCAGACGGCTCCCGAGATGGGCGATTATATCATCTCCGCCTCCAATCTGCCGGCCAAGGTACTGAGCGGCGACTATTACGACTTCATCCCGCTGGATGAGGATCACATGGGACTGGTGATCGCCGATGTGTCAGGCAAAGGATTTCCCGCCTCGCTGGTGATGGCCACCTGCCGTGCCCTGTTGCGGGGGCAGGCCGCCGGAGAGCTGTCCCCCACCGCCGCCCTCGCCAAGGTAAACCGGATGCTTTTCAGCGATATCCGGGAGGACATGTTCATCAGCCTCGCCTATTGTGTCCTCGACCGCCACGTGCCCCGCATTACCCTGTCCCGCGCCGGACACGATGCCCCGCTGCATTTTTCCAAACGGACCGGCATCGTCACTACCCTCAAGCCCCCGGGTCTGGCCCTCGGGATTGATGGCGGACGCGTCTTCGAACGGGTCACCAAGGATTTCACCTTCGACATGGAACCTGGCGACTGCCTGCTCCTCTACACCGATGGGGTCAATGAAGCCGTGGATGCCGCCGGGGAGGAATTTGGTCTCGAGCGCCTGCACGACGTCTTTCTGGCGGCCGCCCCTTCCGGTGCTGAATCCGTGCTGTCCGCCTTCCAGATGGCTTTGGCGGAATTTGTGGGCGGCTCCCCGCAGAGCGATGACATCACAATCATCGCCGTGGAAAAACGCTAGGCCCCACGAAGGAAAATTGACATTTTAACCGGAGTTTCCCAACCTGATATCATGATCCACCGCCGCCGCTTCCTTGCCACCGCAGCCTTGGCTACAGTTACACCCGCCCTGAGTTCTGCTCAAGCCAATGCCGCGCCCTACCGCATCACCAAAGGTCGGATCAGACAATCGGTGGTGCATTGGACCATGAAGCCGCTCACCGTGGTGGAATTGGCCGATGCCGCTGCCGCCATGGGGATGGGATCGGTGGAATTGATCGGTCCGGAGCACTGGCCGATGCTGAAGGAGCGCGGCCTGAGCTGCGCCATTGCCGGCAGCCACGGTTTTTCCAAAGGCTTCGCCCACGTGGAGGAACACGATGAATGCATCGCCAGGCTCCGCCAGAGCATCGACGCCTGTGTGACCCACGGGGTGGAGCGAGTCATTACGTTTTCCGGTTTCCGGCGCGGTCTCGACGATACCACCGCCCGGAAGAACATGATTGAAGGACTGAAAAAAATCCTGCCTTACGCCGAGGAAAAGAAGGTCACGCTCTGCCTTGAAATGCTGAACTCCAAGGTGACCGAAGAGATGAAAGGCCATCCGGACTATTGGTGCGACCACATCGGCAAGGCGCTCGACATCTGCCAAACCATCGGTTCGGAGCGGATGAAAATTCTCTTCGATCTCTACCACGTCCAGATCATGGATGGCGACCTGATCCGGCACTATCAACAGTGCCGGGAATTCGTCGGCCACATCCACACCGCCGGCAATCCCGGACGCGCCGAACTGGACGATCAGCAGGAAATCAACTATCCGCCGATCATGCGCGCCATCGCCGAGAGCGGTTACACGGGATTCGTCGGCCATGAATTCATCCCCCGCGCCGCCGATAAAGTCGCCACCTTGGCCGACGCGGTGCGACTCTGTGACGTCTGAGGCCAAAACGAGGCCATTGCAAGATACCATCCTGTGCCCTGCCCCATCCTATCGGCAGGCAGTTATTGAAACATACCCGGCTCGATTACCGGGGCCGGAGCAGTCCTCAATTCACATACGCCATCTCCGCGGTCATCAGGAGAGCCTGGGCATATTTTTCCCAGGCAGTGAGCGGGCTGCGGTCCACCTTTTCGGCGGAGGGGTCGCGGACGGCTTCCTTCATGGCGGTAGATTGACGTTTGGGGTCCATCAGGCCTTTTTCGACCAGTTTGCGCTTCCGGAATTCCGCCGCCAAATGCGCGCGGCGCTCTTCCCTGGTCATTTTGGAAAGATCGGGAGGGCCCTCGGTTTTAGTCACCACCACAGGTTCCTGACCGAGGGTGGATTGGCTGCGGAGATAGGCCGCAGCGAGTTCCACTTCCTTTTCCTTGGGCCAGCGTTGATAGATGATTTCGTAGAGTTTCTTCAACCGGTCGGTATCGGTGGTGCAGGCCTTCACGTCTTCCCGGTCCATGATGTTGCGGGCTTGTTCGATGACGAGAAGGCTGTTCATCCGGAATAGCGCCTGCTGCGGGACGATGGTCTGGAAGCGGCGGCCGGTGGGCAGCATCGCATTGGCGACGTCAAAGTTGCGCATGAATTCCGCCATCTCGCTGCGGTCGATGAAGCCATAAACACTGCGGCGCTGGCTGTAGGGTTCGCTTTCAATGTTCACCGGGTGGCCGCCCAGGGTGAGGTCGAGTTGACCGCCCATGAACAGGATGCTGTCGCGCAGCGATTCGAAATCGAGGCGGTGCCGATTCTGCCGCCAAAGCAGGCGGTTGAAGGGGTCGATCTTCGCTTTGGCGACATCGGCCTCACTGGATTGCTGCCAGGTTTTGGACAGCAGGATCTGGCGGTGCAGCCGTTTGATGGACCAGCCTTCCTGGACAAACCGGGCGGCCAGATAGTCGAGCAGGGCCGGATTGGCCGGGGTGCCGCTCATGACACCGAGGTCATCGGGGGTGCCGATGAACCCTTCCCCGAAGTGGTGGAGCCAGACCCGGTTCACGAGGACGCGGGCGGTCAGGGGATTGGACGGCGCCGCGATGGCTTCGGCCAATTCGAGGCGTCCACTGCCTTGGGTGAAGGGCTTGCGCTCCGGACCGCTCAGGACTTCGAGGAACTGCCGGGGGACCACGGGACCGGGATTCTGGATCTGACCGCGGAGGAAGACCGCGGAATTCCGGGGTTTGTTATCATCCTGCAGCACATTGGCCAGACCAGGGGCACCGGCATGGCTGACATCCAACCGGGCGAGCTCGGAGATCACGGCGTTGATCATGTATTGCAACTCACGTGGCAGAATTTGGATATCCTCATCCAGGGGACCAGTCAGGAACCGGTCAGGATCGGCCACGGCAGTGCGCACTTCCTCCAGGGCGGCATCCTCAAGGCCGGGGAAAAAACCCTTCCCGCCGGCTTTGGTCCACGCGGCAGACTCCAGCTTCCAAGCCTCATCAGCTTTGGTAAACACGGAGGCATAGAGATCCAGCGCCTCGTCCTTGGTTTTCGGGGCGGCCTCACGGAAGGCGTCACGCACCGCCCCATTGCTGCGGATGCCGGCGGTGTCCTTGATGAGTTGGTCACGCCAGGCGGGGAAGTCCCCCGCAAAGTCGGCCGGTTTCATCACCATGAGCCGGCGCAACGGGAAGAGCACCGGATTCGGAGTGGCGTTCTTTCTGGCACCCATGCCAGCCTGCACCATCCGGCCGATTTCCTGGAGGAGGCGGCCGTCGATTTTCTGTTCCTTGATGAAGGCATACATCTCCGGCGACTTGCGGTCCATGCCGCCCAGCGTCATGAAGACCCGGGAGTGTTTATTGAAGACCGAGGCCGTGCGGTTCATTTCGGCGGCTGCTTTTTCGCGGCCTTTCTGCAGGATATCTTCCCGCTGTTTTTCGTAATCCGCGCTGCGCGATCCCATGGCCGCCGCGGCGACCTGCGGTTTTTCGTCAGGCTCATTGCTGGAATTGAAGATGCCGTGCAGGGAATAATAATCCGCCTGCGGAATGGGATCGAATTTGTGGTCGTGGCAACGGGCACAGCTGACCGTCAATCCGAGGAACCCCTTGGTCACCACGTCGATCTGATCGTTGATGATATCCTGACGGTTTCCCATGTATTGCTCGCCCTGGGTGATGAAACCCAGCGCGGCGAGGGACGCGTCATCCTTGCGGCCGGGGAGCTGGTCCGCCGCGATCTGCTCGCGGATGAACTGATCGAAGGGCTTGTCCTGATTGAAGGCGTTGATCACGTAGTCGCGGTAGGTCCACGCATTGGGATCCAGCGGCGACTGACGCTGCCGCATGGTGCCGCGGGTATCCGCGTAGCGGGCCACATCCAGCCAATGACGGCCCCAGCGTTCACCATACTGCGGGCGGGAGAGAAGCTGGTCGATGACTTTCCCGAAGGCCCCGGGGGACTCATCCCCGACAAAAGCCAGGACCTCCTCCGGGGTGGGTGGCAGCCCGATCAAATCAAGATAGGCCCGCCGGATCAGAGTGCGCTTGTCGGCGGCCGGCGAAGGCGTCAGTCCTTTTTCCTCCAACTGGGCAAGGATGAATTGATCAACGGGATTGGCGGGCCACGCGGTGTCCCGCACGGTGGGAGGGACCGGCTCTTTGACAGGCTGGTAGGCCCAGTGTTTGGCGGCTTTGGCCTTCATGGATTCCGTCATGGGGCCACCGGCCTTGGCTTCTACAGCGGCGGCCGGACCAGAACGTGGATCGGGCGCGCCCATTTTGACCCATGCTTCCAGATCGGCGATGGCGGCATCCGGGAGTTTGTCGCCTTTGGGCGGCATGGCAGTGTCGGGATCATGGTGACGTACCGCCTTGATGAGGAGGCTGTCCTCCGGTTTCCCCGCCACGAGGGCAGGCCCCGTCTCCCCGCCTTTTTCCCAGCCTTCGCGGGTATCGAGGGTGAGGCCGCCTTTGGATTTGCCTTCACTGACACTATGGCAGCGATAGCAATTTTCCACCAGCACGGGCCGGATCTTGTTTTCAAAGAAGTTCAATTGCCCGGCTGTGGGATCGGCGGACCAGGCAGGGCCGGACAGAGCGGTCAGAGAGAGGAGAAGCAGGGTGGGTTTCATGGCTTCGTTGGGATCAGGCGATGATGGAGCTGACGACCTTGCCGGAGACATCGGTGAGGCGGAAGTCGCGGCCATTGTAACGGAAGGTCAGTTTTTCATGATCAAAGCCGAGCAGGCGCATCACGGTGGCATGCAGATCATGGACATGGACCTTGTCCACCGCGGCGGCGGCTCCGAGGTCATCGGTGGCGCCATGGACATAACCGCCTTTCACGCCACCGCCGGCGAGGCAGGCGCAGAAACCGCGGGCGTTGTGGTCCCGGCCGGCGGTGTCACCCTGGCCATTGCGGTCCCGGCCGGGGGTGCGGCCGAATTCACCGCCCCACATCACGAGGGTGCTGTCCAGCAGGCCGCGTTCCTTGAGATCGGCCAGCAGCGCGGCAATAGGCTGGTCGATGGACCCGGCACGGTTTTCCATGCTGCCCTTGAGATTGCCGTGCATGTCCCAGCCGCCGATAAAGACCTGCACCACCCGCACCCCGCGCTCGACGAGGCGCCGGGCGATCAGGAGGCGTTTACCGGCTTCGGCTGGATTAGCCGGAGCTTTTTTCCCTTGGCGCGCCCCTGCCAAAGCCGCTCCGGCCTTGATCCCATAGGCTTCGCGGGTAGCGGGCGTCTCTTTGCTGATATCAAAAGCGTCGGTGGCCTCGGTCTGCATCTTGAAGGCCATTTCGAACGAGGCGATTTCCGCCTCCAGCTGGCTGTCGCGGTCGAGCGCCCGGTTATGCATTTCGTCGAGCTGCTTCACCAGATCGAGCTGTTTCCGTTGTTCCGGCAGGGTGACGTATTGATTCCGCAGGTTCTCAATGATCTTGTTCACATCACCGGCATTGGTGTTGACGCTGGTCCCTTGGAACCGGCCGGGAAGGAACATGGATTGCCAGTTGGCCGTGCCACCGTTTGGGAGATTGGCGCCACGCAGCGAGATGAATCCTGGCAGATTTTCATTCAGGGTCCCCAGCCCGTAAAGCGCCCAGCTTCCCATACTGGGCCGCGGCAGGCGGAGCGATCCGGTATTCATGAAGACAGTGGCGGTTTCGTGGGCCGGGATATCGGTCCACATGGAGCGGATCACGGACATCTCATCGACCATTTTCCCGAGGTGAGGGAAGACTTCGCTGACTTCGATCCCGGACTTTCCCTGTTTGGTGAATTCAAACGGCGAACCAAAGGCCAGTCCGTCGCCGCCCGGGAGGGACTTGCCGTCGAGCCGCTTCAGTTCCGGTTTATGATCCCAGGTATCGATGTGGGAGGGGGCCCCTTCGAGGAAGATATGGATGACATGTTTGGCCTTGGGCGCAAAATGCAGCGGCTGCCCGCCCTTGGCAGTGGCCAGCAGACTGCCGGCGCCCTGGGCTTCCGAAGGTTTCATCAAACCCGCCAGACCCAGCATCCCGAGCCCCATCCCGGTGCGCTGGAGGAATTGGCGGCGGGTTGAAATAATGTTATCCGGTGCAAGGTGCGGGAAGTGCTGGGCGATGAATTCTGGGGAGGGGTTCATGGCGGAAGGAAGAGCGGGTGGGGAAAGGAAGTCGGGAATGCGCAGGAAACGCAAGGAGTTTGACGGCGGAAGATACACGAGGTTTCATAAAAAACCGGGCGGCGACTTACGCGTGGACGTATCCGCAACGGGCCTCAAATTTCTTCCTGGCCGTCTGCGTCCGGCGGATATAAATCCAGCCTGATGGAGAGACCCGTCCCGGCCAGAAGCCTGAGAGTATTGGGATGGATGGTGTCGCCACCCTGGCCGTTTCCGCTGCCGAATCCACAGAACAAACCGGCATCCACCCCATCCTCCAGACAAAGATCACGCAGAAGAGCTTTCCGGTCACCGGGGCGATGGAAGAGCAGTTGGATCTGCTCATCAAATCCAAGTTCCGATGAGGCTGCCACGCGATGAGTCCATGCATTTGTCTCATAGGGTGAATAAGTCCGCCCATTCTTTCCGGCACGAGCCTGCCCCTTGATCCCAACAGTATCAGGCGGCAATCCCAGCATTCCCTCCAAAGCGGCCGGATCAATACCGTCCCCCATGATGAATAAGGAAACGCTGAACCACTTTTCGTTTTCGTCGAGCCTGGTTTTTGAGGAACCCGATCTGCTCATCGACAGGATTGCGTTGGCGGCAACCCTCACTGGTTTTTTTCGTCGTCGAGCCACGCTTCGAATTGTTCACGGTGGGCGCGGTAGAGTTTACCGCAGCGCGGACAGGTGACTTTGAGGAACTCGTCGCCGGCGAACAGTTCCTCCAGGCCATGGCGGGCGTGGGGCGCGAGGACCTGATAGATACGGGCCTCGGTGCAGCCGCATTCCCAATGATAAGTGCGCTGCTCCAGCAGGCTGATTTCTTCAGTTTTATCAATGGTGCGGACCGCCTCCGCCGTCAGACCTTCGAGCCAGGGAAGGTCACAGTCCGGCTGGGAGGAGATGAGGACATAGTCCTCCGGAGAGTGCTCAAAAAAGCGGGCGAGCCGTTGCTCGCTCCGTTCATAAAACTGCTCCACCGCTTTGAGGAAATCCACCCCGTCGATCTCGATCGCGCTCAGGCGCGGCTCCTCGGGATGTTTTTGGGCCTGGGCATAGAAAACATTGCGTTCAGCGCGTTTGATATCCTCGGTGAAAACGCGGCCGGTGACGAAGGCTGTCGTATTGTCGGCGGTGACGAAGAAATTGGCGAGGGGATGCTGGAAATTTACCGTCCACGCGTGGCGTTCATTCCGCGGGCGGGAGGCGGCATGCATCACCACGCCGACGAGGGCTTCCTTGAGCATGGCATCGAGCTCGGGCGGGTGCTTGGCCGCGATTTCCATCAGGTGCAGGTAGTAATCCACAAAGAGCGGACTGAAGCTGGCCCGCACCAGCAGGGCATTCCGGTGGCGGACAAAATAACATCTGACTTCCAGCAGGCTGGCGGTATCGGCGGGAGGGACATCCATCCTTCCAAAAAACGCTGCTTGCGGGGGGATGACAAGGCGAAGTGCAGGCTACTTCCCGGAAAAACCGCCCCCTGCGCTTCCGGCTTGGCTTGCGCGGGTTTGCCGTTATGGTGACTCGATGAAAATCCACACCGCCCTCCTCAGTCTGCTGCTGGCTCTGCCTGGCACAGCCCAGGAGACGGTGTCGGCGCTGCCCACCGATGCCACCCCGCCCGCGCCCCAGCCCCCGGAACTCCCCTCCAAGGATTTCAAAGAAGGGGTAGTGCCCGGCATCCGCCTCCAGTCCGACGACAAGGTCGGGCGCACCTACTCGGAGGGAAGTCCCTTTGTTATCTGGGGAGGCAACCGCATCCAGCGGTCAAATCTGTTCACCGCAGCCGGACTGGTGCGCCGTTCCGTGCAGGAAACCCTGCATCTGAATGATCAATGGTATTATCCTATTGTCCTGCAAATCCGGGAACCACTGGCCAGTGGCACGGACCAGCGCCCGCCCGTCTGGACCACTATCTCCCAAGTGGAAGGAGGGTTCCGGATCGAAATCAATCTGGTTCCCCGGCGCCAAACGGTGCCCGGGCCCCTGCTCCAGGAGAATCTGGTGCGTGCCATTCTCGCGGATCAGGTGCTCAAGGGAAAAGCTGGGTTGGATTTGACCGGATCCACCCCGCCGCCGCCGGATTGGCTGCTGCATGGCACCTTGGCTTTGCTGGATTACCGGCAGCTTGGACGGATGAGCCGGACTTTTTCCCGGATCTTCCAGTTGGGGCGGGTGCTCTCGGTGCAGGATATCCTGAACGCGGACCCCGCGGGGATGGACTCCGTCAGCCTGACAATTTACCGGGTTTCCTGCGGGGGCTTGCTGATGATGCTGGTGGAACAGCCCAAGGGACCGGAAAACCTGGCAAAACTGCTGCCCGGGCTGGCGCAGCCGGCGACCGATCCTGGACTGCTGATTGAGCGTGCTTTCCCGGCCCTGACCGGCTCTGCCAACAGCCTGTCCAAATGGTGGTCCCTCCAGATTGCCGCCCTGTCCCAGCCGGGTTTGGATGAAGTGCAAGCACCCGGCGAAACCGAGCAACAGCTGGCCGGAGCACTCATCCTGCGTTACGCCCCGCCCGCGCCGGCAGAGAAACGGCCGAACCCACTCAAACGACTCTTCACCCCGGACAAATCGGCCACTCCTGCCGCTGCCGCAGGCCCTCCCGAAGCGGCTGAACCCCTCGTGACCTGTGGTATTGAGGATTTCCCCCGCGTATTGGCCTTGCCGGAATCCGCGCCCGTTTTCAATCAGGTGGACCTGGCCCTCACCCGTCTCATGCTCCGCGCCCATCCGATTTATCGCCCCATCATCCAGGAGTATCAGGACCACGTGCGCGGCCTCGCCAAAGGAAAGGCAGGCAAATCCCTCCCGGCCGCCCTCCAGAGGCTCGCAACCACCCGGCAAAAACTCGCCGTCACCCTGAGGGGGATCGAGGACCACCTCGATTGGTATGAGGCCACCCAATCCACCTCACCCAGCGGGGCCTTCGAAGATTACCTCCAAGCGGCAGGCGAACTCGAGAAACCCCGCCCTCCCCGGACGGACGCCATTTCCCGGTATCTCGATGAGATGGAAACAGAATACCGCCGCTGATCCGGCGGGAGATCCCGCCCAGGGAATCTTCGTGCTGCCCTTCACTGCGGCCTGAAATAATTCTCTCCGCGAGATCCAGTTTACTCCGGATGAGACCTCCGGTGGTCCATCCTCAAGGCTTTCGGCTGAGGGCCGGCCAACGGGTTGAAGCATAACCTACACCCCGGACGCTCGGTAAAACGAATGTTTTTGAGGTATGTCGGCCATTTAAATACGGATGCGCGCTACTTTTCAATAAATACCCTTTGCGTTTACAGCATTTTCTATAATTCCTATAAAGCCCAGCCCCCGCTCCTCATGCCCCTTTATAGAAAACTCGCATTCACTCTTGCTGAGATTCTGGTTTCGATCGCCGTCATCGGCGGCATTTCGGCCGGCGGATACGTCGTGGCGCGGAACGTCAGCCAAAGCAGCAGCCAAGTGAAACTGGAACAGGACGTGCGCATCGTGAACAATGCGATCCGCACCTACGAAGTGAACGGAGGCAAACTCGCTGCCGGCATCAGTGGTGACGAGGCGTTGGTGAAAATCCGCCGGCAGGCCGCTGATCTCCGCAAGAATGCCGGATTGAAGGGATCTGCCATCGATCCCCGGATGAACCTGCGCTATCAGACCAGGGGCGAGAGCGGAAAACGGGCCTATTGGGACCCCGATGAGCGGCAGTTCTGGATCACGGAGAGTGGCGATGAACCCGGGGTCAAGGAAATGTATCTTGGAGCCCTGCCCCCTCCGCTGCCGCTGATTACCAACGCAGATGGCACCGTCACCAATCCCAATCTGGATGACCGGCAAACCTACGGGACCTTTGCCTCCGTGGACTCATGGGTCTGGGATTATGACAGTAACGGCGCCACCCCACGCAGCCCCCCCTCCAACGCCATTACCAGCAATGCCACTATCTCCTCTTCGAGTGGCACCATCGACCAGACCATCATTGTCCTCGATCCGCCCCGATTCAGCATCGCGGGAGGTCGCTTCGACCTGTCATGGTATCCCCGGGAGGTGACCCTGACGCCCGCGGCGGGCACTCCCGCCAGTGTCTCTGACATTTATTACATTGTCACCGGCGGACCGTGGCAGAAATACACGGCCCCCATTCCAATCGCCGATCCCGGCCAGACCATCATCGCCAAATCCGTGGCCTTGGATCTCGACCACTACTCCGACAGTACGGAAGTGATGAACAACTATAGCGCCAACCAGATCACCCTGGATCCCGGCTGCGCGCTCCAGCCCACTTACCGCTATGCAGAACTCGGTGGTGCCCTCGCCAGCGGCTCCCTCGCTCCGGTTCTTGCGAACGTGCCCCGGCTTTTCCTGGCCAACGCCAACGACATTCCGGATTATTTCGAGAGGAACGATGTCTTCCAGACCTACTGGACGTGGGACGGCTCAAGTCCTGACACCGCCTCGGCTGGCCGCTATTCCGGGATCTCCACCTTCACCAACGGTTATCCCGGCGAAGCGTTGGCCCTGACGGTGGGCAGCTTCCCTTCCACCAGCAATACGCTGACCCTGAAATACGCCGCGCTCTCCAAAAATCCCGAGATCGCCATCTCTTCGCCCATCGAATCCGTCTCGACGTCCATCGCCACCACGCCGCTGCTGGCCCCTCGTGTGACCCCGGACTCCGGCAGCCTCAGTAACGGCGAAGTCATTACGATGAGTTTGAATGTGCTGGGGTCGGCCACCCCGGCCAATGCCCGCATTTTTTACCGGACCGATGGACAGGATCCCGGGGATGTGAATGGCGAACCCGCCAGTGGAGCTATCCTTTATACGGCTCCGTTCAGCCTTGCTGCCTTCAATAGCCCCACCGTGCGCGTCGTCGCCCGCGTTTATCCACCCACCGCTTACAAACGTTGGTTCACCACCAGCCCATCGGCCACCCTGAACTATTACCTGCCCTATGCGGAGGAAAACGTCTACGGGGTGATCGGCGGAAACAATCAGATTTTCAACATCAATCCCTCCACCGGCACCAACCGGATTTACGACAGCAACTCGACCTACAGCCTGCGCGCAGTGGCTCTCGATACCGCGAGAGCCCGCATCTATTACGTGGAGGATGCCTCCGGCACCACGGGCTGGCGGGTGGGTTATCTCGACTTTATTGCCAGCACCCACACGACCCTGGGCAACGTCAAAGCGGCTTGGTCCTACAATGCCTCGGCCCAGCCGGATAACCTCGCTTACTTCAACGGGGCTCTCTACTATATCCATGCCAACAGCGATGACCTGGTCCGCATCGCCCTCAACGACGGTACCAACGACATCGCCTCGGTCGCTAAAGTCGCCGATCTTCGGGGAAACAGCAATTGGACCAACGTTGGCGATCTTGCCATCGATGATACGGGACTCCTCTTCTTCGTTGACGCCACTAAAAAGTACCACCGTTTCGATCTGGCAGCCCTCAGCAGTTATCTGCAGCTTTCCACGGTGGCCCAATCCTACGCAGGCCTGGCCTTCTATCAATCGCGGCTCTTCGCCAGCCGCTCCGACAGTACCAGTATCAGCCGGCTCGCCCCCAATACCGGATCGGCGTTGTCCAGCATCGGGGCCGCCAATACCCGCAAGTTCATTGACCTTGCCTCCCCCACCTCCGCCACTCCTGTCTCCGTCACCAAATCCATGTGGGGGATTGACGATCAAACCGATGGACCGCACCTGATCGAATTCCGCAACAACTACCGGAGTCCCCTCGTGTCGACAGCGGTCGACTATGGTGTACTGAAGTATAACAGCCTCGCCCTCAAGACCGATACCCGCTACGGTTTCCGTGGCCTGGCCATTTCCAACGACGGCACAGCCTACATGGTACTCAATACCAAGGTGAAAATCGCCAACTCCAGCACGTGGACCAATCGTCCCCTGTTCAAGCTCAACCTGGCCAAGTTGCGGCTGGGCGACATCCTCAACGTGACCTACCTCGGAGACCTCGAACCCGGACTCAAAACGATAGCTGGAACGATCGACCCTGACGACGTCGTGACCGGCATCTCCCTCTCGCCAGCCGGGGGACTCTATGGAGTGCTCCGCGAGGGAACCTGTTCAGGCAACAACAGCGCGGACTATCTCTTCAAATGCACCCAGGCCGCCCCGTCCATGACCGGACCCAAAATAGGGGTCGCCAATGTTGGACGCATCACTTCAGCGGCAGGGCACTCCAGCGAAACCGAAGATCTGGTCTTCGGCCGCGATGGCCGGCTCTTCTGCATCGACTCCTCGGACAACGAAATCCTCGAACTCGATCCGGAGACCGGAGCCGTCCTCTCCCTGATGAGTCAAAATGCCGGATGTTACCATGGGCTCGCGATCGATACCAATGATTACCGGATGATCGCCTCGGACATCGGCGGCAACGGCCCTCCTGACGTTTTTCTCATGGCCAACGGCGGCCCGAACAATGATGAAGTCTTCCTGAACTACCGGGAACGCTGGGGTTATGCCACCATCGAAGCGATCTCCTTCTTCCAGGCGCCTTTCCTTCTGCTGAACACCCAGGTGGACTTATTCGCCGTTGATGGCTCGAAAACGATTCACGGACTTGATTTCGCGACCGGCCAGACGGTGCCGGTGACGGACGCCCCATGGCCTGTCCGCGCCTTGGCCTATGATATAGTGCGGCGCGAAGTCTTCTACCTGAGAGGGGGCAGCACCTCGTTCACCCTGGGCTCCTTCAACCGGGATACCTTTCAACACAAAATCTATGGCGACCTCAATGCCAGCGGCTTCGAACGGGCGCCCATCCTGCTACCCGACAATCTGATGTATTTCGGCGGCTATCTTTGGTATGTGGAACCACAAACCGATAACCTGATGCGCATCGAACCAGGCACCAACACCATCATCGCCCAGCGCAAGGCCGCCAACCTGAATGCCAACAACCTTCGTTTCGATCACGTCGGCGACCTCGCCATGACCCCGGACGGCTGGGTCTACTTCTCCTGTATCAACGCGGAGGGTCAGCGCTTCTGCCGATATCAAATCAACTCCCTGGGCCAATTTGAAGTCCTCTCCGGCCCGATCGCTTCCCCAGTGCTCCTGCCGGGCGGTGAATCCTACCGGGAGAACTGGTTTGACGCCCTCGCCTTCGCTCCTCCCGATGCCGGCGGAAACCGCACCCTCTACAGCACCTATGCGGTCGCGCCGTCCCCCCTGCACACCGTCGACACCACCACGGGAGCAAGCACCTTCGCGAGAAACATCACCCCCAGCCTAAGCCTCATCGATTTCTCGGATTACCACCCGGGCGTCCTCTCCAACCCCAATGCAGTCGCGCTGCAACCAGTCCTCAAACTTAATAACCTACAGGCCTCCTACACCTATGCCGATGTGGGTGGACCCTTTCTGGTCGGATTTGTGCCTCCACCCGCCATGGTCACCAACCCGAGCGTGGTGCTGACCAACGCGAACGAGCTACTCCTCAGCCAGCAGAACAGCAGCCACTTCGAGGTGCGCTGGAGCACTGACGGAGTTGACCCCCGGTCTTCCCCCAACGCGTCGGTTACCGGGACCTTCTCCAATGGCTTTCCCGGCCAGCAACTCAGCGTGGCCTACAGCCTCTGGGGCAACCGCTCTGCCCTGCCCCTCCAAGTGGTCGCCAAATCGCTGCAGACCAATGTGCTGAATGATTCACCGCTGCTCGCACCAGTCATCCCGGCCACCCGCCTGACCCTTGAGGATCCGCTGATCACCGAGATCGCCTCGTTCAACGGAGAACGTCAATTCTCCATCCAGCCCAATATCGCGGGGGGAATGATCCCGCCGGGCACCCGCATCTATTATTCCACGGACGACACCATCCCTGGGGTGGCCAGTGATGCCAACGGCCTGGACAACCCAACATCCGGCCAGCTCTACACCGGCCCCTTCACCATCCCCAGCAGTTTAATCAATGGCAACAAGGAAGTCCTGATCCAAGCCCGTCTCTACCCACCGACCGGCCTGCCCCAGTGGTTTGCCTCCAGTGGTGCCAGCTATCTTGAGGTCAATGCAGGATCTGGAAGTGGTCACATGGATATCGATACGTCCTCCTTGATCTATCCCTACCGCCGCGGCCAGACGGACGGCCACGTGCATGCCTACGATAAGCATTACAACACCACCGGAGCCGATTTCTTCAACCTGTTCGGCGGCAAACTGCACAATATTACGGATAACGTGGCCAACGGCGTAAAGTTCAAAATCATCGTTGCCAACGCCGACCTCTCGCCGGGAGGCCGGATCGTCATCAATCAGACCTACAACCCCTCCAACCCCGCCACCTGGACGCAAGTGACTACCTATGACAACACCCTTCCCAGCGACCTGACGGTTTACAGCCTGGATGGCGCACCTGGCACCACCCGGTTGACTTCGTTCGGTTTTTACTATGACACGGCCACGGTTGGTTCCGGCGGCTTGATCCAAGGCAATACCGGCCATGTGAAGAACAATACGCCGGGCATCTACGGCGAATGGCGCAACGGAGCTCTCACCATCCAAGTGGTCAGAGTAAACCCTGACGGATCAGACGATTTCACGGTCAACACCGCCTTCAGTGCAGGCGGGGTTCAGGGTGTGGCCACTTCCGGCCTGCTGTGGGAAACCACCCTGTTCTATCATGGAAGTGGCGGCCCTTACTCGCCGAACTAGTCACCGAAGTCGTTGAACCACCCCAGGGTGGGATTTGCCCAAAATCCTTGTAATTATTGAAAATTTAGTATATTTCAGGCAATTAAAGTAAAAACCATCCTGCTGATATGCGATTTCCCTGCCTTTTCCGAGCGGCGTGCCTTGTGTCCCTGAGTTTGGCCCCCATGGCCGGAGCGGAGGACAGCGTCACCAGATGGAACAGCTACCTGAGGGAAGCCATGAAGCGGGACTCGGATCATTCCAATCCGGGTTACGCGGCACGGTCGATGGCGATGATGAATGGGGCCATTTATGATTGCTTCCAAGCCATCCGCCGGACACATCAGCCGCTCCATGTGGATCGGACGGCCAGTCCCACCGCCAACCGTGCTGCCGCAGCGGCGGCGGCAGCCTATCCCATCGCCAAAGAGTTGTATCCGGCGGAGACCTTCTTCCTGACTTGGAGCTACCGCTACAGTGTGGATCCAATTCCGGACAGCCCGGAGAAGGCAGCCGGCATCGCCCTTGGGGAGGCCGTCGCGGCGCAATATCTGGCGTGGAGGGCCAACGATGGATACGATTCCAATGTGCCTTATACTCCCGGAACGGGACCAGGCAAGTGGCGGCCTGATCCGGACTTTTTCCCGGTGCAGACGGCCTCGGGCCCGGAGTGGGGTGCCCTGCTTCCTTTTGTGTTGTCGGATTCCCAGCAATTCCAGCCCCCACCCGTTCCGGCTCTGACAAGTCCAGAATACACCGCAGCGTTCCATGAGGTCCTCGCTTACGGGGCCGACGACAGCACTGTCAGGACTCCCGAGCAACTTCAGATCGGTCAGTTCTGGGCATACGACCGGTCCGGGATGGGCCCTCCCCCAGTCCACTTCAATCAGAATATTTCGCAAATCTGCCTTCAACGCGGCACAGGCGAGGAAGCCAATGCCCGATTGTTTGCGTTGGCCTCCGTGGCCATGGCGGACGCCGCGATTTGTGCATGGGATGCCAAGTTTGCCGACAACTTCTGGCGCCCGGTGACTGCCATCCGGGAAGCCGATACGGATGGAAACCCTGATACCCAGATGAACCCTGAGTGGAAACCTTATGGTGTTCCCGGGGGCGGATTGTTCCCCAACTTCACGCCTCCCTTTCCATCGTATGTCTCAGGCCATGCCTCCCTGGGCGGATCGGTTTTTCAGATCCTCAAGACCTTTTATGGAATGGACGCCACCAGCTTTGGGCTGACCTCGGATGAGGTTCCCGGTGTCACCCGTTATTTCCAGACTTTTTCCCAAGCCGCGCAGGAAAACGCGGACAGCCGTGTCTGGCTGGGAGTGCACTGGAGATTTGACCAGACGGCAGGTCAGGTTTTAGGAGAGCAAATCGCGGATTTTGTGGCGGCAAACGCATTTCAGCCTTTGTTGGAAACTTATGCGGATTTTGCCGGGGTTCACGGTTTGGGAACCGATGGCAATGCTGACTTCGACAAGGATGGCTTTAGCAATTTTGCAGAGTATGCCTTCAGCACCCATCCCTGCGTTCCCGACTCCCCCCCAGGAGTCACGATCGAACAGGCCGGGGGTGTCCCTACCCTGACCCTGCGCTACATGCGGCAGCCCGCGCGCACCGCGGCAGGGTTGACTTTGATTCCCCAGGTCTCCACTGCATTGTCGGATTGGAGCACCGTGGGCTTGACCGATCTCCCGGACCCAACCCAAACCTCGACGCCGGTAATGGAGTACCGTTGCGCGTGCATTCCCATTACGCCGGCAAGCCCGGTGTTCCTGCGGATGAAGGCTCAGATGTAATCTGGTTCAAGGCAGATGACTGACAAAACATTCTGCCATCGGCCGCCACTCAGTGCATCTCCACCGCACAATGGCCCAGCCCCCCGCGGTAGTAGTTGAACTGCACCAAGGGATGATCCGCGAGGAGGGACATCGGGACCGCACTGTCCGCGAGGCCCTTTGAAATCATCAACGCGGTGAGCCGTTGGCCGAGCGGATTGTCGTGGACCCCGGCCTGCCAGATGGAGACCTTCTCCGCCTGCCAGGTTTCCACCGGTCCGACCGTAATGGCCTGGTTGGGCACCATGGTGACATTCCCTCCGCCGGAGGTGCGGGCGTTCTGCATCAGGGTGACCGGATGCAAATCCACCACCCGCGTCGCCAGCGCCCGGTAAACCTCAGGGGCTGGCGGCTCCAGCAGAAAGGCGCCCTCCCGTTTCACGGGATCATTGAAAGCCCAATGTTTGATATCCCCCTGCCCTCCCTGCATCACCGCACAACGCACCCCGGCCTGCCAACTGGCCCGGTAGGCCGTGGTATCCGCCTTGGGAAAATGCAGGTTTTCCTCCGGCATCCGCAGTTCGGGACGGATACGATTGAATAGCAATTCCCGGTCCGCCCGCTCGAAGGACAAGGGATGCGACACCGGCACCTCCCGGCCCGTCGCGGCATCATACCACTCGTCCATGCCCCAGAAATGAGCATGCCGCAGGGACACGCCCAGCTCATTCACCAACCGCGCCACGAGGGGCAGCTGCTCCGTAGGTCCGATAGGACCGCAAATCCCCACCGGATGGTCCGCAGCCGCCTGCTGCCAGGCATGGATGTATTCCAAGGCTTCCGCCAAATAAAAATCTTCCAGGGTGTCGTAAAACACGACCTGGAAGCCCGGCCGGGACAACTGTTCGAGATCCCGCGCCGTGAGCCGGGCGGCATCCTGAATCAGGGAGGGGTCAAGGGTGGTGTAATCCCACCAGGCGGGGGCAACAGAGCTGAGAGGACGGGGCATATTTGAGCAGGGTTTGATAAGTCAGATAAAATCAGCCAGAGGATCAATCTCCGTGCGGGACAATCCCAGGTGCAGATGCCGCCGCCAGGCTTCGGCCGCGCCAAAGCGCCCGCTGTGGCGGCCCAGTTCCTTTCCGGTCTCCATCATGCTCTGCACATAACTGCTCATTCCCTGGGACGCATCCAGCCACGACTGCTGGGACTGGTGCGCTTCCAGCGCGTGACGTTTCCGCTCCATCACCCCGCTGATATCGATATAAAAATCCGGCTCCACCTTTTCCCGCAGCGGACTGCACCCGCCATGGGGCATCGCATGATAGACCGCCACATCCCCCGGCGCCCCCGGCACGGGCGGATCACTGGCAAAATTGGGCACATGTTTGGCGAAAGCCGCCGTCACGGCCAACCGCGCCGTCTCCATATGGTCCTCCATGTAATCCTGCAACGCGTGGGTCAGCACCACCGAGGGATTCACCTCCCGCACCACCGCCGCCACCTTCCGCAGCAGGTCCACCGAGTAGACGATCTCCAAATCCCGCGCCACCGGCGGATAAAACCGGGCCCCGAGGCGGGCGGCGCCTTCACGGGCCTCCTCCAGCCGCACCCGGGCGGCGGTCTCCCCGTCCATCTCCAGGCTTCCCCCATTGCCGCATGACAAATTGAAATAATGCAGCTCCCAGCCGGCAGCCGCCAGCCGCAGCAGCGTTCCCGCCATGAAGATTTCAATGTCGTCAGGATGTGCCGCTATTGCCAGAACCCTCGGTTTCATGGGCTACTCCTGCAGCGTTCCTCTTCCGGCCACAATCATAAAAAAACCACCCTCCGCTTGCGCCCCCTCCCGGCTGACTCAACCCTCAAACATGTCTTCTTCCCTCCGTCCCGGCATCGCCGGCCTCGGCATCATCGGCCAACGTGTCGCCGCTTCCCTCCGCGCCAAAGGCCTCGCGCCTGCCACTTGGAACCGCACTCCGCGCCCGGAGGAGCCCGGCTGGACTGATTCTCCTGCCGCCCTCGCGAGGGATTGCAGCATCATCCAACTGTTCGTCACTGACGGCCGGGCCGTGCTCGGTCTACTCGAAAAAATGCTTCCAGAACTCGGTCCCGGCAAGACCGTGATCCAAAGTTCCACCATTTCCCTCGCGGATACCCACGCAGCCGCCAAACTCGTCACCGGCACCGGAGCAGCCTTCCTCGACGCGCCCTTCACCGGCAGCAAGGACGCCGCCACAGGTGGCCAGCTGGTCTATTACGTTGCCGGCGAGCCGGAAGTGCTCGAAGCCGTCCGGCCCGTTCTGGAGGCCAGTTCGAAGGACATCCTCCTCTGCGGCACCATGGGAAGCGCCACCGTGCTGAAGCTGGTCACCAACATGGTGTCCTCCACCATCGTCGGCATCCTCTCGGAAGCCATGGGCATCACCGCCGCCCAAGGGATCGCCCTCACCAAATTCCAGGCCGCACTCGAACGCAACGCCGCCGCCTCCGGGGTCTCAAAACTCAAGATCCCGTCCATGATCGCAGCCGACTTCACCCCGCATTTCTCACTGAAAAATATGCTCAAGGATGCCTCCTTCGCCCTCCAACTGGGCAGCGAATCCGGCCTGCAACTCCCGATCCTCAGCATCGTCGCCGAAGGCATGGCCGCCATGGCCAGCAATGGACAAGGCGAGGAGGATTTTTCCGTCATGGCTGCCAACTACCTTCCCTTCCGTTCATGACTCCCGCCACCTGGCAGGCCATCCACGAAACGGGAGCCATCGCCAACCTCAGCGACCAGGTCCGCCTCCGCCTCACGGGTCCTGACGCCGTGCGCTATCTGAATGGCCAGGTGACCAACGACGTCCGCAGGATCCCACCCGGCGGAGCCCTGCCAGCCTGCGTCACCAATCACAAAGGCAAATTGGAAGCCTGGGTGCACCTTTCCCAGGATTCCACCGGCGCCCTTTTCATCAGCGGCCCCGGCGAACTGCGCGACTTTCTCCCACTCCGCCTCGAAAAATATCTGATCGCCGACGATTGCGTGCTCGAGGACCTCACCGAAACCACCGCTCTCTGCCACGTCATCGGCCCTTCCGATCAAATCACTCCCCTGCTCTCGGCAGAGGAGCGTTCCGCCAGCACGCCACGCTTCGGCCTTCCCGGCCACGACCTTTGGACCACACCGGAACGCCTCGCCTTCTGGCTTGCCCACTTCCCGATCCTCTCCCCGGAGGATCAATCGACCTTGGAGGTCATTCATGGGGTTCCGGCGTGGGGTCACGAACTCACCCCGGACCTGCTGCCTCCGGAAGCCGGCCTCGACCTGACGGCCATCGACTACCACAAAGGCTGCTACATCGGGCAGGAGGTCATCAGCCGGATCCGCAGTGTAGGCCGGGTCAACCGCCACCTCACGGCCCTCGTCCAAACCGGCGGGCCGCCTGCGGTCGCTGGCTGGACCCTGCATTCCGAAGCCGCAGACCCCACCGCCCCCCCGGCTGGCACGCTGACCCGGACCGCCCTGCACCCCCTCACCGGCCAGCGGCATGCCCTCGCCTTTCTGCGCCGCGGCACCACTCCTCCCTGGCATGGCGGCCCTGACCCGTCCGCCGCCGCCGCGGTGCTCACCATCAGAAAGTCTCTTGACGATTGACCCCTCCGCTCATCCATTCACCAGCGCTTATGTCGAACCATTTCCGGCCCCTCCTCGCCCTCTCTGCAGTGGCACTTGTCTTCAGCTCCTGCAGCACCGTCAATAATGCCATCGACCGAGGCATGAATGTCTTCCGGGGCAAGGAAAAGACACCGGAGGAAATCGCCGCCGCTGCTGCGGAAGGCAAACCCGTGGTCCTGCCTGGTCAGAACCAGTTCAACACCGCCCTCATGCTCGTCGAGATCAACGGGGTGAAGCGCAAGGTCGTCATCCAGCTCAATCCGCAGGATGCCCCGAAAACCGTCACCAATTTCAAAAAACTTTCCTCGGAAGGATTCTACGATGGCCTCGCCTTCCACCGCGCCATCAAGGACTATATCGTGCAAACCGGCGACCCCAATACTAAAACGGACGACAAAAAGGACGAGTGGGGCCTCACTGACGTGGGCTATAAACTCGCCCCTGAAATCAAAGGCCTGCACACCAAGGGTGCCATCGCCATGGCCCGTCCCGGCGACCTCAACGCCCCCGACAAACAATCCTCCGGCAGTCAATTCTACATCAGCCTGCGCACCCAGAAACGGCTCGACGGCAACTACACCGTATTCGGTCAGGTGACCCAGGGGCTCGAAGTCCTCGAAGCCGCCAGCGGCGTCACCGTGGACACTAACGACACCCCCGTCCGCCGCGTCAATGTGAAGTCCATCCGGCTCGTCAGCGCGGACAGTCCTGACCTCCAGCCCGACCCGCTCGACTCCCGGAAGAAGACCAAGCCTGATTCTGAAAAAGGCTTCCTTGAGAAGTTCATTGAGCGGATCTGGTAAGTCCTTTCCCCGGGATGGAAAATCAAGGCCCCCGCCTTGGAAATAACCGTCCAGCGGGTGCTTTACAAACCTCCCGCGATCTGGTGGTATCGTGTCCTGGTGACCTCCACCCCTCCGATCCTTGTCATGAAACTACTGCTCCTTTCTCTGCTCGCCTTCCCGGCGCTATCCACTTTGGTTTCTGCTCAACCCGCCGCAGCCCCACCCGTGGCAGCAGTTGATCCCGCCCGGACCAAAGCCCTCCAGAAGCAAGCCGATGCTGCTCAAAAAGAAGTCGACGCCATCACTGCCGATCTACGGAGGACTGATGACCGGATCGAGGCCAGGATCTCCAAGGCTGTGGAACGATTGGCCACCTATACGGACTCCAAAGACTCAGGCACCCGGATTGCGGAGGCCAAGGCCAACGTGATTGATTTCCTGCGCAAACAAATCACTGACTATGCCCAGCGCCGGGCCCAGGTGCGGGGCCAACTGGAGAATCGGCAACGGGTCATTCCGATCGGTATCCTGGAAGCCGACCTTGCCAAAATTGATGCCCGGATCGACCGCCGGATTGAACAGGCCATCGCTCTTGGCGGCACCTTTGCCCGGCACGAGGATTACGACAAATACGATGCCACCGGCGCAGGCTGGTATGGTCATACAGAATACCGGATCAATGAAGACTGGAAGGCGAACCGCCGCGCCACCCTGAAGTCCGCCAAGGAAAAAGGCAAACTCGGCGACGCCATCGACGACAACATCCGTCGACTGGAATCGACCAATCGTTACAAGCAGAGCCAATTGGCCGCCGCCAAACCGGAAACCGCCCGGCTCCTGAAAGCTGACATTGCCCGCAACCAATCGTTGGTCAATGCCTTGGAGAACGCCCGCGAGACCATCCTGAGTCCGACCACCGCCGATATGACCCCGGTGGGAGCCCTCGAAGCCAAATCCATCACTGAACGGCTGCAGAAAGCCGGCGCCGAAGTCCGCCGCGAGCAGGGAAAACTGACTGGTTATTACAATAACCTGAATGCGGCCCGTGCCCGCCAGGCCCCACTGCTGAGAGCATTGGGTCAGGCTACCGCCCCCCAGCCCTGATCTTCCAGCTAACGGACAGACTCCGGAGCCGGCAACGCCCGCGCCCTTACCCCGAGGTGACTCCCTGACGGGCGCTCCATGCCCGGGATTCCGGCGTGGACCGGGCGGTTCAGCACCACTGGTTTTCCATCCTTGCCGGCCACCACCATGGTCGTGGTGCCGCCGCCGTCCAGATTGATGCCGGAGTCCGCCCCCATGACCTTCAGCCAACCGGCCATTTCCACCGTGGTGCATCCCTCACTGGTTCCTGCCTGCCGGCCATCCACCACCAACAGCCAGAGCGTCCGGCCATCGGCACTGACTCCGGCTCCGGTTCTGGGGTGCAATTTCACATCGGTCGCCACGGTTTTTCCCTCCCACAATACTATTTGGAACCCGCTCACGGCCTCCAGGATGTCCGGCCCGGGAAAGGGCTGCCGTTGAATGCGCGCCCGGCCATCCTTGAGGAACAACAGGGCTGGATAACCATTGTCCGGGGAGACCACCTTCCCACCGGAGATCTGGAGGCCACTGATATCCAGTGGTTTTCCTTCCAGGGAGGACACCAGGTCAAACGGGGCGGCATTGATAGCCGCCTGACATGCCTGGGCTTTCAGAAAACTGGTGGTGCGCTGTCCGGTGGTCTCTCCCGGGGCCTCCCCATTATCCGGTGTCGCCACCATGGACAAGCCCGGCGTTTCCAACCGCACCCGCAGCACCTGGGCCCGCATCGGACGCGGTTCCGTCAGGACCACCGAGGTATGCTCCACTCCTTGAAACACCGCCCGCCACTCCACTTGGCCAAAAGCCTCCACCCTTGGCTCCGCCGCCCGCGCCATCGCGCCCAGCAGCAGAAATGCCCCCAGCTCCCACAGAAACCCCCGCAGCAGCAAATCACCTTTCATAACTATCCCCTCCGGAACCCGTCATTCTTAACATTCATCATCATTCCGGTCACTCCTTCGCGCCCACACAAAACAACGCGGTATTGGTCCGGATGAAGAGGCTCCCCCCGGCGATGGCAATACTCGACCGGATATCCTTCTCGCCCAGTCCGCCGAAGTCCACTTCATGCAGCAGTTTGGCCTCATCCCCAGCCGCCAGCACCGTGACCTTGCCCCGTTGATCCATAAAATAAATCCGTCCGTCCGCCGCGGTCGGTGAGCATTCAATCTTCGCCCCGCCTTCCACCCGGTATTCCCAAAATAGCTTGCCTGTTTTCGGCTCCACGCAGGTCATCGCCTTGCGGTCGCTGTTCATGATATAAAAACGGTTCCGGTAGAACAGCGGCGTCGCCACATCCGATGATACATCCTGGCTATTCACGTCATCCCCACTGACCCACGCCGTGCCAGACTCGGTCAGCAATCCATTCCCTCCCGCCTTGAACGCATACACCGGCGCCCGTTTGGGGGCGCAACCCAGGATGATGCCATCCCCTGCCACCGGACCCGGCACCAACCGCCAATGCGAAATTTTCTCGGAGTTCCACGAAGGCGTCCGCCACAACTCCTTGCCCGTCGCGGCATCATGCCCGGTCAGGCAGTCCCCCCCCGCCACCAGCAACTCTTCCCTGCCGCCAAAGGAAAAAGGCATCGGCGTCGCAAACGACTCCCTGGACTCCGCATTGGCATCAGAGGGCCGGGCCACCTTCCACTGCTCCTTCCCCGTCACCAGGTCCAGCGCCAGCAGATAGGACTCATTCCCGCCCCCCGGTTTCCCTCGCAGCTCCCCATGGCCCTCGAAGGAAGTATCCCGCTGCAACACCTGCAAGTATAACCGCCCACCGTGCAGGACCGGACTGCTCGAAAAAGTCCACAAAAATGCAAAGCTCCCGTAGTCCGCCTGGATCTGCCGCGTCCAGAGGGGCTTGCCGGCAAAATCAAACGCCGCCATGTCTCCTGTTCCGAAGAAAAACACCACCCGCCCGCCATCCGTCACCGGCGACGGTCCCGCATAGGTGCTGCGCTCATCCTGACGGAACCCCTTGCCGATCTCCTTCCGCCACCGCTCCGCCCCGGTCTTCCGGTCGAGACAAATCCCCAGCAGCTTTTCCGCCTTCTCATCGGTCGTGGTCACGAAAACGTTTTCGCCCCAGACCACTGGAGTCGAAGCCCCGGGACCGGGCAACGCGGCCTGCCAGCGCAGATTCTCCACCGGTGAAAACTTCTCCGGAATCCCCTTTTCCTGACTGGACCCGTTATAGTCCGGCCCGCGCCAGTTCGGCCAATTCCCCGCCGGGGCGGACATCAGGGAACACGTCAGGGCAAAAACAGACAGCAGGCGCATGGGAGTAATGATTTCAGTGTTTCAGATTCGGGACGTCAGCGGCAAAAGTCACCACCTCCACCCCAAACGTCAACAAATCACCATTTATATCCACGATCCACTCCCGGACGACCGTGCAGATGGTGGAAACTGAAAAACCTATTCCGGTTCCACCGGCGCCACCAATTCCCCGGCCTTGAGCGCCCGCACCCTGACGTTCCGGATGGCGCCCTTGGTGCTGTAGCTGGCAAAGCCCAACGGCATCGACTTGGTGATCTCGCTCGGATGCATCCCGATCGTCTTCCCCTTGAGTCCTACCTTGAACTGCTCCTTTCCATCAATCAGTCCGCGCAGGCACTTGGTATTCACCTGAAGAGTGAACGTATACCACCGGCCGGTCGCAAACTCCATCGACCCGGAGGTCTCGTTTTCATTGGCGAACTGATGGCCAATTGAGGATATGCCCGTGGTCCAGCCGCCCCATCCTCCGGTCACGAAGGTCGCACACTGCTCTTTCGAACCCACCGGGAACGTGAGCGAGGCAAAAAAATCATTGCCCTCGACCCGCATGGCGTCCCAGGAAATCTCATATTCATCCACCAACAGGGGGGCCTTGCCCTCGTAGCGGACCACCGTGAACGGCTCCCCGCGTTCCAGCACCAGGACGCCAGCCTTTTGCGCCTCCGCACTCAAGGGCGGGCGGCCCTCCACCGGCTTGGTTTCAGGCAAATCGGCCACCACACTCACCTTCGCCTCCGGCCCGGTGTCCTGCTGTTTCCACTCCGACCAATCGGTCACCGTCCATCCCTTTTCCTCCGCCTTCACCGTTCCCGCCGCCCCCCCTGTCGGCGCTTCCCCGCAGCCTCCCGTCAAACATGGAACCAACAACAACCCCAGAATCGCAGAACAGACTTTCATAATGAACTCAAAAAACGCGGCCAAGCCCTCCAATCTGTCATACCGGACTCAAGCCATGAATCCGAGCAGCGGATCGCTGTGGGTAGTGCTGTAGAAGTTGCCCATATTGAGGAGAACGAGGGGGAGATTGCTTTTGCTCACGCCCAGCCAGAGCGCCAACGGAATTGCTTTCAAGGTGGGGAAAGGGCCGGCAGAAATTCAGAAAGGGAATATTTTACTATATTATTATGGTTTTCATCTTTGAAATTGCGGGAATCTCCACGCTGTTGCCGTAGAATCCTTTTCCGCACTTCAACGCCATCTCCAATCAAGGAGGGCTGGAGGGCTTGGAGGGCCAGTCGCCCCCTTTGTCCGCTTGAAAGGCTCAGGCCCCGCCCCCAATGAGAGAACTCTCCCTATGCAGAGCCCTATTTCTTTTCTTCGCCATATCGCGCTGGCCGAAGCAGTTTCCTATCTGATCCTGCTGGGCATCGCCATGCCGCTGAAGTATCTGGCCGGCCAACCGCTGGCGGTGAAAATTACCGGGATGATCCACGGTATTTTATTCGTGGTGTTCTGCGTCGCCCTGCTGCGGGCGATGCTGGAGGCCCACTGGCCCTTCCGCCGGTGTGCGCTGATTTTCATCGCCTCGTTCATTCCATTGGTGCCCTTTTTCCTCGACCGGAAGCTGAAGCAATGGGAAGTGGCAACCCCCTGAGGCCAGGACCCGGCTCCTGCTCTGGAAAAGCAGGAGGGGATTTCAGGTGGACGCGGGCAGGGTTTGGAGGAAGGGTGCGGTTTCGTTTTGACCCGCTGATTAACCCATGAGTGCCCTGCCCCGCCCGCTCTATTACGATTCCCACATGCACACGCCGCTGTGTAAACATGCCCATGGGGAGCCGGAGGAGTATGCCGAAACGGCCCTGCAACGGGGCTTGAAGGGAATCATTTTCACCTGCCACAGCCCGATGCCGGACGGTTGGTGGCCCCAGGTGCGGATGGATATTTCCCAATTGGACGACTACCTGGCGATGGTGGAGCGCACCCGGGAAGCCTATGCCGGACGACTCGATGTCCGGGTTGGGATGGAGATGGATTTTTTTCCGGGCTTTGAGTGGTGGGTGGAGTCCTTGAACGAACGTTGCGAATTCCACCACGTGCTGGGGTCGGTTCACTTCTTCGGAACAGACTATAAGACCCGATTTTGGAAGGGAGATCTGGTGGCATTCCAGAAGCAGTATTTCACGCACCTCGCAGAGAGCGCCGAGACAGGATTGTTTGATACCCTGGCCCATCCGGATCTGGTAAAGAATCTACAGCCGGAAAATTACGAATTTGAGGTGATCGCAGAGCATCTGGGCATTTGCCTCGACCGGATTGCCGCGACGGGGGTGGCGATGGAACTGAATACGTCCGGACGGCTGAAGCTGGCCCCGGAGTTCAATCCCGGGCCGGGAATGCTCACCATGATGCGCGAGCGCGGCATCCCGGTGGTGCTGGGCAGCGATAGCCATGTGCCCCGCCGGGTGGGATCGGATTTTGACGATGCCCTCGATTCCCTGGAATCCGCAGGATATCGCAAGGTTTCCCATTTTCTGGCCCGCAAACGGGTGGATTTGAATATCGTGGACGTGCGGGCGAGTCTAAGGCAGCAGCAGCACGTGGAGGTGGATATCCAGTAGCACCGGCGGCGGCTAACCTCAAGGTAGAACAACGGACCCGGGTCGGCTAGTCCCATTCAAACCGCTCCGCCAAACCACAACCGTCAATCGGCCGCAGGACCCGGCGGGCGGGACGGCAACCGTTTTCCCTTGGCGGAATCAGGAACTTACTCAACTTCGGTCAGGCGTTCGTGACCCTTGCGGGCGCGGCGGCTCAGCAGTTTCACGATCTCCTTGAGCAGTTCATTTCCCGCCACTGGACTCTTGGTCAGGAAAACCTCGAAAGCGTCCCTGGAAATCTGCCACACCTTGGAGGGAACCGCTGCCGCCACAAACGCACTGGCCTCCACTTCCTCCAAAAACCCCATCTCCCCGACGGTCTCCCCTTCGTGAATGTACCCCAGCGGCACCAATTGCTCAGGAGAACGCAGGGTCACGGCCAGTTCACCGGACACCACGATAAACAAGTGCCCCGTGGCCTCTCCCTGCTGCAGCACCGCTTCGCCCTTGGCGTAGTGGACAAATTCCCCGCCATCCGTCAGGGCCGCACGGCTTCCCGGCGTCACATGAGCCAGAATTCCCAAGGGTGGAAGGATCTCGGATGTCTCAAGGATTTCAGGCATGTTTAATTGGTAAAGCAGGTGCAGGATCCCGCAAGTATAAAACTATCGGGTCGCGCCAGTGTGGCCCTGCTTCGATTCCCAAAATGTCCAAAAAGCCGGACTCGCGGTAATCGCTCTCAAAATAATAACCTGCTGCCCGCGTATCATGGCTTGTTTCCCAAGCCAAGACCCCAGCCACCGCCATGAAGCCCTCCCTCCTTTCCCTGCTGGTGTGCGTTTCCCTGGCCGCAGCGACCCAGGCTGCCTTGACGCCTCAACAGAAAACCTCCCGTGCCGTGGTCCAGCACTACGCCACCACCGTCCACGCCGTTTACAGCGACTGTCTGACATCCACTACCCAGCTCCGCGCGTCCATCCGCGCCTTCCTCGCGGCCCCCTCGCCGGAAACCCTCTCAGCCGCACGTCAAACCTGGATCAAAGCCCGGCAGCCCTATTTGCAAAGTGAAGTCTTCCGCTATTACGCCGGTCCCATCGATGACGCCGACGGCCCCGAACCCCTCCTGAATTCCTGGCCTCTCGACGAACGCTACATCGACGCTGGCGAAGGCGGCGACGGGGGCATCATCGGCAATGAAAAAGCCTACCCTGTCATCAACGCTGAACTGATTGCGCAGCTGAATCTGACCGACGGCGAGAAGAACATTTCCTGCGGCTGGCATGCCATTGAGTTCCTCCTCTGGGGTCAGGACAAAAGCGCCGCTGGCCCGGGTGACCGGCCCTTTACCGATTACACTACCGCCCCCTTCGCCATCCGCCGCGGCCACTATCTCCAAGCCTGTGCCGACCTCCTCGTCACCCATTTCGAGGACTTGTTGAAACAGTGGGCGCCGGGCAAACTCGGCAACTTCCGCGCCATCTTCGAGGAAGGGTATGATCAATCCATCGAGCGCCTCCTCACCGGCATGATCTTCCTCAGCGGCAACGAACTCGCGGGGGAACGCCTCCAGGTCGCCTGGGACACCAAGGAACAGGAAGACGAACACTCCTGCTTCAGCGACATGACCCACCAGGACCTCATTTTTGACGCCCTCGGCCTGCAGAACATCTATCGCGGCCAGTATGTCAGGCTGGATGGCACCACTTTATCCGGCCCCAGCCTGCGCCAGCTCGCCGAACTCGTCCAACCGGACCTGGTCCCCGGCCTCGACGCCAAAATTGACGGCACCCTCGCCGCCGCCCGGGCCATCCCGGCGCCCTTCGACCAGGCCATCCTCGGCGAAGATGACGCCCCTGGCCGCCTCGCCGTCATGAAAACCATCACCACCGCCGAAGACCAGTCGGCCCTCCTCCGCCGCTTTGCCCGCGCCCTCCAGATCCAAATTCCCGAGCAACCCGCCGGAGATGTTGCTGGCTGATCTCCCCCGGTTGGCGCTGGTCCGCGCTATTCTGCCCTCATGAAGCGCCTTCTCCTTTCCACCCTGGCTGCCGCCCTGGCCGCCAGCTTCCAAGCCAGCGCCGCCCCCCCCGGGCATCCCCCGGAAGCCTTCTCCGGCGGCACCACCACCGTTTTCAACGATGGCAAGGACGCCTACTCGCTGCCCCTCGGCAACGTCAGCCGCGAGACCCGCCGTCAATTTGTGGTGGGCAATTCCTTCTTCAACGAAAACTGGGTCATCGCCCCCGCCAGCGCCCAGGCCCGTGATGGTCTCGGCCCGCTGTTTCACGCCCGGTCCTGTTCCACCTGCCACATCAAGGATGGCCGGGGTGGCCCGCCGAAAGAAGGGGAAACCATGACCGGCCTTCTACTCCGCCTGAGCCTCCCCGGTCAGGCCCCCCACGGCGCCCCTCTCCCTGACTCCATTTACGGTGGCCAGCTCGCCGTCCGGGCCCTCCCCGGCTCGCAGCCGGAAGCCGATGTCCCTATCCAATGGGTCAAATCCATCCGTACCCTGCCGGATGGCGCAACCATCGAACTGCGGCGTCCGGAGTTCGGCCCCATCACCTGGCACTACGGCCCACCCGCCGCAGGGCTTCTGATCGGCCCCCGCCTCGCCCCACCCATCTACGGCAACGGTCTCCTGGAGGCCATCCCGGAAGCCACCCTCCGCGCCCTGACTGATTCTGACGACACCAACCACGACGGCATTTCCGGCCGGCTCAACGAAGTCTGGAGCCTCGAATTCCAAAAGACCGTGCCCGGCAGATTCGGGTGGAAAGCCAACCAGCCCAGTCTGCGCCAGCAAACCGCCGACGCCTTCCTCGGCGACATTGGCATCACCACCAGCATTCATCCCCAGGAATCCCTAACCGCATCACAGCAGCCCACCCTCGGAATCCTGCCCCATGGAGGAACCCCGGAACTGAGCGACCACATCCTCGACCGCGTCGTCACCTACACCCAATCCCTCGCCGTCCCCGCCCGCCGCCAGTTGGATGACCCCACCGTCCGCCTCGGCGAAAAACTCTTCTCTCAGGTCAATTGCAACGCCTGTCACCTCCCGGAACTCAAAACGGGCAGCGATCATCCGCTCAAGGAACTGCGCGACCAAACCATCCGCCCCTACACTGACCTCCTCCTCCACGACATGGGCGAAGGCCTCGCCGACCACCGGCCTGACTTCCTCGCCACCGGCACGGAATGGCGCACCCCGCCGCTCTGGGGCATCGGCCTCAACGGCGCCGTGAACGGCAACACCTTCTACCTCCACGACGGCCGCGCCCGCAGCTTCAACGAAGCCATCCTCTGGCACGATGGGGAGTCCAAAGCATCCCGTGAAGCCTTCGAAAAACTGACTAAAGAGGAGCGCGCCGCCCTGATTGCCTTCCTTAACTCGCTCTGAGGGCCCGCCGCTTGCGCCACGGACCCCCTGCCAATTTGGATTATTTCCGGCCGCGTTTCGGCGCGGCGGGTTTTCCGGCGCGTTTTTGGGGCGCCTGGCGTTTGCGCGGCGGGCGTTTGCTATCCGTTTTCTTGCTGGCAGGACGCTTACTGGCCGACCGCTTGGCGGCGGGACCTCCCCGGGTCGGACGTTTGGATTCGGTCCGCTCATCGCTGGGACGCTTGCTGGCCGGACGTTTCGAGGCGGGGCGCTTCGCCACCGCACGTTTGGCGGGGGCAGCTGACGGTGCGGCTCCCTCTTCCCGGGGAGGGCCGGAACGTTCCGCAGAAACACGGCGTTGGGCGTCCTTTTGCCGCTCCTTTTTGCCGCTGGCCTCGTCTTCCTTGCGACGGCCCTGGCGTCCTCCGGTGCCGCGGGTGGCGGGTTTCCACAGATCCTTGACACTGCCCTGACGTTTTTCGCGGGCACGCACATCAAAACGGATCGGCAGCCCTTCATACTTCATGCTGCCGCGCACGGTGTTCTCCAGATAACGCCGGTAGGTAGGCGTCATGAGGTCCTCGTGATTGACAAAAAGCACCACCCGGGGCGCCATGATCGGACGGCTCATTTCCTCGCGGGCGAGGGTGGCGTAGAGCAGCTTGAAGCGCCGGCCCCGCACATGCGGCGGCGGGGTGCGGGCAATGGCTTCCTGGAGCAACCGGTTGAACTGGCCGGTGGACATGCCGTTGTCGCTGGCGCGTTTCACTTCATCAATCGCAGTGAAAACCTTGGACAGATTTTTCCCGTCCTTCGCCGAGACCGCCACCAGCGGAGCATAATGCAGGAAGAAAAGTTCCCGCCGGACATGTTCCTCCAGCTCTTCCAGCCGGGCCTTCATCTGGCCTTCCGGATGATACAGGTCAAATTTATTGGCGACGATAATGCAGGGTTTGTTCTCATCGACGATGGTGCCGGCGATTTTCCGTTCCTGCGCAGTAACCCCCCGCGACGCATCAATGACCAGCACCGAAATATCGGCGCGGCGGATGCTGCGCTCACTGCGGGCCACGCTATAAGCTTCCACGCTGGTGTCGATCTTCGCCTTTTTGCG
>CAIZWU010000315.1 GCA_903936775.1 uncultured bacterium | reverse complement strand
GAGATGGCTCGCCGTCCGCACCCCGGCCGCCGCACAAGCCCCGGCCGCACCCGCAGGAAATCCGGCGTGATGGGTTGCTGAGACGGTTACAGTCCACCACAGCATCGCGTTCGTCAGGGTGCGCCACTGCTCTTTTAGTCTTCCCCAAGTTTTTTTGTGCGCACCAGCTCCTCGGTCACCGCAGCGATGCGCAGTTTTGGTTTTGAGCTTGGTTTTTTTGGCTGGATTGGATTCCCAGCCGCAGCTTTCCTCATCAGGCCAAATTGGATATTTCATCTGAGGCGAAACACTGGGGCGGGCCATCCAAGGGTCGCCGAACTCCTGCAGGAGTTCAGGGCGGGACTAACTGCTGGTGCTCAAAGCCAACGAAACGCGTCCCTTTGAAGCCTTCAAATCCAGGGGTGTGACGAAGTAGCCGGAAGAACGCGGCGCGCCATGGCCGGAGTCGTGGCAAAATGCCCTTACCCGCGAAATGAACCGGGCCCGTTGCGACCAATAAAACGTGGTTGTCTGCCGGGACTTGGCCAAGTTTGACAAATCAGGGGAATGGTCCGGCGTGCAAAGTGTGATCGAATTCAGCTACCGGAGACAGTCAGCCTCGAGCACCTGTTCCGGGCGCACTGGTCGGTGGATAACCAGCGGCATCGTGTCCTCGACGTCACCTCTCAGGAGGATCACTGCCAAGTCCGTGACCGGACCACCGCCCATAATCCGGCCCTGGTGCGGGAGTTCGCCACCAAGTTCCTCAAAGTCCCCCCACCCAATGCTCCCTGAGTAGCAAAAGAAAGCGCCCCGCGCCCGATCCCGGCTACTGGGAAACAATCACCAACCTGATTTTACAGACTTTTAGTACGTAAGCCCTGGCTCATCCCCAGCCCTCTGGAGAAAAGCCGTGGCGGAATTGCCTAAGTTGGGTTAAGGTTCTCCAAGTGATTTTTGCCGGTTGTCCGGTGTCATGGTTTGAGCTAAATCTTTAATCAACAATGAAGGAATTGATTACACAGGGGGGCCCCCTCATCTTTCTCCTCCTCGGGTGCAGCCTGCTGGCGGTCGGGATTTTTCTCGAACGCTTCTTCCATTATCACCGTTCCACCATTGTCGTTCAGGATCTCCTTCAAGGTCTGGGCAATTTGATCAGCCGCAAAAACTACGCCGAGGCGCTTCACGTCTGTGCCGGCACACCAGGCCCGGTTGCCCGGGTGATGAAGGCCGTTTTGACCCGTCATGAGGCTGACCGGACTGAATTGAAGGAGATCGCCCAGGAAGCGGGGCAGCTCGAAGTGCCCCGTTTGGAACGGTCCCTGCCTGTTTTGCTTTCCATTGCCTACATCGCCCCTCTGATCGGTTTACTCGGCACGGTGCTGGGCCTTCTCGATACTTTTCTGCCAGTAGTCCAAAACGGCTACGCGACAAATACGGAACTGGCCCGGGGTATCTACCGCAGTTTGGTCACCAGTGCGGCGGGCATCGCTGTGGCCATTCCATCCTACGTGCTCTACGCTTATCTGGCGCAGAATGCCAAAACCCTGATGCATGATATGGAACGCGCCGGCATCGAAATGGTGAATCTCCTGCTTCAAAGCCGCCAGACCACCGATATCGTGGAGTTCAAAGAAGGGGCGCGGAGTATCGAGGAAAAACGCAGGAAGGCTGCTGGTGGAGGACCAGTGGTGGTGAAATAATAAATCAGGTCTGGTTGGACGGTGGCATCGGGCACGAATTCGGAATCCAGCAGTTCAGGAAACCACCTCATGAAACTCCAGAGCACCCTTACACTCCGCCCGGATTTTCTATATCTGGCCCCCTTGCTCAACATCGTTCTGCTGCTCCTGATATTTTTCCTGCTGAACTCCACCCTGGTGGTCCGCAGCGGGATCCGGGTACAATTGCCTGTTTCCCAATCCAGTCTGAAACTGGTTGAGCGGGCCCATATTATCACCATTCAGGCGGGAGACACCCCTTCCGTTTGGTTGAATGACAAACCCATTTTTACCGGCGATTTGGCCGCGGCGCTTGAAGCGGTAAAGTCCGAGACCCGTAATGTCGTCGTGAACGCGGACCAAGCCGTTCCTCATGGGATGGTACAGCGGGTTCAGAATGCCGTTCTGGCGGCAGGGTGTGACTTGGCCATGGGCACCCAGGTCGGTCCGTAGTGCGGTCCTGCTTGCCAAGGCCGGTCGACTGGTTAGAATAGCTGTCATGAATCAGGTTAAAGACACTGCCCGGGCCACGGTTCGACTTGGATACGATGGCAGGGTCCACAAAACCTTCCGGGGACCTCATGCAGCGGAGCGTTTTGCCAACGAAGTCCGGGTGCTCCAATACCTCGAAAGGCGCGACTGCCCCTTCGTGCCCCGCCTGCTGGAGCATGACCCGGCTCAGTTGGTCATGGTGACCACCAACTGTGGAGGCCGGGTTGATCGCATGGACGAAGTCCGCGTTGCTCAACTCTTTGCGGAGTTGGAGGCCTTTGGCGTGCGTCATGAGGACCGCTTTTTGCGAAACATCACCTACAGTCCGCAGTTGGGGCGGTTTTGCCTGATTGATTTCGAGTTTGCCACCATTTTGGGTGAACCCGAAGCGGAGTCAATGAATCCCGAGCCTCCGGTGATGAAGACCGCGGACGGCTTTGGGAACGCTTCGGATCTGATTCCGCCACCAACCGCAAGCATCACCGATCACCATTAGCCGCAACCTTCCTGCCCCAGTACTGTTTCCTCCATGCCATCCGTGGATTCCTTGTCACCTCCCCTCACCTCTCCCGACCTCAGGTGGTCCGGCCTGACCCATCCGGGCAAAGTCCGTCCCAACAATGAGGACGCTTTCCTGGCTTTGTCCTTTAATGCCGCCGAAGTACGTTTTCTTGGCAAAGTCGGGTCGGACTCCCTTGGGGAATCGGACTTTGTCTTTGCGGTGAGCGATGGCATGGGTGGGGCCAAGAGCGGCGAGTTTGCCAGCCGTATCGCGGTGGATAAAATTACCAAACTGCTGCCGCGCAGCTTCCGCCAGCGGGCCCAGGGCCGTCCTCCTGACTTTCAGGATGTGCTCCCGGAACTCTTCACATCCATCCACCGTGACCTTACGGAGTTGGCCGGGAGCTACGCTGAATGTGCCGGCATGGGGGCCACGCTGACCTTGGCGTGGTTCGCTCCGGGCTGGCTCTATTTTGCCCATATTGGTGACAGTCGGCTATATTACCTGCCTGCCGGAGCCCCGCTCAGGCAACTCAGCAAGGATGACTCCCAAGTCGGTTGGCTCCGCAGGAATGGCAAACTCTCCGAACGCGAAGCCCGGACTCATCCGAGGAAAAATGTGCTCAATAAAGCGCTGGGGGCTGGGCACCAATTTGTTGAACCTCAGATCGGGGCGGTCTCCTGTCAGCCGGGTGACCGGTTTTTGCTTGTCACGGACGGCATCACGGATGGCCTCTGGGATCACCATTTGGAAGAATTGCTCCGTAATCCGGACACGATCATCACTCCGGCCCAGCAACTTATCAATGAAGCCCTTGAACGCTCCGGCCGCGATAATGCGACCGCTGTGGTGGTGGAGATGATGAGTTAGTGATTGGTTTGCACCGGTCTCCCCGTTCTGACGAAAGACGGCGGTGGCCGCCTGACTACAAAAGCGATGGGACGATTTCGATCAATTGGGCCAATCCCGGAATTCCCTCAGCCGGTAATACTGCCGTGGCTGGCTGGTTGTGTAAAAAGGCTCCGTCCACACATTTGGATAGCCGGAAACCCCGGCCGGGGCAACCGTGCGCGGCGTCCAAATCTCCGTCGCCGGATCACTGGTGGACTCCACACGGGACCACCGGCCAGGGGCGGGAGTCCATTCCAGCGACACTGGCCTTCCGGCAGCGGTTGGAGGGATCATACGCAATTCAGCTGCCCCCGGCACGGGGCCTTGATAGCGGGCCCGGAGGATGTAGCCGGAGTCGTTCGTCGCCATCAATAAATCCCCATTCAGGGCTACACTCACCGAGCGAAGTTCACTCACCACGGCACTGCCCAGGGCAGGCAGAGCCCGGGGCAGGGTGGCTGGCACATTGGCATTCGCGTCGTTACCCTGGACCGCCAGAGCCATGATGCCATTTCTATCCACATACCACAAATCGCCTCCTTTGTGCGTGGCCAGGAAATAACCGCCTGCCGGATGGAAAGCGATCCCGCGCACGCCGCGGATTCCTACCTGGGTTGCCAGGGAGCCACTGGCGCCGGGCCCGCTGTCGGTGGTGCCTCCCGTCCCTGCGACCACCTGCGGTGTGAAAGTGGATGGGGTGGCGTTCGGGGCGATGCGGAAGACTTTGGAAGCCGTGGGATCAGTGGTCAGGTTCCCCCGGTCCGTCAGGTAAATATCACCATTCGCCGCGACATCAATATTGCCCAACTCGGAGAATCCACTGGCCATCACGGCCCCGGGATTGCTTCCGAAGGCCGGGGTCCAGCGCTTCAGGGCGGTGTTGGTGCAGTAATAAATCAGCGAGCCGTCCCGTTTGACCCACAATCCGCGGGAGAGACCAGTGTTTTCGACAATTACGGTGCTCATTTGTCCGGCGGCATCGACACGCCTAATCCGCTGATTTCCGGTATCGAGGATGTAAAACGAGCCATCCGGCATGGGATAGGCGTTCTGAGGACCATTCAGCTGCCGCTGACGGGCCGGGCCTTCCCCATTATAGCCGGCGGTGTTGGTGCCAGCCACCGTCCGGATCCTTCCACTGCGGTCGATCACCCGGATGGCATGGGCATTTTTGTCGGCGATGTAAATATTTCCCAGCAGGTCGCCAGCGGCGGAGTGGGGCTCGCTCAAATCGGCCGCGGTGGCGGGTTGTCCCTCGTATTCCGGCTTCCATTCGCTGCTGTTGTCCAGCACCTCGCCATTGCGGCCGCCGATCCATTCCAAATCGCCGAAATTCTCCAATACGGCATCGGACTCCGGCGAGGCGCAGGCCTGGCCCAGACCCAACAGTAGAGCCAGCATGCCAGCGCTGCGATGGGAAGACCGGGGGGAGATACTTTTCATCAAAGTGAATGTAACAGAAATGTCACTTAAGGGAGGATGAAAGCAGCCCTCATTTGTAACTGCACTGCGGCAGCCAGGACCGGTCTAAACCATCCGGATCAGACGGCGGCGCAATAAATCAAG
>CAIZWU010000314.1 GCA_903936775.1 uncultured bacterium | reverse complement strand
GTCACTCCCTCGCCGGTCACGGGGATTTCGTGACAGCGGTCCGGAAAATGATGCAGGGCGGGTTCGCGCACGCAGGGGTGTTCCACCGCGCTGAGGGCCATGCCCGTGATCCCATTGGCCGCTGCATGGGCGATGACCGCATTGTTGGCCTCGGTGGCTCCTGACAGGAACACAATCTCCGTGGCCTCGCAGCCCAGCCAGTCGGCCACCTGCTCGCGGCAATCCTCCAGCTGCTGCCGCGCGGCCCCGGCTTCGCGGTAAAGGCTGGATGGATTCTGCCAATAACGATCCGCCGTTTCCAGCCACGCCGCGCGGGCCGCCGGATGCAGCGGGGTGGTAGCATTGCAATCGAAGTAGCCGTTCACGCCGGCACTCTGGGGTGGAACCGGCGGGGCGTCAATCTACGGCGGGGACCTGTTTCAAATCTTGCCCCAGCCGCACCCGCCGCTTATAACATGGCGTCATGAAGCTTCGTCTTCCCTTCGCCCTCGGCTTGGCCATGGCCAGCGTCACCCTCGCGGTGATCAATTTCTGGCCGTTTACGCCGCCGGGTCAGGGGGCGCGGACCGCAGCCAGCGATGCCACGGGAGCGCCGCCGGAGCTGCGTCCCTGGCTCGGGGATTCCCTCTATCATCCCTTGGGAAAACCAAAGTCCGGCGAATGGCTGGACAGTGTGCATGAGTGGCCGCAGTCCGTGAAATCCTACCGGAACAGCAAAGCCAATCTGCCGGACCCGACCCGCCAGGTGCTCTATCTGCTGCCGCTGGGCGAATTTCCCCGGAATGGTTCCGCCCCTTCGCTGGAAGTGTTGCGGGAATACCTGGGCATTTTCTTCGGCTTGGAGTCCCGCCTCATGCCGGCTGAACCAGAGGCCGCCGCCGGAGCCAAACGGCGCCTCAATGCCACCAGCGGCCAGCCCCAACTGCTGACCAGCGATCTCCTCAAATGGCTCCCGGGCCGGCTGCCCGCCGATGCTTACGCCTTGCTGGCCGTGACCATGACCGACCTCTATCCCAAGGAGTCTTGGAACTTCGTGTTTGGAGAGGCCACGCTGAAGGAACGGGTCGGTGTCTTCAGTCTTGCCCGCCATGATCCGGCCTTTTTTTTCGGCGGGGGTCGTCCGGCCCGGGAAGGCCGCACCACGCATCCTGCGGTCCAGGCGATCATCCTGCGGCGGGCCTGCATCACCCTGAGCCACGAATCCGGCCATATGTTCGGCTGGAGTCATTGCCGGTATTATCAATGCCTCATGGGAGGCAGCGGCGGGGTGGAGGAATCCGACCGCTTTCCCACCGGACTCTGTCCGGTTTGCCTGCACAAATTATACGTGGCGAAGCCGTTCGATCCCCCCGGCCGGCAACGCCGCCTCCTCGCCTTTTACCAGCAGCACGGGATGAAGGAGGACGCCCTCCTGGCGCCGCTGGTGCTGGAGGTGGCTGAAAAGTAACCGACGGCGCTCCGCCTGATGAGTGCAGGGAAACAGGCGGGGTAGGATTTGCCTGTCCTTATGAACCCAGGCCTTCTCCCGGCTGTTTCAATTCCCATACATGTCCGTCAGCAGTTCACCCAGAGCGGTGGCTTCGGCAGGTGAAAGCGTGCCCAGCTTTTTGGTCAGGCGCGTTTTGCTCAGCATCCGGATCTGGTCCACGCAGACGTCGGAGGCCTGGCCTGCCACGGTGACCCTCAGCCGGGTGCGCCAGGTGGGCCGCAGGGCAGAAGTCAGAGGGCAGACGACGACCGTGGTCAAACTGGCGTTCAGGCTGTTCAAACTGACAATCACGCAGGGCCTCGGCTTGCTCAGTTCGCCGCCTTCCACCGGATCCAACCGTGCCCCAAAACTTCATACCGCTTCATTTTCTGGAGAAGGGTGCGGACCTGATTTTGGCATTCTTTTTTTGTTTTGGGCGCTGGGCTGGTTTCCCATGGAATTTGCTCCACTCCATCTGCCACGGTGGTTTCCCACTCCGACCAATTGAAGGAAATTGACAATTATGCACCACTGCACCATGGTGCGTCATGCGATTGACCATCAATCTTGACGACGATCTCTACGCTATGGCCCGCAGTCATGCCATTGCCACCCGCACCTCTCTCAGCAAAGCGGTGGGAGATCTTTTGCGCCGCAAGGTTGCCGCCGGGGTTGCTGCTCCGCCGCCCGATGGGAATACCACCAGCTATTTTGATCCGGTTTTGGGAATTCAGGTGAGCCGATCCGGGCGGCCGATTTCACAGGAGGATGTGAAGCAAGCCTTGGCGGATGAAGACTCTCCTGCGCTGCAACTGGCAGGACCGTCCGTCAAACCGGGAGCCCGCCGATGATCACATGGCTGCTGGATGGAAATGTGCTGGCCGCCTTGACCCTCTCGGACCACCAGTACCATGACCGCGTCCGGCGCTGGTGGCAGGCGACTGCGCAGGACCGCTTCGCCACCTGCCCGGTGACCGAAGGCACCCTCCTGCGGCTGCAAATGATGTTGGCGCAGGACAAATCCGCGGCTGCTGCTTGGGCTGTGCTGGTTTCATTGCGGACACATCCCCGCCACGAATTCTGGCCGGCGAACTTTTCCTACATTGAATTATCGCCCACCCGCCTGACCGGTCACCGGCAAATCACCGATGCCTGGCTTGCGGAACTGGCACGCCGCCAAGGAGGCAAACTTGCCACCTTGGACGAACCCCTCGCCGCGCTCTGGCCGGATGTGTCTGTGCTGGTTCCGGTGTGACGTTGCGGAGTGTGCTTGTGGTTTGAATTGTAAATGTCGAAGTGATGGCCCGTGTGCCCCTCTCCGCTGGTGCTACCCTGCCGATTCCATTCGAGTTTCTCTCCAGATGGCAGCCGAAGCCGGAATAAATACGCTCCCTCACCCTCCGGGGCCTGACATTTTATTGGATTTTCGCTCGTTCCCGGATCGGCAGCCAGGCTGGCCTCCGCGCTACTAATGATGCAGAGGAGGAGGGCCAGCAGCGCTTTTTTGGTCATTCTTCCCATTAACATTTTTGGCGATCCACATCCAGCTAATTTGTCACTGGTTTGAGGGGATTCTGTTCGGATACCGACAAGTTTCCCGTTAATCCGGAAAGATCCCATTGAGCAGCCGCTTCCGGATATGCATTTTCTGATAAAATCCGCAAATTACCGCCTTCTCGCCACGCGTTTGACGCTGGTTTCGGCGACGATGTTGCCCTGGGCGTTGCGGGCTTTGACGGCGTAGTCGGCCATGTTGAGTTCGATCTCCAGCTTGCGGAGGCGGGGAGCGGGCTGGAGGTGGACGACCAGTTGCAGGGTGTTGGAATCTGCTTCGGTCGGGTGGACGGCGAAGTAGAAGACTTTGCTGCCTTTGGCGCCTTTGGTCAGGTCGTAGACGGTGTCGCGGGTCACGCCGCCCATGGTGAAGCGTTTGGCGTAGAGGCGGCCGCGGGAGCCATCGCGGTAGAAAAGCGTGTAAACGGGAGTGGCTTCCTTGTTGAAGAGGGCCACGTGGATGGGGTGGGCGCCGAAGAAGGCTTTTTCGGTGACGCGGCTGACGCGGACGGTGCCGTCGTCGAGGAAGACGATGATATCATCCAGGCGGGAGCACTTGAAGAGGGCTTCGCCGCCGCGCTTCAGGCCGTAGCCGATGTAACCTTCGTCGCGCTGGATGTAGAGGGTCTCGGTGGCGACGGCAGCGGCGCTGGCGGCGACGCGGTCGAAGGTGGTGATCTCCGTTTTCCGCTGGCGGTTGGTGCCGTATTTCTTCTTGAGCTCCTTGAACCAATTGATGGTGTAGCGGGTCAGCTGGGCGAGGTGGCCTTTGACGGTTTCGATCTGGTCCTCCAGTCCGCGCAGGTATTCGTCGGCTTCGAAGGAGTTGAACTTGGAGATGCGCTTGATTTTGATTTCCGTCAGGGACTTGACGTCCTCGTCCGTGACCTCGCGGCGCAGGAGTTTCAGATAGGGTTTGAGGCCTTTCCAGATGGCGGCCATCACGGCATCCCAGGTGGTGCATTCCTCGATGTCCCGGTAGATGCGTTTTTCGATGAAGATCTTTTCGAGGGAGGAGAAATGCCATTTCTCATCAAGATCGCCGAGCTTCATCTCCAGTTCCTGACGGAGCAGGTCCTTGGTCTGGGCGGCGGAGTGTTTCAGCAGCTCGCTGACGGAGAGGAAGGCGGGTTTGTCATCGCGGATGACGACACTGTTGGGAGAGATGGAGACTTCGCAGTCGGTGAAGACGTAAAGCGCCTTCAGCATGTCCTCGGCCTCGGTGCCGGGGGCGAGGTGGATCAGGATCTCGATCTTCTCGGCGGTCATGTCCTCGACCTTGGCGATCTTGATTTTGCCTTTTTCGTTGGCGGAGAGAATGGACTCGATCAGGCCGCCGCTGGTGGTCCCGAAGGGGATTTCCGTGATGCGGAGCAGCCCTTTTTTCTTGGGGACTTCTTCAATGCGGGCGCGGACGCGGATCTTGCCGCCGCGGAGGCCGTCGTTGTATTCGCTGGCGTCCATGATGGCGCCGGTGGGGAAGTCGGGAACGAGGGTGAACGGATTGCCGCGCAGGGCTTCGATGCAGGCATCGATCAGTTCATTGAAATTGTGAGGGAGGATTTTGCAGGCGAGTCCTACCGCGATGCCTTCCACCCCCTGGGCCAGCAGGATGGGGAACTTGGCAGGAAAATTGACAGGCTCGGGATTGCGGCCGTCGTAAGAGGAGGCCCAGGTGGTGAGGCGGGAGTTGAAGAGGACGTCGAGAGCGAACTTGGAGAGCCGGGCCTCGATGTAGCGGCCGGCGGCGGCGTCATCACCCGTGAGGATATTGCCCCAGTTCCCCTGGGTTTCGACCAGCAGGTCCTTCTGGCCGAGGCCGACAAGGGCTTCGAAGATCGCCGAGTCGCCGTGAGGGTGGTATTTCATCGTCTCGCCGACGATGTTCGC
>CAIZWU010000313.1 GCA_903936775.1 uncultured bacterium | reverse complement strand
TGCCAGGAATCACCCCGGCGGACATGGGCGAGTTCGTGACGGAGGACGAGGGTGCGGGTTTCCTGATCCCAGTCCTGACAACAGGCCGGCAGGAGCAGGGCGGGCCGGAAACAGCCGGCCACACAGGGACCGGGCACTTCAGGATTGACCAGCAGTCGCGGGATTCGGCGCAGGGATTGGCGTTGGCATTCTTCCGTGAGGATTTTTTGCCAGGCGGGGTCGGTCAGCGGCACGGCGTGCCGGATCCAGCGGCGGGCGGTGCGGAAACCGGTGATCAGCCACAGGGTCAGTCCCGACGTGCCTCCCAGCCAGAGGAGGGCCAGCCAATCCTGCCACGGCCAGAGGCCCGCGGGAGCCGGGGCAGATTTCGTGACTTCGGAAAGTGGCGTTGTATCGGGGGACTGGTTCGATTTTTCTGTGAGAACCGGATGGGCAGTGGGAGGCGGGGAGGTTTGGGTGGCCGGGACCGGCCGGGGCAGCGTCCAAGTCCACAAGGCAGGCAACAGGCTGGCGGCGCTGAGAAGCAGCAAGGTCATGAGGGCGACCCTCCACGAAAGACCGGCCCGGGGCAGCACCCATCGCACCAGGCCGCACAGGGCCAGCCAGGCGGACCCTTTGGCGAGGAGGAGCAGGAGACCTTGGAGCATTTCCCCGCTTTGCCATATCATGGGGATTCCTCCTTTTTGGTTTCGGCGATCATTTTCTGCAGACGGGCGATTTCTTCAGTAGTCAGGGTCTGATCGCGCAGGGAAAGCAGACCAGAAACGGCGTTGGCGACGGACCCGTCAAAAAACGTCCTGACCAGACGGCGCAGCGCGGATTCCGCGGCGGCGGTGCGCTGGCGGGCCGGTCGGTAGAGGTGGGCACGGTCCCTCGTGGTGCTGAGGAGATGGCCTTTTTTCACCAGCAGGGTGAGGAGAGTGCGCACCGTGGAGTAGCTGGGCGCGTCCGGAAGTTCATCAAGGATCTCCCGGGCGGTCGCTTCCCGGCGGCGGTAGATCACATCCATCAATTGCCGTTCCCGCCGCGTCAGGGGAGTTTCGTCAGGCGGAGTCCGGCGTTGGGCAGGCATGTGCGAATTTTTTCGCATATCCCGCGGAATGTCAAGACTGGCCTGCTAATTTCTTCGCAGGTGCCTGTGCGCCCCCCCCAACGCGCCGCCCGCGATGGACCGGTGAGGAGGTATTTTCCGGCGACTCCCGCGACCGGCTAGCGCAGGGTGAGCTCCCGGAAGGTCGTTTCGAGATCGGTCATCAGGTTGATGACGGACTCCACGCCGGATTGCAGGATAAACTCCCCGTTTTCGGCGGTCGCTTTGGTGGCGTCGCCCCAGGTGCCGGTTTGGGACATGCGGTAGACGCTGCCAGGGGAGGAGAAAAAGTAGGCGGTGTGCAGCGCGGGGGATTTGGTGATGGTTTCCGGGAAGCTGGGGAATTCCGCGTTGGCCAGGGCCATGTTCACCAGACCGGGATTGATGGCGAGCAGCATGGAGACTTCGCCTTCGCCGGCGTGCAGGCCCTTGCCTTGTTCCGTCATCCTGGCCCACTGCTCCGGCGTCATGCCGTCCCAGTAATTGAAAGGAAAGGCCTTGGCTCCTTCCGGCATTTTTTCGGCGGCCTGGGCGCAGGCGTAGGCGAGCGCATAGGTGTTGTCGTAATGGCCGTTGAGAAATACGATGCGTTTGAATCCGGCTTTGGCAAACGAGAGGGCCAGTTCGCGGACCACCGCCATGAAGGTTTCGATGCTCAGGCTGAACTCGCTGGTGAATCCCCGGTGCGGATAGGACAGGGTGTAAGGCAAGGCGGGAGCCACGAGGGCGTTGCCTGATTTTTCGCAGACGCGGCGGGCGATTTCCTGCGGAATGAGCACATCGGTGCCAATCGGGGAATGCGGCCCGTGCTGTTCGGTCGCTCCCACCGGGATGTAAATTGTGTGGTGGGTCTTGAGGAATTCCTCAATTTCCAAGTTGGTGTTTTCGGCAAGGAAGACGGATTTTTGTTTCATAAACAGGGGTTCATTTTTTGTTCGCAACATCTGGGACAACTGGCGGCAGCCAGGGTGGGGGTGGCGGTCGGATCAATGAGTCACCTGGAGGCGCAAGTATTGGCGTTGGCTGTTCAGGGGAAGGCTGGCTTCGATGACGCGGGTTTGACCGTCGTCCGAGAGGGTGGTCAGATTGGCGGGGGCGGTGCCCCACGTGCTGAGATCGGGCGAGGATTGGATGATCAGGGTCACATCGGTCGCTGACAGATTGAGGCGATAGGTCAATTTAAGGGTGTTGCCGGTGATTGTCGGGAAGGGAACGTGGGCGGCGAGATCGTTTTTTGGATCGCTGTTCAGGGCGTATTCCACGAGATTGGAAAGACCGTCCTGATCAAAGTCGGCGAGGTCTCCAGCGATGGCAGGGTCGCTGGCATCGGCTCCGAATTGGGTGGTGCGCCAGCTTTCGATGGGAGTGCCGGTCACGTTCACGGTGGTGTCATCGTAGGTTGTAATCTGACTGTCACTGGCGGTGAGCCGGAGGGTGTAGAGACCAGCCGAAGGCAGAGTGATTCCGGTGTCTGGAGTATTGGGGCTGGCGAAGTTGGCCGCGCCGGGGCCATCGAAGGTGCTCCAAGTGGTGGTGAGGCTGACCGGCAGCGGCAGTCCATCGTCCGTGAGGCTGGCGTCGAGGGCGAAAGGCCCGGTGCCACCCAGAGCGGCTCCGGCATTGACGAGCGGGCCGGCATTGGCCACGCCGACGTAGTTCAGGATTTTCACGTTATCGACCACGACCGGAGCCGTGGTGGTCCCACTGGAACTGCCGCTGGCGGACGCAATGCCGATATAGGCTGCAGAACTCATGGAGATCGTGCGGTTGCCCAGCTGGGTCCATGCGCCGGGATTGCCACTGACATCCGTGGCGGTTTCTGCCAGGAAGGTATTTCCACTGCGGCGGAGGCGGACCCAGCAGGGGAAGGTGCCGGTGCCGGTGCTGTTGGTGGAAGCAGTATCCGTGGCGGCGCGGGAGATGAAGCGCGTGGACGGGGTTTTGGTGATGCCGAGGAAGACGTGCGGACTGCCGCCGTCGGTCAGGCTTTCGCGGAGCATGATGCCGGAGCGGTTATCCGAGGTGGTGGTGCCACCGGTGCCGATACTGACAATCCGCGCCACCACGGTGCAGTTTCCGGTGATGGCTTGCTGCAGGAACAAGAACTGATCGGCGGTGCCGGTGCTGGGAATGCTGGTGCCTCCGGCGGTGATGTTGTAGGTGCCGGAGGTGGGGTTGACGGTGAATCCCGCTGCGGCTGGGGTATTGCCAAAACGGGTGGCGGTGGGACTGAACGGCATGGGTGGGGCGATCGTGGAGCCGACCGCGACGGCGATGTCCGTGCTGGTTTCAGTGCCATGGGTGGCGCTGGCGCGGAGGACATAGGTGCCCGGCAGAGGAAAAGTGATGCCGGTGCTGCGGCTGGACGGGGCTTCGATGGTGGCGGTTCCCGGGCCGCTGACCTGGGTCCAGGCCACCGGCATCTGGATGGTACCGGTTGGCACTTCCCGTGAGGCAGTCACTTCCGCAAAGAGACCCACCCCTGCAGGGATCGAAATTGCTGGGATGGTAGGGGAAATGAGGGTCACGACGGGCGGCAGATCATCGTCAAGAATGGTCAGTGCCGCCTGGTTGTTCAGACTGATTTCGTAGTCGGGATTCGGGGTGAGCGTCAGGATGATCGTTTTATCCGCTTCTTCGGCGGTATCCACGATCGGGCTGATCAGCACCGAAGCCGCATTCTGGTTGGCGGGAATGGTGATGGTGCCACTGACGGGCGAGTAGTCCGTCCCGCTGACGGCGGTGCCGGACAGGGAATAATCCGCGGTGACGGCGAGGGCATTGGAACCTCCGGCCCGGGATACCGTGAAGATACCCGTTCCAGTGTCCTCACTGAACTCCGGGGCGCCCACCTGGACGGCGAGGATGGGGGCGTTGCTGTCCGAGATGTTGATGGTGTGGCTGGTGATGGGGCCGAGCGTGCTGCCGGTCGGGGCGCTGAGGGTCACGATGACCGTTTCCTTGGCCTCCGTGTCTCCGTCCGGGAGGATGATGAACGGCAGTTTTTTCGAGACTTCGCCCGCGGCAAAGGTCAGGCTGGCATTCGCCAGAGAATAATCGGACCCGGCGGTGGCAGTGCCGGTCACGGCGTAGTTCACCGTGACGGCCGTCGTGGCCGGAGCATCCAGCGCGGCGATGAGGAGGGGCTCAGTGCCGTCCGCTTCCGAGCGGGTGGTATTGGCAACAAGGAAGCTGACGCGGGGGACTGGATTGGCGGTATTGTTATCGTTGATGGTGAGGGTGTGCTTGTTCCGGCTCCCGGAAAGCCGGGCCCCATTCACATTCCGCAACTCCAGGATGGCGGTCTCGGTCCCTTCGATGATCCCGTCATTCTGTATCTTAATACGGACCATCTGCGAGAGGCTTCCGGCCGGGAAGGTCACGATGCCTCGCGGAATCAGGGCATTGGCCTCGTCCACAAAACTCCAGTCGATGTCATCACCGGCCGCGCTGCCTCCGCCGCCCATGAATTCTGCAGTCACGGGGACGGTAGCCGCGGGGCTGAGCGTGATCTCCACGTCGCGGTATTCACCCGTGGTGGCGTGCGGCGTTTCGGTGGTGGTACCGGTGGCGCTGAGGAAGCCGATGGAAGGCATGTTGGAGGAGTCATTATCGCCCAGATAGAGGGTGGCCGAGGCGACTTCGATGCCATAGGCGGTACCGGAGTTTAAAGTCAGGGTGACGGTTTCCACGCCTTCGGCGAGCGTGTCATTGATGGGGGTGATACGGACGTCCACGCCCGTCGCGGTATCCGGGATCGTGGCGATGCCAGGAAGCAGGGTATAGTCCGTGCCGTTTGTGGCAGTTCCCGACATGGTGAAACTGACATTGAGGGCTCCTGCTGTCCCGAGGCGGGAGATATAAAAGGAACTGGCGGAGGCCGGCTCAGCCAGGGTGGCGTTGTGGGTGGAAACCGCGACGGGTTCCGAATCATCATCCTTCAGCCGCATGACCGCCCGGCCATCATTGAAGACCCGATAACCTGCCCCCGGGGTGATCGTCAGGATCACGGTTTCAGTATTCTCTGCCAGGGAGTCGTTGAGCACGGGAAGGCTCACTGTCGCGGCGGAACTGGCCGCCCCGGCGGTGGGCGTGATCGTTACGCTTCCCGGACGGGCTGTGTAATCCGTGCCGGAGGTGGCGGTGCCGCTGAGGGTGTAGTTTACGGTGATGGGAGTGGTGGCCGTGGTCGTGACGGTGAACGTGAAGGTGCCATTGCTGGAAGGCTCGCCGGCGGAGTTGGCCGTCACGGTCACCAAAGGCGGGTCGGTGTTGTCCTTGATGGTCAGCGTGGCCGAATAGTTGGACGACAGGCTGTAGGTGTTATTGAAAGCCGTCAGATTGAACGTGATGGATTCGTCACCTTCCCCATGGCTGTCGTCGTAGGGCGTTATCACCACAGGCACGGACTCCATGCCGGCAGCGAAGGTGGCTTCCCCTGGCAGGGCGACGTAGTCGGTGCCGTGCAGCGCCCGGCCGCTCAGGCCATAATAAACCTTCAGCGGCTGGTTCAGATTTCCTGTCCGGGTGAGCAGGACGGTGCCGGTGCCGCGCCCGGTTTCATTCAAGGTGTCGTCCAGCACGCTCACAGTGACCGTGGCGAGGTCGTTATCCGTGATGTTGAGCGTGGCGGCCGTGGCCGTGGGATCAAGGATGTAAGCCGCCCCGCTGCTGAGGGTCATGGTGGCATCCTCCGGGATCTCGATCGCGGCGTCATCCGCCGGCACCAGACTGATCGCGGCGGAAGTCTGGCCGGCAGGGAGGGTGACGACGGTGGGAAGATTGGGATAGTCCGATCCCCGGGTGGCGGTGCCGCTGAAGGCTGCCGTGACGGTCAGGGCCGCGGAGGGGTCGCCGGTGCGGCTGATGAGGAAGGTCCCGGGGTCCCCTGCGGTTTCCGTGGCATAAGGGTCGATGGTTTCGATTTTGACGACCGGCCGGGTGGTGTCGTTGTCTTCGATCGTGAGGATGGCGACTCCGGAATTCCGTACTTGATAGGCTCCGGAGGCGAGTTGCAGCTGCATTGTTTCGGGGCCCTCCTGGGCGGAGTCATTCACCGCCGTGACGACGATGGTGAGGGAGGCCTGGCCGGCCGGGATGGTGAAGGTATCGAGGGTGCCGGTGGCGGTTTGGGCGGGGGTGAACGTGTAGTCCGTGGTTTTGATGGCCGAGCCGGAGAAAGGGGCTACACTGACGGCGAGGGCGGCGGCGGTGCTGCCAGTGCGGGTCAGGACAAAACTGCCCGTGGTCCCACCCTCCACCGCGTTGGTGGTGGTGATGGTTAGTTCCGGCACACTGGTTGCAGTCCAGTTTTGACCAGTGGCCCCGGCCGTGGTGACGGTCAGGGGATTGGCGAATCCCGCCGTGAAGGTATAACCGGTGAGGGTGGCGGCAAAAGTCCGGGCGCCGGCGGAGAGATCGGCGATGGCGTAGTCTCCGTTGGTGTCGGTGAAACAATATTTGGTATCACTGGTCACGCGCACCCCCATGAGCGGCTGGCTGTTCAGCGTGATCCGGCCGCGTACCACGGCACGGCCTGGATTGCCGATGGTGATGACTTCATGACGCCGGGCAATGCCCCCTTTCAGGTCGGAAACGGTGAGGTGGACGGTCTGCTGATCGGCGGTGGGGAAGCTCCGGGTGAGGACCGGTGTATTGGTGGTGATGGCGCCATCGGTAAAGTCCCAATGATAGGCGAGGGTGTCGCCATTGGCATCGGTGGCATTGGCAGTGAAGGTCAGGCTGCCACCCACGGCCACGGTGGTGGCGCTGGCGTTCAGGCTGTTGATGACCGGTGGCACGTTGCCGGGAAACGGCCCGCGCATCATCGCCACATCCATCGAGGGCGGGGTGGTGTCCTGTTTGCCCAGCACCGTGAAGTGCAGGTCCGATTCATAGTCGCTGAAGGTCCGGCCCACGCGGATGCCGCCATCCCCCTTGCCGCCGCTGCTGCCGGGGGTGGTATCCACGAGGTGGCCGGCGTTGCTGCCGAGGCCGCTGAGGATCATCAGCATGGAATCCGTCCACAAGCCACCCGCGGCAGGATGGTATTCCAGGTAGAAGCGGCGCTGCGGGTCCTTGTCCACGCGCAACGCATAACGTTTTCCCTCCTCCAGGACCGGCTGGTCGTAGGCGTAGAGGCGGTAGATTCCGTTGGAGGCGGAAGTGGTGCCCGGGCGATGCAGGTTGGGATCGGGCAGCCAGCCGAGGGAGCGTTTGCTGTAGGAATTATAGTGCGCGCCGAACCCGCCGCCGCCGCCCATGACGTCCGTGCTGTTGCCATATTCCTGATTGGCGCCCACGCCGATCGCGGAACCGTCGGAGGTTTGCCAGAAGTTCGCGTGATTACGGCCAAGGGAGTGGCCGCATTCGTGATTGAGCACATCCATCCCGTCCCAGGAAACCCACACACTGTCACCGCCGCCCCAGGAAATGCCGCTGAGCCGCGGGCCTTCATTCACGCGGACCACGGTGCAGTTATATTGGCCGGAATCATAGCCCAGCTTGCGGGCTTCCGAGCGGGCATCGCTATGCACCAGGCCGAGTCCGTCCACCTCCGAATCCTTGGCAATATACCATGCCTTGGTGTGCGGCATCACGATCAGCGGCGTGACCGCCGTGGTGGTGGTCATCCGGCCGAAGGAGCTTTCCAGATAGTAGCGCGACACATTGCGCATATCGCCCTGGGCGGAAGCCTCGGTGTTGGGCGCGCGCATCTGGTCAGGGTAGGTCACCCGGATGTAGAGGCAGCGGAAGTTTCCGATCGCCTCCGACGAAGTGCCGGGAAAGTTATCCTTGAAGTAGCCTGCCACTCCCGGGCCTCCGCTGGCCATGCGCTGGGCTTCCTCGAAAATCCGCACGTGGGAGCCATCGCATAGCAAAATCAGGCGCCCGCCCACTTCCACAAAGGGGGCCTCATCGTCCACGGTCACGACAGCTTCGGTGCTGGTGGGGGTGGTGATATTGGAAACGGGGCAGGTTTCCTCCACGGCGGTTCCGGCGGGAATGCGTTCGCCCTTTTCCAGCTCCCGCACCGGGCTCTCGGCGACGGCCATTTCCCGGTCGATGGCGACCCCTTGCAGGGCCACGTCCTTGCGGGAAGTCTGTTCCAGCAGCGAGCCGAAGACCCGGGCCTTGTAGCTGGCGCCTTCCGGTGTTTCAAAATAGCGCAGCACCAGTTCCTGATCCGGCGGAAGGGCGGCGGTATCCATGGGCCGGCCGAAGTAGGCTTTGAAGTCGCCCCGGGCGCTGACCGGTTGTTCCAGATGGGCGACCACCGCCTCCGGGAGATCCTGCCGGATCACCCGCGGCACCGTCATCGCGAGGGCACGCTGGGGATTGGTGGCGATCAGTTTTTTGAATTCCGGCCGGCGGGCCTGGGCCAGCGCAGTCCCTTCCTGTTCCATCGCGGCGCGATCCTCCGGAGCGGCTGCCGTGAATTGTTCCAGCCATCCGTCAAAGGCCACCACCTTGTGCATGTCCGGCGCCTTGCTGGTTTCCGGAGCCGTGGGCCAGTCCACCCGGGCCGCCGGGTTGGTGGGGGGGAGTGCGGATTGCTGCGCTGGATTCAGCGCAGGGGCGGCGGCCTGCCGGGCGGGCATTACGGCCGGCCCGGAAGTCGGGGTTGGTTTGAATGGGTAGCAGGATACAAACCCGATTAGCGCGGTGCCTAGAGTCAGAGTCAGCTTGGTGCGGGTTTTCATAGCGAGGGGGAAGCGGGATGGGGGGATAAAACTTTTGGATTTTTCTCAGTTTTATGAAGGAAAATCGTGAGATAGCCACCAAAGAAATAATTTCCGCTTGAAAATGCCACGGAAATTATGCTTCGGCAGGTCCTTGCGGCAGATCCGTCACTTGGGCTGCGGGAGAAACGCGTCCGGTGCCTTCGATTATCAATAGTCAGGAGCGGATGCCGTTGTCATGCCTTGACGTTGCGGCTGGATGGGTTTCCTCCGTTTTCCCCATGCCGAAAAAATTCAGAGTCCTGTTTGTCTGTCTGGGCAACATCTGCCGTTCTCCGGCGGCCGAAGGCGTCTTGCGTCATTTGGCAGGGCAGAGAGGACTTCAGGACCGGGTGGAAGTCGACTCGGCGGGAACCGGGGATTGGCATGGCGGGGACTTGCCGGATGCGCGGATGCGGCAACATGCGGCGCGGCGGGGGTATGATCTGAGCAGCCGGGCGCGGCAGGTGCGGCCGGAGGATTTTGCGGCATTCGACCTGATCCTGGTGATGGACCGGCAAAATCGGCAGGATCTGCGGGAGTTTGTGCGGAGTGAACACGACCTGCTCCGGGTGCGGCTCTTCTGCGACTTTGTGACGGACCGCTCTGAAGTCGAAGTCCCTGACCCCTATTACGGTGGGGAGGATGGCTTTGAGACGGTGCTCGATCTGGTGGAAAACGGCTGCGAGGGGATTTTGCGCAAAATCCAAGCGGCCTGAAGGACTGAACCGCGGGGCGGGCCAGAAGACCCATCCGGCAGGGCTCAGTGGATTTCGACTGACTGGCCGATGGCCGACTCGTAAGCCTGGTGCAGCAGGAACGTCTGCCACGCCCCCAGTTTCTGGCCAAACTGCGCCACCAGATAGAGGATGATCGCTCCTGCCGCCATGACTCCGAAAATCCACCAGCCCCATGGATTCAGGTCGATCAGCCATTGGGAAAACCCCAGAATAGCGGCCAACAGGCCAAGGGTGCCAACGATGAGGTAGCCGTAGAGGAAGAGCGACCACACATTGGGATTCGGGCCGTAGGTCCCATGGATGAGGGTCTTTCCATCGTCCGTTGCATCCAGGCTGAGATTGAGTTGAGGCGACCAGAAGTGGGCGTCCTGCTCGGGAATGCGCAGGCTGAGGTAGCCCGGAAAATTTTTCACCGTGCAGCGGCTGCCTTCGCGGGTGAGATGGCTGGCAAGGCGGGTCTGGACGGCATCTGCGTCCAGATCCACGATTTGCCGGAAGCGGGGGCGGACGCGGAAGCTGCTCATGCGGTTTCCAGACTACCTTTTTTCCTCTTGGGCTGTCAATTCCCGGATGGGATTGTTTGGGGAAAGCGGGGGAGTTCATCCGGCGGCCGGGATTGCGCCGGTTTCCTGCAACAAATTGGGAATTCCAGACCGCCTTTCCGGCAGGGAGTGTGTCATGGCGGTTTACGACGGATGGCGCAGGGGCCTTGGCAATCCGTCCGGTTTGCGGTAGATTGGGCGGATTATGACTCCGCCTGCCCCGACCACCCCCCAGCCGGAGGAAATTCCGGCCTTGGCCCGCCAAGTGATGGCAGAGGCCAGATTCCCCATGCTGGCGACCATGGATGGGGAACAGCCGCGGCTTCGTCCCGTTTCACCGGTCAAGGTGGAGGGCTTCACGGTCTACATCGCCAATTTGCGCACCTACGGCAAGACCGCTGAGATCGCGGCCAATCCCAGGGTCGAGCTTTGCTATCTGAATGCAGATCACGATCAGGTGCGCATCACCGGCAGGGCGGAAATCGTGACCGACCCCGGCGTCATCGGGGGGATCTGGCAGGCCAATCCCTTGCTCCGGCGCTACCTCGGCACGGCGGACAATCCGGCCCTCATCATCTACCGCATCGATCCGCAGCGGGTGCGTTACATGAAGGAATGGGCCCTCGAATATCACGAAGTGACCGTGGGCTGAAGGCCGCCGATGGACTGGGCCCGGGGTCCCATTTCAGAATAGTCGATAAGCAGAGGGAGCGGGCGCCGTGTTTTGATCGGTTGGCGGGCGCTGGCTGAGATCATTTTTCCTTTAACGTTATGACACATTTTTGCCGGATTCCTGGGTGGTTGGGGATCAGTGTTTTGGGGTGGCTGCTGCCGGCAGGGGTTTCCGCGGAGGAGACTTCGCCGCAGGTGCTGGAACGGATTGCCTTTGGATCCTGTGGTTCCCAGGACAAACCTCAGCCGATTTGGGATGAGGTCGTGAAGGTGAAGCCGGAATTGTTCCTGGCGATCGGGGATAACATTTATGGGGACACTACCGATATGGACGTAATGAAGGCCAAGTATACCGAATTGGGGGCCAAGCCGGGTTACGCGGCCCTGCGGAAAACCTGCCCGGTGCTGGCGACCTGGGATGATCATGACTACGGGGTGAACGATGGCGGAGCCGGTTATTCCCGGAAGGTGGAGTCGCAGCAGATCATGCTCGATTTCTACGGCGTGCCGGCCGATTCCCCCCGGCGGAAGCGTGCCGGCGTTTACGAATCCTGGCGATTTGGACCGGAAGGGAAACGGGTGCAGATCATCCTGCTGGATCTTCGCTACTTCCGCAGCCGGGCCTCCAAGGATACGCGGTCGGCAGAGGAGAAGGCCCGGCTCAATCTGGTGGGCTGGTATGTGCCCAGCGAGGACCCGGCCGCCACGGTGCTGGGCGCGGATCAATGGGCTTGGCTGGAGGCGCAGCTCCGGATGCCGGCAGATTTGCGGATCATCGGTTCCAGTACCCAGGTCATCGCCAGCGAGAAGGGCATGGAATCGTGGGGCAATTTTCCCTTGGAGCGGAAGCGGCTCTATGATCTGATCGGACGCACCGGGGCCAATGGGGTGGTATTCATCTCCGGAGACGTGCATTTCTCAGAGATCTCACGGACCGACGAGGGTCCCTATCCACTCTTTGACTTTACCTCCAGCGGCCTCACCAACAGCCATCCCGGCTGGGCGGCCGCAGTCAATCCCCACCGGGTGAGTCCGGTTGCCTATGCCGGGCCTAACTTTGGATTGCTGCAGATCGACTGGGGCGCGGCGGCTCCTGCGGTAACGATGGAGACCCGCACCCTGACCGGGGCGGTGGCGATTTCGCAGAAGATTCAGCTAAGTGACTTGAAGAAAAAATAACTGCAGGATTCCTTGGACATCCCGGGGTGATGACCGGGGTCAAAATGCCAGGTGCCTGGCCATGCCGGCGAGGGCGCAGCAGGCCATGACGGGCAGCAGCGGGAGTTTGAAGCGCTGCAGGGCGAGGAAGGCCGCGAGGGCCAGGATGGCGATGAACCAATCAATGGGGCCTCCAGCCACCGGGCGCAGCGCGTGCTGGGCGAAGGTGACGCCGAGATTAAGGATCACGCCGACAACGGCGGCGGTGATAGCGGTGAGGGCGGCACTGAGGGCGGGGCGTTGATGGAGGGCGCCGACATGCGGGGCTCCGAGGAAGACCCAGAGGAAACACGGCAGGAAGGTGGCCCAGGTGGTGAGGAGGGCGCCGAGGGTGGCTCCGGCCAGCGGAGTCAGGGTGCCGGGATGTTGCCAACCGCCGGCGAAGCCCACAAATTGCAGGACCATGATGAGCGGTCCAGGGGTGGTCTCGGCGAGGGCCAGACCGCTCATCATCTGGGCATGACTGAGCCATTGATAGTGATCGACCGCCTGTTGCGCCACGTAGGGCAGCACGGCGTAGGCCCCGCCAAAAGTCACCATGGCCGCCTTGCTGAAAAAGACCCCTTGGTGGAACGCGGTGCTCTGCCAGCCCAGCCAGAGTCCGGCGGCAAAAATGGGGAGCCACCAGAGGCTGAGACACACCGTCAGGATGGTGGCGCTGCGCCGCCAGCTGGCGGCCGGGGCCGGGGGCAGGGCAAGAGCCGGGGCTTCGTCAGAGGAGGCGGGGGAGCTGCCGTGGCCGCCGCTGCCGGGAAACTGCCGGGGGTTACGCCGGTGGCCCAGCCATCCAGTCAGGGCCGCGCCCAGGAGGATAAGAATAAAGGAGATGTTGAAAAAATAGATCGCGGTGAAAGACAGGCCCGCCAAGGCCCACAGTGAGGGACTGCGCAGGGCTTTTTTGCCAATCCGCAGGACGGCCTCGGCGACGATGGCGATCACCGCAGCGGTCAGGCCATAAAAGAGTCCGGCCAGCCACGGCAGGTGCCCGCCTGCCATAAAAAGCCAACTCAAGGCGAACAGGATGAACACCGATGGCAGGACAAACAGCGTGCCCGCCGCCACTCCACCGCGCCAGCCGTGCAGCCGCCAGCCGAGGTAGGTGGCCAGTTGCTGGGCTTCCGGGCCAGGGAGCAGCATGCAGAAATTAAGGGCTTCGAGAAAGTGCCGGTGGGAGATCCACCGGCGTTGCTCCACCAATTCGCGGTGCATGATGGCGATTTGCCCGGCAGGCCCGCCGAAGCTGATGCAACCGAGCCGGAGCCAATAGCGCACGGCTTCCCGCAGGGTCGGGAAGGAGGGAAGGGGGAGGGGGTCGGCCATGAGAGGACGGGAAAGATCAATCCGCCGGCCACGGATGGCATGGATTCGACGGAAGCGCAGGTTACTTTTGCGGAGGGTGCTCCAGGACCGTTGCGCCGGGCCGCTCCCCGGGGCATGATCTGGAGGTTTCCCCATCTTCCTTTTCGCATGGACCTCTTCGATTTCACCCCTGTTTCGCGCCGGAAGTCCCGTGAGGACAAGGAAAAGGACGCGGCACAGGTGGAGAGTGTGACGCAACTGACGCGGCGCATCCGGGATCTGTTGGAAGATGGGATCGGGGCGGTGTGGGTGGAGGGGGAGGTCAGCAATCACCGGAAGCAGGCCAGCGGGCATCATTATTTCACCTTGAAGGATGGGGGCGCTCAATTGGCTTGTGTGCTCTTCAAAGGAAATGCCGCGGGGGTCGGTGCCCGGCTGGGGGATGGGCTGGCGGTGCAGGTTTTCGGTGAGGTGTCAGTGTATGAGGCGCGGGGGCAATATCAGATGATTGTCCGGCAGGTGCGACAGGCGGGCGTGGGAGCCTTGCAGGCGAGATTCGAGGCCCTGAAACGGCGCCTGATGGAAGAGGGACTTTTTGAGCAGGACCGGAAACAGCCCATCCCCCGTTTTCCCCTGACGGTGGCGATCGTGACGTCGCCCACCGGAGCGGCCCTGCAGGATATGCTGAACATTCTGCGGCGGCGTGCGCCGTGGCTGCGGGTGCTGGTGTGCCCGGTCAGGGTGCAGGGAGCGGGGGCCGCAGAGGAGATCGCGGCAGCCCTGCGGTTTTTAAGTAATGAGCCGGCGGGGTTGCCCCACATTGATACGGTGGTGGTCGCCCGCGGTGGCGGCAGTCTGGAGGATTTGTGGGCGTTCAATGAGGAAGTGGTGGCGCGGGCGATGGCCGATTGTCCCCTGCCGCTGATCTCCGCGGTGGGGCACGAAATCGACTTCACGATCGCCGATTTCGTTGCTGATCTCCGGGCGCCCACGCCTAGTGCCGCGGCGGAGCTGCTGGCACCCGATGGCGCAGAGTTGAGGGCCATGCTGGAACGCCAGGGCAGCCGGATGCAGCGTCGGGTGGAATCACTTCTGATGTCATGGCGGCGCGAATTGGACTTGATGTCCCGTGGCGCGTTGAGCCGCGGGGGCGAGCGGGTGTTGCTGCCGTGGAGGCAACGGGTGGACGATCTGGCGGAGGAACTGCAGACGGCGGTGGCGGATGAAATGAGGACGCAGCGGCAGCGGTTGCTGACTCTCGCCCATCAGCTGGAGCGGGCACGGCCGGACCGGGTGATGATGGAACGGCGGGCGGAGCTGGCCCTGCGGCGCGAGCGGTTGGAATCGCGCGTGCTGGCAGCGTTGACGTCGCGGCGGAACCAAGTGGATCAGAACCGGCGGCAACTCCAGGCCTTGGGGCCGGAAGCGGTATTGGCCCGGGGCTTTTCCTATACCCTGAATGCGTCAGGAAAAGTAGTGCGGGAGGCGCGCGAACTGAAACCCGGCGAGGAATTCACCACCCAGTTGGGCATAGGCAGGGTGCGCGGAGTGGTGAAGGCCGTGGAATAATAGAACCCCGGGGCGGGTCCGGGCTCAGCGATACCCATAGGCGAGCGCCCAGGGGATATCCTCGCCTTCCTTGGTGGTGAGACTGAAAACCACGATATAGGTGCCAGTGGCCGGGGCCAGCACCCGGACGGCGGCGGCGTTTTCCGAGAGTTTGGTCTCGACGTTGATCTTGGTGCCCTTGCGGTCGAAAATGTCGATTTTGAGGGTGGCTTTTTCGGTGTCGGTTCCGAGGAAAAACCAGTATTCGTTGCCTTTGAAGAGTTGTTGTTTAACGATTTTTTTATCGCCGCTCTTCATGGTGCCGTTCCAGTATTCCTGACGGATTTTGAAACCCTCTTTCACGGCGGGCACGGCGGCCTCCATGGCGGCGGAGTGGGAGTCGTCCACCACCGCCTGGACCGGGAGGACAGCGGTGAAGAGGAGGGCAGCGAGGAAAAGGGCGAAGCGGCTCATGGCGGAAAATAAATTAGTGAGACAAGGCGGCTTCATGGCTTGGTGATGATTTTTTTCACCAGACCGGCCGTGACGGTGTTCATCTCGGTGACGGCGGCGGAGGTGATATCCCCGCCCCCGTTGTCCATCAGTTCGCGTATCCGGGACAAGCCATCGGCAATGTCCTTGAGTTTGGCAGGGTTTTTGGCCTTCACCAACATTTCTTCCAGGGCGTCGTTGAAGTATTCCGCGAGGTCCGGTTGGTAGAGCAGTTCGGCTCGTTCGGCGGTCCATTGTTTACCGATCACCGCGGTGATGACCTGGGTGCCGCGCAGCCATCCCCCCACCGAAATACATTCGGCGAGGGCGCCGTCCTGCATCTGCTGCATCTTGGCGCGCACCGTGGCCTGGGTGGCATCAAGCTCCTGCCGGACCACGTCCCACTTGGCGGTATTGGCGGCGTCGTCGATCGCCTGGCAATGCCGGATCACGTCGTCCTTGACCCCGAGGGCCTGGGCGAGGCTGAGGACATTGCGGCCCACGTCGGTGACGGACGTTTTGTCCTCGGCCTGCACCGCGATAAAACCATCCGCGACAGTGGCCCCCAAGAGCAGGGCCACATCAGTACGCTCGCTGAAGTTGGGCTTGGGCGTGGTGCTGACCTCCGCTTTCCAGTCGGGATCGCCCAGTTTGTCGAGGACCGTGAAGATTTCGCTGGGCACCGGGACGATGACTTCATCGATCACCTGACCGGGGAATTTGGTGAGGTCCAGTTCCCCGCCGCCCTTGTCCGCGGGCACCGCAGCCGTGGGGGTGGCGGCCGGTTTGCTGGTTTGTGCGGTCACTGCGGAGGCCCCGCCGGCGAGGAGGAGAGCAGTGAGGAAAGTGGAACGGACACGGTTCATAATTTCAGCGGTCAATGGAGCGTCCTCAGTATAACGGGGAGTTTATGGAAATGCCAGCGTGGGCAAGGAGTTCCGGAAAATCATGCGGGTGGGGCTCAATGCACCAATTTGTTCAGCGGATACTCGATGATGCCCTCGGCGCCGAGCGCTTTGAGCTGCGGGATGATCTCCCGGACGATGGACTCATCAATCACGGTTTCCACGCTGACCCAGTCGCTGTCATACAGCGGGGAAATGGTCGGGCGGCGCAGGCTGGGGAGCGCTTCCACCAGCGCTTTGACCCGGTGGCTGGGAAGGTTCATTTTCAGACCTACCTTGCCGCGGGCATCCAGCGCTCCTTTCAGGAGCATGGCGATGCGGGCGATTTTGTCCGCCTTCCAGGGATCGGCCATGGCGGCGGGGCTGGCGACGAATTGCGGATAACTTTCCAGCAGGGTATCCACGATGCGGAGGCGGTTGGCACGCAGGCTGGAACCGGTCTCGGTGATATCCACGATGGCATCGACCAATTCCGGGACTTTCACCTCGGTGGCACCCCAGGAGAACTCCACTTCGGCCTGCACGCCCTTGGATTCCAGATAACGTTTGGTCAGGCCGACCGCTTCGGCGGCGATGCGTTTGCCTTGGAGGTCATGCACCGTCTGGATGGGTGAATCCTCCGGCACTACGAGGACCCAGCGGGTCGGGCGGGGGGTGGACCGGCTGTAGGGCAATTCGCAGATGTATTCGACCTTGGCGTCATTTTCGATGATCCAGTCGCGGCCCGTGATCCCGGCATCAAGGAAACCGTGGTCCACGTAACGCCCGATTTCCTGGGCGCGGAGCAGGCGGATTTCCAGCTCGGGATCGTCCACGGCGGGACGGTAACTGCGGGACGCGCCGGAGACGCTGAAGCCAGCGCGGGCGAGAAGGGCGAGGGTTGGTTCCTGCAGGCTGCCACTGGGCAGGCCGAGTTTGAGTTGGCGGGGAGCGTCTGGCATAAGTCGGAGGAGCGGAAAATGGGACCTTGAAACTCCCGGACGGGTGCCGGAACGCAACCGGAATCCCCAGGCTTCCCGGCGGTTGCTCCCTACTGGCTCCGCCGCCATGGTATGAACTTTTCCTACCATCTCCTCCATGAAATTTTCCATCTGCAACGAAACCTGGCAGGGTCCCGAGTGGACCCATGATCTCGTCTGTGAGCACATCGCCGCCCACGGCTACGACGGGGTGGAAATCGCTCCTTTCACCCTGAACCCGAACCCCGCCGACCTGACAGAAGCCGACGCGGAGGAGATTGGCAAGGTCACCCGGAAGCATGGCCTGGAAGTGGTGGGCCTGCACTGGCTGCTGGTCCAGCCGCCAGGGATGCACCTCACCACGGCCGACAAATTCGTACGCGACCGCACGGCCGCTTTCGGCTGCCACCTCGCCCGCCTCTGCGCGGCGATGGGAGGTAGCATTATGGTTTGGGGTAGTCCCAAACAACGCCATCTCGAAGACGGGGTTTCCTGGGACGAGACCGCGGCCCGCGCGGCCGAAGTCCTGCGCACCATTTCCGAAACGGCGGGGCCGCTCGGTGTCACGCTGGCGATGGAGCCGCTGGCGCGAAAGGAGACGAATTTTCTCACCACGGCAGCGGAAACCATCAAGTTGTTGCGGCTGGTGGACCATCCCGCCTGCCGTCTGCATCTGGATGTGAAAGCGATGAGTGATGAGGTCACGCCGATTCCTGACATCATCCGGGCCTGCATGGCGGACACGGTCCATTTCCACGCCAACGACCCCAACCTGAAAGGCCCTGGCCAGGGAGCGGTGCTGTATGAACCCATCGTCGAAGCCCTGCGCGCCACCGGTTACGACCGCTGGGTCAGCGTGGAAGTCTTCGATTACACTCCGGACGCCGATACCATCGCCGACCTGAGCCTGTCGTATCTGCACGAAGTCTTTGAGGCTTGAAGCCGGAGGGTAGGGCAGGCGCCGCACGTCGAATCATTTCCGCCACAGCCAGCGCATGGAATCCGGCAGGACTGAGCCCCCGAACTTCCCGCTGTGGGCGCTGTCCTGGGAGAAGACGAATTGGTGATCGTATTTCATGAAGGCGAGGCTGTTCGCCATCTGCTGGTTGGCGAGCGGCCAGTTGCCGAATTTGTTGTCGAGATCCTTCGCCCCGTCCTGGAGGAAGATCCGCAGGGGCTTGACCGGTTCCGTTTTGCGGATCAGCGCCGGGTAGATATAACCGCCGCGGATATCCGTGAAACTGCCCACATGGCTCATCACCTTGTGGAAAAGATCCGGCCGTTCCCAGGCTGCGGTGAAGGCGCAGATGCCGCCGCTGCTGATCCCGCAGATGGCCCGTTGGTCCGGGTCCGTGGTGATCTGCCAGGTTTTTGAAACCTCCGGCAGCAGCTCCTTTTCGAGGAAAGTCACGTAGGCGGGACCTGGGGTGTCATATTCCACCGAGCGGTTGCTCTTCAGGCCCTTCGGCTGGTTCCAGCCGTCTCCTTCCGGCAGGCTGTCGGCAAAAACCCCGGGATTGATGAAGACCCCGATGGTCACCGGCATCTCTCCTTTGGCAATCAGGTTGTCCATCACCGTGGGCGCCCGGAATTGCCCTTTGCGGTCCACATAGGAATGTCCATCCTGGAAAACCATCAGCGCGGCCGGTTTGGTGGCCTCATATTGCTTCGGAACGTAGACCCAATAGCGGCGGATGGTGCCGGGAAAGACCCCTTCCTTGCTGGTAAAGGTAAAACGTTGGATGGTGCCTTCGGGCACGCCGGGCAGGAGCTCCGCCTCGGGTGGCACCGGATAATCGGGTTCCTGGTATTTCTCCTGCGCCAGGGACGACATGCCGGGCAGCACCAGACTGAACACGAGAAGAGTAAGGGAACGGAAGCGGATCATAGAACACCGGGGACGGGTTTCCGGGGAACGATCTTTCACGAAGCAGGAATTCCGGTTGCGTGCCCGTTTTGGGGCGGCATAGTGATCTTCTGCCAAATTGGCATGACGGGGCGTAGCTCAGCTTGGTAGAGCGCTTGCTTTGGGAGCAAGAAGTCGTCAGTTCGAATCTGGCCGCCCCGACCACTTCCTTGCTCTTAGTGGTTTCACGGAGGTCCCTCGACAACGGGGGCATCGCCTGCAGCGGCAGGCGTAAAGGGGTCCTGACATCCGGTGGGGTGCAGCCTGCACCGCAGGAATGGATGGACAAATTCCCTGATTTCCGGCACAAAGCCTGCGGAAATCAGATGGCTGTCCCTCGTCGGCTCAAACGAAGGGGAAACTTCCGGCTGATCCGCGCAAAACCATCCCTCTTATGAATAAAACGACCCTCCTGCTTACTCTCACCCTTTCCCTCAGTGCCGGCCTCGCCTTCAGGGCGGTGGCGGAAGGCGATAAAAAAGAGGAATCTCTCATCGGTCAGGTGATGAAGGATCACTTCAAGGGCGACACCTCCGACATCAAAAAAGCCACCAAGGGCGAGTTGTCCAAGGATGAAGCCACCAAACTGCTCGCGGCGCTGAAGTCCCTCAGCCCTGCTAAACCCTCCAAAGGGGATGAAGCCTCCTGGAAAGAGAAAACCGCGGCCCTCGTCCTCGCCGGCGAGAAGCTGGAAAAAGGTGATGCCGATGCCGGCGCCGCGGTGAAAGCCGCCGCCAACTGCAAGGCCTGCCATGACGTGCACCGCGAGAAGAAATAATTTCTGAAGCAATCAGCCGGCGGCTCCTGACCTCCAGGGCCGCCGGTTTTTTGTTGCCCCGGCCCCGCCACCCGGGCCCATGGCCGGCGGATGGCGGATGGCGGATGCCGGATGGCGTCAGTCCGATTATTAGGGTTTGAGGAGTCGCCGCTGCGTGCGATAATTCGCGTCGTCCGCACGGTCCGATTTTCCCATGCACATCTCCGATATCCTGGCTGCCACGCCCACCACGCTTTCCTTCGAATTTTTCCCGCCCAAGACCGCCGAGGCGGTGGAGCGGCTATACGAAACCATCGCCCAGCTGGAACCATACCAGCCCAATTTTGTCAGCGTGACCTATGGGGCGGGCGGCGGGACCCGGGAAATGACCCATGACCTGGTGGTGCGTCTGAAAAAAACCACGGCGCTCGATCCGATCCCTCACCTGACCTGCGTCTGCCATCAGGAAAAGGAGATCGCGGAAATCCTGGAGCGTTATGCCGCCGCCGGGGTAAGCAATATCCTCGCGTTGCGCGGCGATCCTCCCGGCAACCTGGAAGGCTACGACCGATCCAAGGACGCCTTCCAGTATGCGGCGGACCTCGTGAAATTCATCAAACGCTTCAACGACAGTGGGGCACATCCTGACAAACGCGGCTTCGGTATCGGCGTGGCCGGCTTCCCGGAAGGCCATCCCCTGACGCCGAACCGGCTCGTGGAAATGGACCATCTCAAAGCAAAGGTGGACGCCGGGGCGGATTACATCTGCACCCAGTTGTTCTTCGACAATCACGATTTCTACGACTTCCGCGAGCGCTGCGCCCTGGCGGGCATCCACGTGCCGATCATCGCGGGCATCATGCCCATCACCACCACCAACGGGATGAAGCGCATGGCTGATTTGTCAGGCGGCTCGGTGTTCCCGGCCCGCCTCCTGAAAGCCCTGCAGCGCGCCGGCAGCGACCCCGAAGCGGTCCGCCGGGTGGGCCTGCATTATGCCACCGAGCAATGCGCGGATCTGCTCAATAACAACGTCTCCGGCATCCATTTTTACACGCTCAACCAGTCCAGCGCCACGCGGGAGATCTACGCCAGCCTGGGACTGAAGGGCAGCCGGGCTCTGGCCCCGGCGTGACGGGAGGCCGCGGTGGGGACTAAAGAACGGCGGTTTTTCAAGCCGCTTAGATGCAGAGGACGCAAAGAATGCGAGACTGCCGTTTCTATTTCCTTCCTCGTCCTCCGCGGTTAAATCACCCTTTGTGGCTGGAAACTACTTCTTCCCACCCATCAGCATGCCAAGGATGGAGCCGAGGCAGCCGCTTTTGCCGGCCCCGCCCGTGGCGAGCAGGTCGCCCACCCCGCCTTTTGCAATCAGGCCGCTGAGGTCATCGAGAATGCTGCCGTCGCCATTTCGGTCGAGGATGGCAGCCATGCCGCCGAGTCCGCCGCCGGCTCCACCCGCCCCGGCCTGGCCTCCTGCCGCGCCGCCGCCTTTTTTCATGAGCATGCCGATGATGACCGGGGCCAGCATGGGGATCAGTTTGGACGCGGCGGCCCCGGAGATCCCAAGTTGATTGGCCATCAGGGCGGAGGCTTCCTTGCCTTTGCCGCCCAGCAAACCACCGACTTCCTCGTCGTCCGGGATGCCATTGTTATTGAGGTCATTGATCCTCGATTCGATGTGGGCGGGGCCACCGTTATCCATTTCCCGTCTCAGCCCGGCGAGGATGATGGGGGCTACCGTGGGCAAAGCGCGGGCGGCTTTGTCGGCCGGGATGCCGAGTTCGGTGGAAACGCGTTCCTGCACGGACTGGCCGTGTTCCTGGTAGAGGTCGTCGAGGAAGCCCATGATCGGATTTGGTTGATTGGTTGGATTGGAAAAGTGCTCCGTCGCGGCGCACCCCGCTGGCAACGTATCCCGTCCCCCGATCTGTGCCAGAAATATTGTGTTCCCGGCCGGGTGGACTTTCCGTTGGCATCGGCTGCCGGCCGTTTACCATGGCGGCATGATTACCTTTCTCCGTGGCATCCTGACCGAGAGCCTTCCCGACCGTCTCACGGTGGACGTGCAGGGCATTGGTTATGAAGTCTTTGTGCCCGTGAGCACCTACGACCGGATGCCGGCCGAGGGCCAGGAGGTGAAGATTCTGACGCATTTTCTGGTGCGGGAGGACGCCCAGATGCTTTATGGATTCGCCACCGACGAGGAGCGCGATCTCTTCCGCCTCCTCCTCAACCGCGTCACCGGCGTGGGGCCGAAGATGGGCCTGGCCATCCTGACTGGCATGGTGGTGCGCGATTTCAAACGCCACGTCGTGAACAGCGATGTCACCGCCCTCTCCAAAATCAGCGGCGTCGGCAAAAAGACCGCCGAGCGCATCATCTTCGAGCTGAAGGACAAGGTCGGGGTCACCGATGCTTGGAAGGACGCCGGCGAAAGCCCCGCCGCCAAAGCCGCGCAAACCCCCGAGCAGGCTGCGCTCAACGATGCGGTGCTGGCCCTCATCAACCTCGGATACAAACAGGTGGAAGCCCAGAAAGCCGTTAAAAAACTATTGGAGGAAGGAGCCGCCGCCGACAGCAGCGGCCTGGTGCGCGGGGCGCTGCGTTTGTTGAGTCAGGCGTGAATCGAAACACACATCATCGATATGAAGCTAGTTTCTCTTTTTCAGCCTGATGATGGTCTCCGTGATCGGATTAGGCAGGTCGAGGATATTCTGGGTGCTCCTTTGCCGCAAGACTACGTCGAGTTTTTGCAGAGGATGAATGGGGCATCGTTGTCCAATGGGGAAGATTTTGGGATCGAACTTAATGACGGATCCTACACTGACCTCTGCGTGCTCTATGGTTCGGGGGAGGGTGTTTATAATGCCGCTCGCTTGGAATATTGGTTGAACAGGCGTCCGCAGCCCAAAAGTCTAATTGTAGGGAGTGACAGTGGGGGAAATATTTTCTGGCTCTCCTTACTTCCCCAGGATTACGGGACTGTTTATTTCAAGCAAGATGATTATCCGCAGGCTGACGGACCGGTGGCGAAGTGTTGGAGTGCTTTCTTGGAATTGCAGAATGACACTGATTGAATTTTTGTATTTCAACAGTATTCGCCCAGTGGTCTCTTTGGTGCTCCATACGTTCCGGCTGAAGGGATAATATGGCACGCAATCCGTGGTCGCTTTCAGTTTACCGGCTTGCCGCATCCCTGTCCAAAGCAACACCGCCCCCGGCGCAGTGCCTGCGCGGATGCGTCCCTGCGGGCGGAGATCGAGCGGGTCAGCCGGATGACGATTGAGGAACGCGTCAAGGCGGCGCTTTCCATGGGGCAGCGGTTCTCCTGGATCAAAGAGATTGCCAAGCAGGATTGAGCCATGGTTGACGCCGATGCCAC
>CAIZWU010000312.1 GCA_903936775.1 uncultured bacterium | reverse complement strand
GCGCCACACGGGCTTTAAATCCTGCATCATGTCTCTTTCGTTTGGCTTTCATTGGGTCTGTGATTGGTTCGCGGTTTCCTGCGCCCAGGTCCAGCCCAATCATAGCTTAGCCAGTGGCCCGGTTTTCGGGGTCCACCTCAATGTGCGCGGCGATGGCGGCTTTTTTATTCAGTTCCTGTGCAGATACCCGGCACCGGGTGGTGGTCAGTGTGGCGGAGCAGCGCATGGTGGTGCTGGATCAGGGCAAACCTCTGGCGCAGTTTCCGGTGAGCACCTCCAAGTTCGGTCTCGGCAGTTCCGGGAAGACCAATTTCACGCCGCTGGGGCGTCATGCGGTGGCGAAGAAGATTGGGGGAGGGCAGCCTTTGGGCATGAAGTTCAAGAGCCGCCGGCCCACCGGCGAGATCGTGCCGGTGAATGCGCCGGGGCGCGATCCCATCGTGACCCGCATTCTGTGGTTGAAGGGCCTCGAAACCCACAATCAAAACACCTATTCGCGCTACATTTACATCCATGGGACGCCGGAGGAACACACCCTGGGTACTCCGGCCAGCTACGGTTGTGTCAGGATGCGCTCGGTGGATGTGGCTTGGCTTTACGATACGGTGGGCAAGGGGGCGAAGGTGGATATTAACCCCGGGCCGGTGGCTTCGGCTGGTCTTTGAATGCCGCGCTGGTTTTCCTGATATGAATCTTTTCACCTACGGTTCCCTGATGTTTCCCGAAGTGTGGGAACGCGTCACCGGATTGTGTGGGGCAGGGCAACCGGCATCGCTGGCGGACCACGCGGCGCGGCGGATCCGCGGGCAAACCTATCCGGCCTTGGTGAAGACGGCGGGGGAGAGCACGGAGGGCGTGTTGTATGCGGACGTCAGCCCTGAGGCGGTGGCCCGGCTGGATGCGTTTGAAGGGCATTTTTATGAGCGGATCATGGTGGCTGTTTCCGTGGGCCACGGGGCGGCAACCCGCGCATGGGTTTATCGTGCCGCGCTGCCGGATGATCCTGACATTCTGGCGGAACGTTGGGACCCGGAGCGGTTTCAGCGGGAGCACCTCGGCAGGTTTTTGCAGGACGATCCTGGATTTTCCGCTACCGGGAGGTGAATTTGTCCCGTGACAGCGGCGAAATCCCGCTATGCTGGGCGGCATGAACCGCATCAAACTGCACCAGACCTCGCCGGAATTTTCAGCTCTCGCTTTCGGCACGTGGCGGCTATTGGACGATCCGCTGACGGCCACGCCGGGGGCATTGCTGGAACTGCTCAAGGTCTGTCTCGATTGTGGCATCACCACCATCGATACCGCGGAAATCTACGGGGGCTACCGGGTGGAGGAATTGGTGGGAGCTGCCTTGGCCTTGGATCCAGGGGTGAAGGCCCGCATGGAGATTATCACCAAAGCGGGGATTTATGTGCCGAATGCCTTTCACCCGGACCGGAAATTTGCCCACTACCATGCTTCGGCGGCCCGGTTGGTGAAGAGCGCGGAAAAGTCCCTGCGGTTGCTGGGGGTTGAGGCTCTGGACTGTTTTCTGGTACACCGCCCGGACTGGATCGCCTCCATTGATGAAACCGCGGCCGGGTTGAATCAGTTGGTGCAGGAAGGCAAGATCCGCAGTGCCGGGGTTTCCAATTACACGGCCAGTCAATTCGCGGCGCTCAGCAGCCGGATGGACCAGCCGTTGGTCACCAATCAGGTGGAGTTCAATCCCTTTCACATGGAGCCGATCATGGATGGGGTTTTTGACCAGTGTCAGGAAAAACGGGTGCGTCCCATGGCGTGGTCCCCGATGGCGGGCGGGCGGATTTTTGACACGGAGGATGCGGCGGCCGGGCGACTGCGGGTGGCCTGTGCAGAAATGTCAGCCCGATACGGCGGGGCCAGTATCGATCAACTGGTGTTGGCCTGGATCATGGCCCATCCATCCCATCCGGTGCCGGTGCTGGGAACGGCAAAAGCGGCGAGGGTGCGGGCCGCTGCCGGAGCGCCGCAATGGGTGCTTTCCCAAGAGGATTGGTATGGACTATGGGAAGCGGCGCGCGGTCACCGGATTCCCTGAGGGAGGAGCACTCCTCCATCCGTGGCAGATTTCACCCGACTAAAACCATGGCCGAACCGCTGACCATTCCGGAGCTTTCCAGCCGCCCACCGGTGTCCTACGAGGAAATCCGGAGCAGTCTCCGTACGGGGGACTTGGTCTTTTGCTCCGGCACCTACTTCTTCAGCAAACTGATCCGCCGTTTCACCCGATCGGTCTGGAGCCATGTGGGCATGATCTACCGGGATGATTATCTGGACCGCATTTTCATTCTGGAAAGCGAAACCATGATTGGAGTGCGCATCGCCCCCTTGTCCAAATACTTGAGGGACTATCACGGCCGGCGGAAACCCTACCGGGGCCGGATGTTTGTGGCGGAGTTGGAGCCTGGGGCTTCACCGGAAGCCCTGAAACAGGCCGTCAGTTTCGGCATGGATCAATTGACCAAACCCTACGATAACTGGGAGATCCTGCGGATTGCGGTGCGCATTGCCTTCGGCATCGGACGCAAGTCACGGGACCGGAAATACATTTGCTCCGAGCTGGTTTATGAGGCCTTCCATAAAGCCGGAATCGAATTTCCCTACAACAACCGCAGTATCAGTCCGGATGATCTGTGGAAAGACCCCCGGGTGAAAGTCCGGTTCCGGATTCACTGAATCACGAAGTGGCGGGGGGCTTCCTCCTGGAAATTCTGGAAAAATCTGCTATGCAGATTCTGGCTGTAGTGTAGTTACTGATCCAACCTGGGTTACCTGAATGATGAGGGGCTTCCGGTTCTGTTTTATGAAAACGTTCCCCCCGTTAAAACTGTCTGGTTCATGGCGACGGCTCATCCCTGTGGTGGCCTGTTGGCTGGCCGCGATGCTTCTGGCGAATGCGGCCCCCTATCCTCCCGAGGGATTGTCCACGGTATGGCGCCAACCGGAGGGCAGGGAGCTGGCTCTCAAGGTTTTCGGTGATGAATTTTATGGGCGGACCACCACGGAGGCGGGTTACACTGTTATTTTTGATGATGCCTCCCAGACTTGGTTTTACGCGGAGAAAGGCCCGGATGGGGTGAGTTTGGTCTCGACCGGAGTGGCAGCCGATCAAAAAGTGCCACCAGGCCTGCTTCCTCAGCTGTCAGACGATCCGGTAAAAATCCAAGCCAAGCGCCGCGCCATGGTTGATGAATATGCCCCGGACCGGGCCGCGAAATGGCAGACAAGAGTGCGCCAAGCCAGTCAATCCAAACAGGAGAGTTCCGTGCAGCCCGCGGATGGCGAAATCCAGGCCGCCCCACTGGTGGGGGCTCAGGCCGGTTTGACGATTCTGGTCCAATTCCCGGATGATCCGTCCACGCCTGCCCCGGACGCTGTCAATTTCCCCACCAACCGGACCAAAATGGAACGATGGTCCAATGAAACGGGCTATACGGACGATGGAAATACCGGTTCCGTCAAAGATTACTTCCATGATCAATCGAACGGAGCACTCACGTTGACCCAGGTGGTCACCGCAGTGGTGACCATGCCCCGTCCCCGGAGTTATTATAACTATTCGGACTACCCCACCAATCAGACGGTGCGGCCTGACTCTGGACAGGCAGGACGTTTGCTGGTGACTGATGCCATCAATAAACTGAAAGGCGATGGCTTCAATTTTTCAGGCTTGAGTGTGGACGCAAGCAACCGGGTGCTCGCCACCAGCCTGCTCTTTGCGGGGCCTGATTCCGGCAACTGGGCCAAGGGGCTTTGGCCGCACGCCTGGACCTTGGCCTCGGGGATCAATGTCGGCACCGCCGGCGCCCCCCGTTATATCCAGCGGTATCAGATCACCAATCAGGCCAATACCAGTCCGGTCATTGGAACCTTTATCCATGAGCTGGGCCACCTGCTGTTGGACTACCCCGATCTCTATGACACTGACCCCTCCAATGGCGATTCCGAAGGCATTGGCCAGCATTGCCTGATGGGTTCGGGCAACTATCAGAATGGAGGCCGCACGCCCGCACCGATCAATCTCTACCTGAAGGGGATTTCCGGTTGGGGGAACATCACGGATCTGACTCCGGGATCGCTCCTTGATGCCGCTCTGCCCTCGACCGGCAATGTGGGCTACCGGATCCGGAAACCCGGTAAAGCGGCCGAGTATTTTCTCTTCGAAAACCGTGGCACCGGAGACAAGTGGACCACCGGGGCGCTGGACCGGGGCATCATTGCCTGGCACGTGGACGAGACCGTCAATGGCAATGACAACCAGCAGATGTCCTCTTCCAGCCACTACGAGGTTTCGCTGGAGCAGGCTGATGGCAAGTTCGATCTGGAGTTTGGCAACAACCGGGGGGATGCTTTTGACTTTTTCGACAGCAGCAATCCGTTCCTCACCAATGACACCAATCCGGATGCCGACTGGTGGGATGGCAACCCTTCCAGCATCCGCATGGAGGTCACCAGTGCCCCGGGTGCTTCCATGAATGTGAAATTCGGAGGCACCGCCCCGACGGTTTATCTCGGAGTCAGTCCCACCACCTTCAATGCGCCTGCCGCCGGTGGTTCGTTCAGTTTCAATGTCAACGCCAGTGGCTCGTGGCGCTGGCAGCGCAGCGCGGCGGCGGTGGCCAGCAGCGAGCCCGCAACCCAGACCGGTATCCAGACGTTCAGCTATACGTTGAGCGCCAATTCGGGCTCACTGGTGAGGGAATATAAGATTACCCTGACCCAGGGCTCCCTGACGGCGGTCTACACGATCCTGCAGGCCGGGGTGCTGATCGATGATTATGCCAACAATACCGCCAATGCGACAGTGATCGCCCCGAACGGGAGTTTGGCAGGGACGATCAATTATGCCCGCGATGTCGATTATTTCAGGGTCAACGTCACCGGTAGCGGGGCTCTGACCATGCAGACCACCGGAACCACCGATACCTATGGATTCCTCCTCAACAGCAGTGGGCAGACGCTGGCCCAGGATGATGACAGCGGGGTGGACTCGAACTTCCGCATCAGCTATCCGGTCACTGCCGGGGCCTACTATATTGCGATCCAGAACTATGTGGACAACCTGACGGGAGCCTACACCCTCACCACCAATTTTTCTTCCACCATCACTTTGGCCATTACCCCGGCCACCCGTGCGGTTTCCGGTTCGGGAGGAACTTATGATTTCAGTGTCAACAGCAACAGCACGTGGTCCTGGAGTTCCAATGCGGCGTGGGTCACCACCTCGGAACTAACCAATCAAAACGGCCCCCAAAGCTTCACCTACAATGTTCTGCCCCAGACCGCAGCGACCTCCCGCAGTGCGGTGATCACCCTGACTTCCGGGGCGGTGACTTCAACGCACACCATCAACCAAGGGACCGCGGTGGTGGATGACCATGGCAACAGCCTGGCCACCGCCACGCTGATCCAGCCGCAGTCCACCACTCCGGGCATCATCGAAGCCCAGGGGGATGAGGACTATTTCAGGATCGTGGTTCCGGGGAGTGCGACCTTGTCCGTGCGGACCACCGGGAATCTGGATACCGAGGGTTTCCTGATGGATTCCGCGGGCACCGAACTGGCGGTCGATGATGATGATGTTGATTCCAACTTCCTCATCACCTGGCCCGTGACCGCGGGCACTTATTATGTGAAAGTGCGGCCATACGTGTCCGGTGACACCGGGGCTTACAGTGTGGTCAGTGCGCTGGCCAGTGCCCCCTATCTCACCTTGCCTGCCACCTCCAGTCAGGCCCCGGCGACGGGAGCGACCCAGTCGATAGCCGTTTCCTCCAATGCGGTCTGGAGCTGGAGCATCAGTCAGCCGTGGATCACGGCGCCCGGGGAAGCCGCCAGTCAGAGCAATGACCAGGCCTTTGAATATCAGGTGGCGGCCAATCCGCTCGCCACGGCCCGCTCTGCCACGATCACTTTCAGTTCCCCCGGCCTTGCGGCGGCGGTTCTCACCATCACGCAGTCTGCGGCTGGTCCAGCCATCAGCCAACAACCGGTGGGTGCCGCAGTCCAGCCGGGTGGGGAAGCGGTGCTGACCGTGGTTACTGCCGCTCCCTCCGTAAGTTATCAGTGGTATGCCGGTGTGGCGGGCAATACCAGCCTTCCGATACCTGATGCCACGGGCGATACCCTGCGGATTTCGCCGATGGTCACCACTTCCTACTGGGTGCGCCTGAACAATGCTCAGGGCATTACCGATTCCAATGTGGCCGTGGTCACCGTGGATACGACCGCTGCTGGAGCCGTATGGACCCTGGTGGCGCCAATTGTCAGCAGTCATCTGCGGGCGGTGATCTGGACCGGTTCCCAATTTGTCGCGGTGGGGGATGCGGGGGTTATTCTGACGAGTCCTGATGGTATCCTGTGGGAAAGACGCACTTCCGGCACCACTGAGCGTTTGGAATCGGTGGCCGGGAATGGTTCCATGGTGGTCGCGGTAGGCTCTGGCGGAGCGATTCTTTCCAGTCCGGATGGGGTGGCGTGGACGCTGCGGCCCAGTGGTTTCACAGCCTTTCTGCGGCACGTCACCTGGAGTGGGAGCGCTTTCCTGGCGGTGGCGGACGGAGCCCTGCGTTCCAGTGCCGATGGGGTGACCTGGCAAAGTTATTCCAACAATGCCGGGGGATTGCTGACGATCCGTTGGCTGGAAGGCACCCTTTGCGGGACGGGGGATATCAACCTGTCCACCAGTGTGGATGCCATCACTTGGACTCCCCGCCTGACTTTGGTGGGGTCCGGTTTCACGGATGTGGCCAGCAACGGTTCCCAATGGGTCGTGACCAGCAGCGACGGCAAGGTCCGCCGGAGCAGCAACCGTGGGCTGGATTGGTCGGCGCCCCAGACCGTGACTGCCAGCGCATTGAATGCCGTCGTCAGCGATGGTTCCGGCTATGTGGTGGCAGGGGCGGGCGGCACTTTGCTGACCAGTCCTGATGGCACGGTGTGGACGGCCCGGGCCCCGGCTACCGCCCAGGCGCTGAACGCTCTGGCCTGGAATGGACGGATGCTGATTGCGGTGGGAGATGCGGGGGCGATGATCCGTTCCAGTGGAGCCCGTCCGGGCGCCAGTGCGATGGGGTATTATGCTTGGGCAACCTCATTTGGATTGAGCGAAGGCACCACGGCTTCATGGGCTGATTCCGATGGGGACGGTCTGTCCAATGCCGGGGAATTCATTCATGGCACCCGGCCGGCCGATGGGGCGCACCGCGCCGCGCTGGAGCCGGAAATTTACCTGGCTCAGGGCGTGCCCCAGGTCAGGTTGCGTTATCCCTACAATCCTCAGGCGGACCTGCTCACGACCCGGTTGGAGAAGAGCAGTGATGGCCAGGGATGGACGGCGCTGACTTCCACCGCGACCCCTGATGGAACAGGCTACACGGTGCGGCATGACTGGAGTGCCCCGCTCAGCACCCTGGGAGCGAAAACATTCTTCCGGTTCAAGTATCTGGTGCCCTGATGATTTGCCCTTGCCGGGGAGATTCCGTCAAGGGGGCGGGCCGTCAGCCGGGTGAAAGCCTGAGCGCATTACTAATTGCGCGACGGCAGAATGGCATGATAGCTTGCGTGCTGCCAATCCGGCCCCTTTTCAGATTCCCCCCACCGATTCCATGGAACCCGATCGCATCACGCAGGCATTTCTCTCCCGCTTTTCAGAACCCATTATTGCCGAGGCTGAACGGCTGCGCAGTGCCGGTGCGGTCAAACAGATTTTCGGCGGACAGGCCTTTATCCGGGCCCGGGTGGAGGAAAGCGGGGATGTCTACCGCGTGATGCTGAAACGGAGCGTGCTGGGCTGGGAGTGGGAACTGAGTGGCCCGGAGCAGCAGCACCCGGCCGCCATTGCCGCCGTGATGCTGGAGCGGGTGGCCCGGGGCGAATCGCTCCCTGATTCTCCGAATGAAGTGGGGGATGCCTCGCTGCTGGAAGTGATTGAGGAAAAACTGGGACGGGGCTTGCTGCCGATGGAGGACCTTTACGTGGAGAAGCTGGAGAAGCGCTACAAGCGTTATGAAATGGAGCAATCGCTCTATGACACCGATCTGGTGCGGCTGAATCCGAAGTGGCCGGTGGAGAGTTATGATCCCGTGACGTTGTGGCCGGAACCACCGAAGGATATCATCCAATTCTGGAATTACATCGCGACGGCGTTCGACCGCAAGAAGCTGCCATATCCCGCCTTCATGGAAGTCATCACCCAGAAAGAGCAGACCAAGGAGCAGATGCGGGCCTGGGAACGGGAGCGCGAAATGGCTTCATGGCAGGCACGGGTGGACCGGGTGATCACGGCACCGGTATTGCCGCCGAGGGCCCTGGAACTGCGGCTGCTGGTAACCACGCGGGAAGCGAAGCTGCAACAGCGTGGGCCGGGCACGGGAAGTTTTGAAACCGTGAACGGCGAGGTGGAAACGGGTAAACTGCGGCAGGCCCTGGGGCAGGGGAGTTTATTGTTGGATGGGGTTTCGGAGTCGCTCTTCAGCCAGTGGTGTGGTTATTGGGGCACCGGGGAAGCGCCGGCTGCCACTCTAAAGCTTGATGATGCCAGGGCCCGGGCGTTCATGGGGCAACTGCTGCGTCAACCGGCCCTGTCGGACCGTCTGGTGACGCTTGATGAGCAGCCTTTCTTCCATGTTCCCGAGCCCCTCCACTGGGAATGCACCGATCCCGCGGAAGGCGCGGCCGAAGCGGCGGAGCGCAGTTATGGCCTGCAATTGATGATGGCCGATGGTGAGGCGGTGCCCTACGGATTGGCCGTGCTGCCAGGGGCGGTGGATCTGTATCTTTCCGACGAAGCTGTTTTCACCGGACCTCGTCCGTGGATGGATAGTGGTGAGGCCATGCCCCGCTACGAACTGCCGGCTGAGGTGGTGGAAAGCGAAACCGGGGTGGACTTCCTGCGGCGCCTTGATGTGACGCTGCCGCCCGCGCTCAAGGCCCGTGCAGTCGAGGCCGTGCTGAAGCCGCTGCTGGAGATGAAGCTGAGTAAGAAGGGGCCTTCTGCGGATGCTGAGCAGATCCAGGCGGAAGTCTCGGCGACCGATGACGACTGCTTCCGCCGCGAGGTGCTGGAAAAAGAAACGTGGCGTCTGGAGGAGAGCCGCCGTTTTGAGGATGGAAGGCTGCCGTGGTTCGACCGCCGGGCGCTTTACACCGTCCCGGAACAATTGGCTGATCTTGGGCTGAGCTGGGATGCCTCCGGCAAGTTCTTCAAGGCCCGGCTGAACAAGACATTTCCTGACAAATTTGTGAAATGGCTGGGCCGCCTGCCGCCGTCGGTTTCGGTCGAGTTGGATGGAGATTTGAAAACTCTGCGGGCCGACCCGGTGAAGGCCTCCGTGAAATTTGAAATCACCGAAGCCGGGGAGATCGACTGGTTTGATCTCAAGGTGCTGGTGGAAGTGGAGGGCATGGACCTGACCCGCCAGCAGATCCGTGATCTGGTGGAAGCCCGGGGCGGCTTTGTGCGGATGCCGGACGGGGGATGGCTCAGGCTGGAGATGACGCTTTCGGAAGAACAGGAAGCGGCCGTGAACCACCTCGGACTGGATGTCTATGATCTGTCAGGGGAAACCCACCGCATGCACGTGCTGCAATTGGCCGAACCGGGAGCCAAGGAGATTTTTGATCCCGAGGCCTGGAACCGGGTCTGTGACCGCGCGACGCGGCTGAAATTGCAGATCCGTCCGCCGGTGCCGGCAGGTTTCCAGTTGGAATTGCGTCCCTATCAGATCGAGGGTTTCCATTACCTGGCCTATCTCGCAACCAATAACTTTGGCGGCATCCTCGCCGATGACATGGGTCTCGGTAAAACGGCGCAAAGTATCTGCTGGATTCTCTGGCTGCGGGAACGCGCCGAAGCCGCGGCCCTCGCCGACGCCAAGGGCGGCATTCCAAGGACGGTGGCCCCGGTGCTGGTGGTCGCGCCGAAATCCGTGCTCGACGTCTGGGCCGGTGAGGTCGTGAAATTTGCCCCTTCCCTGCGGGTGCAGGTCGTCCGTGAGAAAACGGAATTGGATACGGAGAAACTGGGCACAGAGGTGGATCTGCTGGTGCTGAACTATAGCCAACTCCGGGTCAATGGAGACAAATTGAAAGCTATTTCCTGGCTGACTGTGGTCCTGGATGAAGGACAGCAGATCAAGAATCCGGACAGTATGGCCGCCCGCGCCGCGCGCGAATTGACCTCGGACCACCGGCTGGTGCTCAGCGGCACGCCCATTGAGAACCGGCTCCTCGATGTTTGGAGCCTGATGGCTTTTGCGATGCCGGGAGTGCTGGGGAACCGCAAATACTTCAAGGACCGCTTCGACCGCCGCAAGGACACCGGAGCGCAGATCAGGCTGGGGGCCAGATTGCGTCCCTTCCTGCTGCGGCGGACCAAGGGACAGGTCGCTCTCGATCTGCCCAGCCGGACCGAAGAGGACATGTATTCCACCCTCGAGGAAGTGCAGGAGGAGCTCTACAATGCCGAGATGCAGCGCATGCAGCGCATTCTGCTGGGATTGGATAACGACGCCGCGCTCCGCAAAAACAGTTTTGTGATTCTTCAGGGCCTGATGCGTCTGCGGCAGATCTGTTGTCATCCGGGTCTGATCGATGACAAATATCTCGAGACTCCGAGCGCCAAACTGACGGCGCTTTTCTACCTGCTGGATCAGTTGAAGGAAGCCGGCCACAAGGTGCTGGTCTTCTCGCAGTTCACCTCCATGCTCGACATCATCAAGGCCCGTCTCAATGCCGAGGACCGCCCGTATGTCATGCTGACCGGTCAGACCAAGGACCGGCAGTCGGTCGTCCAGGAATTCCAGACCAGCAAGGAACCGTTGGTCTTCCTCCTCAGCCTCAAGGCGGGGGGAAGCGGCTTGAACCTCACGGCCGCCAGCTACGTTATCATGTATGACCCGTGGTGGAATCCTGCCGTGGAAAGCCAGGCGATTGACCGGACACACCGGATCGGCCAGACCAATCCAGTTATTGCCTACCGCCTCCTCTCCGCCAATACGGTCGAGGAAAAAATCCGCCGCCTGCAATATCAAAAGCAGGCCCTCGTTACCGGGGTGCTCGGCGAGGAAAGCTTCGCGAGCAATCTCGCCCTTGATGACGTCCGCTCCCTCTTCACCCGTGATGAAGAACCCGAGCCCGTCAAAAAAGGCAAAAGAGGCAGCAGCAGCCTGCTCTCCCGGGATGTGTGACAGGGGCTTTCCGATTGCAAGGCGGGCCGGCCAAGGGATGATGAACCTCCTTTCCCATGTCCGTTCCGCTGCTCCCATCCTACGATGAATTCCTGACGCTTACCGCCCAGGGCAACCTCATTCCCGTGCATGCGGAGTTGACCGCGGATTACGAAACGCCGCTCTCGGCCTTTGAAAAAATCGGGGACAGCACGCCGCGTTTTCTGCTGGAGTCCGCCGAATCTTCCGGTTTTTCAGGCCGTTATTCCTTCATGGGAGCCAATCCCCGCGCCATCCTGACCGCCCGGGGACCGGTCATGGAAGTGCGTACCGCCGATGGCCGGGTGCGCTGGTACGATACCAAGACCGATCCGCTGCAGGAAGTCGAGGACTTCATGGCCGCCTACCGGCCGGTCGCCGTTAAAAGCCTGCCCCTCTTCTCCGGCGGGGCGGTGGGTTATCTCGGCTACGATATGGTGCGGTGGTTTGAACCCACGGTTTCCCCGCCGCCCGCCGCCGATGAGCTCGGGCTTCCGGATATGATTTTCATGATCGCGGACACGCTCGTGATTTTCGATCACCGCTACCGCCTCCTCCAGGTGGTGGCAAATGTCTGCCTTGATGATCATCCTGATCCAGCTGCCGCTTATGCCTGGGCCGGGCAACGCATCGCGGAGTTGATTGAAAAACTCTCCCAGCCCCTCCATGTCAAGCCGATGGCCGCGGCTCCGGTAGCTGTTACCACCGCACCGGTCAGCAATACCACGCGTGAGGAATACCTAGGGATGGTCACCGCCGCGCAGGAGTATATCAAAGCGGGCGACATCTTCCAGGTGGTGCCCAGCCAGCGGTTTTCCGTGGCGTATACCGGCCGCCCGGTCGAGCTCTACCGGGCGTTGCGGCATGTGAATCCTTCCCCCTACATGTTCTGTTTGGAATTCGGCGGCTTCTCCCTCGTGGGCAGCAGCCCCGAAGTCCATGTGCGTTGCATGGATGGCAAGGTCGACATCCGTCCCATCGCCGGCACCCGCCCGCGCGGGGCCACCCCTGCCGAAGACGATGCGCTCGCCGCCGAACTGCTGGCCGACGAAAAAGAGCGGGCCGAACACATCATGCTGATGGATTTGGCCAGGAACGACGTCGGCCGTGTCTCCGAATTCGGTAGCGTCAAAGTCACCGACCAGATGGTGATTGAGCGCTATAGTCACGTCATGCACATCGTCAGCAATGTCACCGGCCGTCTCGCCGGAGGCCGCAGCAGCTACGATGTAATGCGTGCCACTTTCCCGGCCGGAACGGTTAGCGGGTCGCCCAAGGTCCGGGCTATGCAAGTCATTGCCGAGGTCGAGAAGAGCAAGCGCTGTGCTTATGCCGGCGCGGTGGGTTATTTTGGGTTCGATGGCAACCACGACTCCTGCATCGCTCTCCGGACGGTCGTCCTGAAGGATGGCCAAGCCTATGCCCAGGCGGGAGCCGGCGTGGTTGCCGACTCCATACCTGAGAGCGAATACATCGAAACGGTCAACAAAGCCGCCGCCGCGCTCCGTGCTGTGGAGCGGGCCAAGGGGCTGTGATGGAAACTTGGACGCCTCCCGTCGGGAGGCGTGCGATGGGTGCCGCCCGCTAGTCTTTTTTGACGGCCGCTGGTTTTGTGGGCGGCTTGGCTCCGGGATTTACCGCTGGTTTGGCTTCAGGCTTTGCCAGAGGTTTTACGGCTGGCTTGGTTTCAGGTTTTGCTGCTGGTTTTACCGCCGGTTTGGTGGGAGCAGGTTCGTCTTTGGGCATGCCGTCCTTCACCCATTTGACGATTCCGTCGAAGGTGACTTCACCAATGCCATCGACCATGATGAGTTGATCCGCTGTTTTGAAGGGACGGGCCTTATTAAGGGCCGCCGCTCTGATTTCACCAACCCCAGGGATAGTCTGCAAATCGTCTGGAGTCCCCTCGTTGGCCAGTTTGAGGAGGTTGGTGGTGTGGGCCGGCGTCAACTTTTTGAGTTCCTCGTTGGCGTGATCCAGCAGCGCCTGATCGGCGGGATCGACCCCGGAGGCTGGAGCGGCGGGTTTGGCCGCCGGCTTTTCCTTGGCCGGAGTTTTTTTGTCGGGTGCCGGAGTGGTTTTTTCGGTTTTCGGGGCCTTGGCAGGATCGGCGGGTTTTTTGGTGTCAGCCTGGATGGCTGGCACGGCGCAAAGCAGAAGGGCCAAAAGTGAAGAGCGGATCATAAATAATGGACGTTGATGGTGGTGGAGCCAGGATGGTAATAGAGCCATAGCTTAATCAGGAAGGCATTGATCCTGCAAACTCATTCTGAAAAACATTTTTCCGAATTATCCTGACCAGGATCGCAGCAATAGCAAATACCTGATTGGGGGCGCCTGGACTCTTAGTCGGGGCACCGTACAGTTGACCTGCTCATAAGGGAGTTGCCGCGGGGGGCACTCTTTCAGCCCAGGGTGGTCCTGAGGAATACGGTTGTCAGAGTGACCCGGCTGAGGAGGGATAACACTTGAACGGTGGTCTCCAGCCGCTTGCCCCTCCAGAGTTCGGGGGAGTAATCAACAACGCATTGAATCACCAGCCGGATGGCCCCGAACACACCGAACCCGAGGGGAATCCGTTTCCCCGCGGGGTGCTGCTGAGGTGGTCTGCCGAGGTGGTCTGCTGAGGTGGTCTGCCGAGGTGACGCACCGCAGGCCCATCAGGAAAAACGTCAGGGCGAAGAAGAAGGTGTGGACGAACATTATCTGGCGGTTGATCAGACTGATCCGCGCCAATTCCTCCTTCCAATGGAAATACGTTGGGGAAATGAGATGCAGAAGGGCGAGGCCGCTCATCAGCAGGCCGCAAAGTTCAAGCATGGGTTCCAT
>CAIZWU010000311.1 GCA_903936775.1 uncultured bacterium | reverse complement strand
CTGTTGAGCAGCTTTACGATTCTGGTTGGATCGTTTGACGTGAATCCAGTTGCCCCTACAGCCACGGATCTTCAGTCTTTACTCCAAACACAAGCGTTTAATCAATTCGGTCAAGCTACGGCTCCTGCTTCTGGCCTCATTACTGCTAGTCTGACGAAAAATGATTTTTCCACCGGACCCGCTGCAAGCGAGTTCAATGGCAGAAACATTTATGCAGTGGTGATGAATGCTGCGACTGCTGCCCTAAGCACCCAATTTGGTCTTATGACGTTGGATGCTACAAGTACTGCTGGAACTTGGGTTTTCCCTGCTGATGTAACATCAGCTTTGGTTACCACCAATGCCCCAACCGGCCTTTTGACGAATTTTGCGACAGTTGTCGGAACAGAAATCAACAATGCAACCGGTGCGGATACCCTACAGTTGGTTGCCGTTCCTGAGCCTACTTCAATGGTTCTCCTCGTGGGATCCCTTGCCCTTGGCCTGCGCCGTCGCCGCTAGGATTAGCATCTGAAATCTCTGCAAAGGGCAGCAACGAAAGTTGCTGCCCTTTTTTATGCAGAAGAATCAGTCGTAGCGGAGAACGATATTCCCCCCAACAACACGCCATAAGAATTAGAATCCAGCACCCAATCACCAGACCTTGTTTTGCGTCTAGCTGTCGACAAGTCGCCGTCCAACCAGGAGTGGGATTCGACGTGGGAATCGATCTGATGGACTGCTAAGACTCTGCCCTTATTCAGAATAGCTTCCAATTTGGGCCCGGGATCTTAAAAAGAACCGGTCGCGGATACTGTCGGTACCCGTTTCGCCCGACGTGTTTGGTTAAAATCCTGATGCCATCACGGCGGTCAAAACGCTCAGCGTAATGGCGATGACTGCTGGCGCCCCGGGATATTTCCCGAAGGACGCACGGTATTACTCGTAGAAACTTCCCGAGGCCATGCCAAGGGGCGTGCTCACTTGAAATAAAGGTGAGTCGAGTGTCAGCGATCGGCCGCCAAGCCCGGCCCTGCAAAATCAATGAGGAACGTCGCCCCGGCGTTTTTGGAAGGGGAGGCTTTCGCTGATGCCTAGAATCAGGCTTTGGAAGGAATAGTTCTCCTTGGCCATGCGGGACAGGATGGCTTCTACGGCGGGACGGTCGTAGGCTTCGGTGCCGCGGCCTAGGGCGTAGGTCAGCATTTTGTTGACGAGGGCGTGGAGGAAGGTGTCGCGGCGGTCCGTCAGCAGAATCTGCGATAGTTCGTTGGCGTTGTTGAACTTTTGACCGGTGGTAAGGACTCCTGCGGAATCGACGGGAAAGCTGCCATCCTTGTCGCGCCACTGTCCGATGGCGTTGAAATTTTCGAGCCCAAAACCGATGGGGTCCATCAAAGCATGGCAAGAGGCGCAGCCGGGTTTGCTGCGATGGGCTTCAAGGCGCTGGCGGACGCTTCCGGTGAGCTCAGCCTGGGCGCCGCTTTCGAGGGCGGGGACGTTGGGTGGTGGCGGTGGTGGCGAAATACCCAGGATGTTTTCCAGAACCCATTTACCCCGTTTCACCGGGGAGGTGCGGGTAGGATCACTGGTGACGGTCAGCACGCTGGCATGCGTGAGGACCCCCCGGCGGTTGGACTTGGGATCCAGGTCGATTTTGCGGAACTCGTCCCCGGTGATATTGGAGATCCCGTAGTATTTGGCGAGCCGCTCGTTGACGAAAGTGTAGTCGGCGGACAGTAACTCCGTCACACTGCGGTTACTTTGGACGATGAAATGGAATAACTCCTCCGTTTCCTGAAGCATGGCCTTGGCCAGTTCCGGACTGAATTCCGGAAAACGTTCCTTGTCGGGCGAGACCACCTTCAGGGTCCGCAGTTCCAGCCATTGTCCGGCAAAATTTTCCGACAAAGCCCGGGCCTTGGGATCCTGCAACAAGCGGAGCACCTGAGCAGCCAAATTGGGGCGCAGCTCTTTCCGGAAGGCCAGTGAGAGCAGCTCATCATCCGGGGTGCTGCTCCACAGCCAGTAGGACAACCGGCTGGCGAGGGCAAATTCGTCAATCTCCACCACCTTGGCCGGGTTGCTGGCCTCCGGCTGCCATTCCATGCGATAGAGAAAATAGGGAGAAACCATGATGGCTTTCATGGCGATCCGCAGGGCGCCGGGGTGATTTTCTCCCCGGTCCCGTCCTAATTTATAAATCCCAAACAGGCGGTCGATCTCCGCCGGAATCGCGGCGCGGCGGAAACAGCGATTGGCGAATTGCTGGAGGATGGCGCGGGCTCCGGCCTCGGTTTCACCGAGTTTTTCTCCCGGAGTGAAAATCCGGCGTGCGGTCTCATTGAGCGGCTGGGGGTCGACCTTGAACGGGCCCTCGATTTCCATGCTGACAATGGTCAGATTGCGGTCACCCTTCAGGGGATCGGGGGCCGTGGCATCATAAAAATCATTGAGGAAACGGGTCCCGATCTTGTTGAAACCTTTGGAAAACTTCACCCTCGTCTCCACCGTTTGGGGGGCATTGGCATCGTTGCTGGTCACATCAGCTTTGGTGACGACCTTGTCCTCGGCCAGCAATTCCATTTTCGCAGGTTCCGACCCTCCCACGCTGGCCCACACTTTGGCCCTCAAAAGATACTCTCCTGCGATGAGGGCATTAAATTCAGTGCCACATTGCCCGTTGAAGGAAAGCAGCCGGCTGCCGGCGTCGGAAAATCCTTGGCCGGTCAATTGGTCACCTGCTATTTCCGTCTTCACGGGTTCGGGTGGCGGAGGCGGGATGGCCGCATTGAGTACCCGGTCGGCCGCGATCAGATATCGTTCCATCAGAATGGGCGGCAGGGCCAGGACGTCGCCGATATTGTCAAAACCATACCCGGTATCATCTTCAGGGAAGTCGTCTGCGGG
>CAIZWU010000310.1 GCA_903936775.1 uncultured bacterium | reverse complement strand
TCGACCTGCTGGTTGATAAGGGTGCGTTCGTAAGTCATCACGCCATCCACCAGTTCGACGCCACGGTTCACCGGGCCAGGATGCATCACATAAATCCCTTTGTCCCGGATGGTTTTCAAACGGTCGTCAGTGACGCCATAGAGCCGGTGGTATTCGTGAAGGCTGGGGAAAAACTGTTCCTTCTGCCGCTCCATCTGGATGCGGAGAAGATAAATGACCTCGGGCTGCCAGTCGAAGACTTCGTCAAAGGTACGGAAGCTTCTCATGTCAGGATGCCGGTCGTCCGGGATGAGGGGACCCGGCCCGAAGACGCCCACCTCCGCGCCGAGCTTCCGCAGGATCATGCTGGTGCTGCGGGCCACCCGGCTGTGCTGGATATCGCCGATGATGGCGACCCGGCGGCCGGCCAGCGGGCCGAGCACTTCCTTCATGGTGAAGGCATCCAGGAGACCCTGGGTGGGATGTGCATGATGACCGTCGCCAGCATTGATCACACTGGCTTTGGTATGCTTCGCAATCAGGTTGGGCACTCCGGCGGCGGAATGGCGCACGATGATATAGTCCACCTGCATGGCCTGCAGGGTATCGATGGTGTCGATAATACTTTCGCCCTTCACCACCGAGGAGGTGGAGACGGTGAAATTGGTCACATCGGCACTGAGGCGCTTGGCAGCGATTTCGAAGGAGGACCGGGTGCGCGTGCTGGGCTCGTAAAAAAGCGTGAGGACGTGCCGGCCCCGCAGCGGCGGCATCTTCTTCACCGACTGCCGGATCAGGTTTTTAAAGGGCTGCGCAGTTTCGAGGAGGAAATTGATCTCCTCCACGCTAAGCGCTTCGATATCGAGCAGGTCTTTGCGTCCTTTCATGATGCGTCGTGTTTATTATCCACCAGAAAAAGCCCGTCCTGTCCATCCTGTTCACGCAGGCGGACCCTCAGATAAGATTCCTTGCCCAGCGGTTGCTTCAAGCCGCAATAGTCAGGCTGGATAGGCAGCTCACGGCCACCCCGGTCCACCAGCACTGCCAGTTCGATCCGGGCCGGCCGGCCGTATTCAAAAAGAGCATCGATCGCCGCCCGGATGGTGCGCCCGGTGTAGAGCACATCGTCCACCAGGATCACCAGCGAACCCTTCAATTCGTTGGGCAGGGAAGTCTTGCCAAAGTCCGGCGAAAAGGTGGCCTGCCGGGGATCATCCCGATACAACGTAATATCCAACATCCCGGTCTGAACGCCCGGACGCTCCTCTTCCAGGACTTTCGCCAGCCGTTGCGCCAGCGGCACCCCGCGCCGGTGGATGCCCACCAGCACGAATTTCTCCTTGGGATGGCGTTCCAGAATTTCGTAGGCGAGGCGGTGGATCTTGGTATCGATCTCGCGCGGACTGAGCAGTTGTTGGCCGGAAGTCTCCATAAGGTCAGGTAAAATGGAGGGTGGCGATATCGGACCGGCGCTGGCTGCCGGGGAAGTCCACCTTCGCGGCTTCGGCATACACCTTGCCGCGCGCCGCTTCGCGGGTATCCGCCTGGGCCACGATGGCCAGCACGCGCCCGCCATTGGTTTCAAAATCACCTGACGCATTCCGCCGCGTGCCGCAGTGATAGACGCGGACACCTTCCACCCGGTCGAGGCCGCTGATCACATCGCCACTGCGGCTGGTCTCGGGATACCCGGCACTGGCAAGGATAAGGCAGACGCTCCAGCCGGGCTTGGGTTCCAGCATTTGCGGCTGTAGATCACCGCCTGCGGCGTGTTTGATGTATTGGGCCAGATCGCCGCCGAAGAGCGGCATTACGGCTTCACACTCGGGATCACCGAAGCGGCAATTGTATTCGATCACCTTCGGCCCCTGCGGCGTGAGCATCAGGCCAAAGTAAATAAACCCCCGGTATGGCAGGCCATCCTTGAGCAAACCTTCCACCGTCGGCTTCACAATCAAGCGCTCCACCACGGCCATCACGTCGTCGGAAACCAACGTCGGAGCCGCCACTGCACCCATGCCTCCGGTATTGGGTCCGTCGTCGTTGTCGCGGATCCGTTTGTAATCGCGGGCGGGGGTGAGAATGTGATAGTCACCATCAACGATGGAGCAAAAAACCGAAAGCTCCGGCCCGGTCAGGCATTCCTCCACCACCATGCGTCCGGCCCCGAATTGCCGCTTCACCAGCACCGCATCGAGAAACTCCTCCGCCTCGGCCATGGTCTGGCATACCGCCACTCCCTTCCCGGCGGCGAGGCCATCAAATTTCAACACCACCGGCACCGCCGTGATCGCGGCGCGGGCCTGCCCGATGGTATCCACCGCAGCATACCCAGCGGTGGGGATCCCATGGCGCACGAGGAATTGTTTGGCGAATTCCTTGCTCGCTTCGAGCTGGGCGGATTCCTTCGGCGGCCCCCAACAAGGGATGCCGGCGGCCTGACAAAGGTTCGCCAGGCCCTGATCCGTCACCAGCAGGCTTTCCTCGCCGGCCACACAGAGGTCGATTTCCTCCTCCAGCATCCAGCCGATCAGGCTGGGCAGGTCCTTGGCGGCGGTGCGTCCCGCGATTTCAAAAATGGCATCACTCCCCGGCCAGCAGAACAATTGCGGCTGCGACGGAGACTCCGCGAGGGCGGTGAGCAGTGCGTGTTCCCGTCCTCCTTTTCCAGTAACCAGTATCTTCATAGCAAAATTAGCGGCCGCTTTCTCCGCGCCTGGATTGGCAGGGAAAAGCGTTCCTCTTTCCCATCCGCCGGATGCCCCCCCCGGCGCAAGGGAACTTTCCACCCGGGGGCGGTGCTTCAGGCCCCGGCTGTCAAGCTCCGGCTGGAAGCGCTGGTTCCCCAAGTGCCGGCTGGCACAGGTCC
>CAIZWU010000309.1 GCA_903936775.1 uncultured bacterium | reverse complement strand
GTCCCTGCGGGCGGAGATCGAGCGGGTCAGCCGGATGACGATTGAGGAACGCGTCAAGGCGGCGCTTTCCATGGGGCAGCGGTTCTCCTGGATCAAAGAGATTGCCAAGCAGGATTGAGCCATGGTTGACGCCGATGCCACCCTGAGGGTTGCCGAACGGGTTGTCGGTGTGCTGCAAAATCAGGGCATTCCCGCCGTGGTCATCGGAGCGGTGGCTTTGGCCGCTTACCGTTATGTGAGCTTTACCGGGGATTTGGAGCTGGGATTGAGGCGGAACTCCCTTCCGGCAGCAGCGGCCTCGTGCGCGGAGCGCTGCGGCTGCTTAGCCAGGCGTGAACCCGCTCAACGCCCGCTTTACAGTTCACGGGAATACAGGATGCTGCAAATAATGAAAGCCACGCTCGATCTGCCGGATGAGCTTTACCGCCGGGTCAAGGCCCGCAGCGCCATGGAGGGACGCCCGGTCCGGGCCGTGGCGATGCAGCTTTTTCAAAATTGGCTGGAGGCTCCGGCTGTTTCCATGGATGTGGCGGTGCCCCCTGATTTGACTAAAACCGCCAAGGGAGCAGCCCTGCCTTCCACCCGTTTCGATAATGCACCGTGGCTCTCCATCGCCAGGAAATATGTAAAATCCGGGATGGAACACGACATGGGAAAAATCCGCGACGCCATCTCCACGGGATGGTCCGAGGAAATAGCCGGAAAACTAAACCGCCCCTGACCGATGTCCGGGCCGCTCAGCCTGAGTCTGGATACTTCCGTCATCGTCCGTCTTCTCACTCAGGAACCCGCCGCCCTGTTTCAAGTGGCGGCCCAATTCATTGAGCAACAAATCATGGCGGGCGTTTCGGTTTTCATCAGCGATCTCGTCCTGGCCGAAACCTATTTTGCCCTTCAGTCGTTTTACCACTTCCCGAAAGCGGATGCCCTGACCGCCATCGCCGCCTTGGCTCAAACCAAAGGACTGAGTGTCAGTCCCGCCGCCTTGGCGGTCCTCTCCGTGCCCAACCTTGCGACCGCGAAGCCCGGCTTCGTGGACCGCCTCATCCACTCCTGGAGTCTCACTGGAGGACATACTCTGGTGACTTTTGAAAAAGCCGGGAAAAAACTGCCTGCCACCGTGGTGCTTGGATTGTCGCGCTAACGACTGCCGACGGGGCATTGGAAGCAGCGACGCTCTGTTGCGGACCACCTTGCAGGCTTCACCTTGGGAAAGCCTATTCCCATGAGCCAAACTCACCCCACCTTTGAAGAATTGAAACAAGCCATGCCCGAGGGCGGGCTGTTTGCGGGGAAGGCGTGGCTGACTTCGCCGGAGCCGTTTCCGATCGAGCCCAGGCTGGTGGCGGAATTGCAGAAGCTGGGGCACCGGCTGCATGTTTTTCTGAAGGCGGCGAATGATCTTTATTACCGGAGTGTGAAGGGCAAGGTGCCGCCGTGGATTGCGGCGTATCTGGATGCGGGGAAACCGGCGGAATTGTTGGAAGCGGCGCGGGCGAAGCCGTTGCGGAATCAATTGCCGGGCGTGATCCGGCCGGATCTGATCCTGACGGAATCCGGGTTTGCCATGAGTGAAATCGACAGCGTGCCCGGGGGAATCGGCCTGACGGGATGGCTGGAGCAGACCTATGCGAAGCTGCATCCCGGCAAGCCGCTGCTGGGCGGGGCGGATGGCATGGTGACGGGATTCCGCAGCCTGTTTCCGCAGGGCGCGGACTTGGTGATTTCCAAGGAGTCCGGCGACTACCGGCCGGAGATGGAATGGCTGGCGGGGCAGGCGGGCGCGGGGTTTGCGGTGGCGGAGGCCGAATCCTATCAACCGGCGGGACGCGACATTTACCGGTTTTTCGAATTGTTCGATCTGCCGCAGATTCCTGGCTGGCAGGCGATGCAGGCTGCCGCTGCGGAAGGCAGCCTGACCATTTCGGCGCCGATGAAACCGTGGCTGGAGGAGAAGCTGTGGTTGGCGTTGTTCTGGAGCCGGCCGCTGCGGGAATTGTGGCGTCAGGAGCTGCGGGAAAATCAGCGGGATGCCCTGGCGAAGGTCATCCCGCGCGGCTGGGTGATGGATCCGACGCCGCTGCCGCATCACGCGGTGCTGCCGGGACTGGAGATCAATGCGTGGGATGAACTCGCGGGTTTTTCCCAGAAGGAACGGCAACTGGTGCTGAAACGCAGCGGGTTCCATCAGGACGCCTGGGGTAGCCGCAGTGTGGTGATCGGGCACGATGTCAGCCAGCCGGAATGGGCGGCGGCGGTGACGGAGGCGCAGGGGAATTTTGCACAGTCGCCGTGGCTGCTGCAGCAATTCCATGCCGCGAAGGTGGTGGAGCATCCCTACTTTGACCGGTCGACAGGTGCCGTGAAGATCATGCAGGGACGGGTGCGGCTTTGTCCCTACTATTTTGTGCCGCGCGATGGCTCGGCGATCCAACTCGGCGGCGTGCTGGCGACCATCGTGCCGGCGGACAAGAAGATCCTGCACGGCATGAGTGATTCCATCCTCGTGCCGGCTTGTGCGGCAGCGGTGGAGTGAGGAAGGGAACTGCGGAAGCGACCTGCTGATGCCGGGCCTTTCTTTGCGGTAGCGGGGCCCGGCGAGGGCTGGCATGACTTCCCATGCGAAATTGGTTTTTTGCGATCTGCGTGTTGCTCGGCATCTCGAAGCCACTGCTGGCCGCGCCCTTTGGCGTGGAATGCCGGGCGGGGACCGGCGATTACGTGGTGCTGGTGCATGGACTGGATTGGTTCCGGGATACTTTGGAGCCGACGGCGGTATTTCTGAACCGGCAGGGGTATGAAACCATCAATGTGAGGTATCCTTCCCGGAAGGTCGCGGCTCCAGCGGAGGCGGCGGATTGGGTGCGGCAAATGATCGCCGAAAACTGTCAGGACCGTAATAAACGGGTCCACCTGGTGGCGCATTCAATGGGCGCCCTGGTGGTGCAGGAGTATCTGGCCGCCGGCAAACCGGCGCGGCTGGGGCGGGTGGTTTTTCTGGCGGCGCCGAATCACGGAACGCCTCTGGCGGAGCCATTGAAGTGGAAACCTCTCGCCAGAATGATCGCTCCTGCGGTGGCGGTCTCCTGCTGTCCCAGGGGAGCCGATTCCAAGCGGCCGGACAAGGCGGATTATGCTCCGGGTATTCTGATGGGGAGCCGGCCCGGCTGGTTTCCGTATTTGTCGCCGTTTATCAAAGGCCCGGATGATGGCGTGGTGGCGGTGGACAGTGGGCGCCTGGAAGGCATGGCCGACTTCCGGGTACTGAACACTTCACACACCCGGATGCCGAAGAATAGCGAGGCCCAGCGTGAAGTGCTGGCATTCCTGCAGGACGGGCGGTTTGGCCCAAAGTAGCCATCATCGCTCCGCGTGATGTGCTTCAGCGTCCCATGCTCCCGCAAGTTCCGGATTTTAATAACGACCCCGGTGGTTTTGTTGCGGCAATTTTTTGCCCCCGGGAAACGTTCTCCAACACCCGTTGATGCAACGGGCCAGTCTTGGGGCTCTGCTCATCACGCGGAGCGATGATGGCTACTTTTTGGGCTGCGCAGCGGGCTTACTTCTCTTGTTCGAAGCGGAAGATCACTTCACCTTCCTTGGAGAGGTCGAGGTGGTCGCGGGCCTTGAGTTCGATGAATTGCGGATCAGTCTTGAGCATGCGCAGTTCCGCTTCCTTCTCATCAAGCTGGGCGCGGATTTTGTCGCGGCGGGCGGCTACTTCCCGGCCTTCCTCGTTGAGGACGCGGTAGTCTCGGAAGCGGGGGAAGAACGGGACCGAGATGATCCCGATGAGCATCAACACACACCCCAGGCCCGCGAAGCGGCTCACCGTGGACCAAATGGTCTGCGGTTCGTCCAGTTCGTCAATGACTTGGCGGGCCATGGGGTGTCTGCGGAGGGGGACGGTTAGTGCTTCATCTTGCCGCCATAGACGGCGGTGGAACCGAGTTCCTCTTCGATGCGGAGGAGCTGGTTGTATTTGGCGATCCGGTCGGAGCGGCTCATGGAACCGGTCTTGATCTGGCCGCAGTTGGTGGCGACGGCGAGGTCGGCGATGGTGCTGTCTTCGGTCTCACCGGAGCGGTGGCTGAGGACGGCGGTGTAGCCGTGGGTCTGGGCCAGCTCCACGCTGTCGAGGGTTTCGGTGAGGGAACCGATCTGGTTCACCTTGACGAGGATGGAGTTGGCGGTGCCGGTGTCGATGCCCTTTTGGAGGAACTTGACGTTGGTGACGAAGAGGTCGTCGCCGACGAGCTGGGTGGTCTTGCCGATCTTGTCGGTCAGGAGCTTCCAGGTGGCCCAGTCGTTTTCGGCGCAGCCGTCTTCGATGGAGATGATCGGATAACGCTTTTGGAGGTCGGCATAGTAGTCCACGATTTCCGCGCCGGACTTGATGGAACCATCGGATTTCTTGAAGACGTAGGCGTTCTTTTCCTTGTCGTAGAATTCGGAAGCGGCGCAGTCGAGCGCGATGAAGATCTGTTCGCCGAGTTTGTAGCCGGCTTTGTCCACGGCTTCGGCGATCACGGCGAGGGCGTCGTCGGCGCTCTTCAGGGTGGGGGCGAATCCGCCTTCGTCACCTACGGCGGTGCTCAAGCCGCGGTCGTGGAGGACCTTTTTGAGAGAATGGAAGATTTCGGCTCCATAGCGGATGGCTTCTTTGAAGGTCGGCGCGCCCTTGGGCATGACCATGAATTCCTGGAAGTCGATCGGCGCATCGGAGTGGGCCCCGCCGTTGATGATGTTCATCATCGGGACGGGGAGGACCTTGGCGTTGGGGCCGCCGAGGTATTTATAGAGCGGGAGGTTCAGGCCGGCGGCGGCGGCTTTGGCGATGGCGAGGCTGACACCGAGGATGGCGTTGGCGCCGAGATTGGCTTTGTTGGCGGACCCGTCGAGGCCGAGCATGATGCCGTCGAGCACGTTTTGGGAGGTCGCGCATTTGCCGAGGAGGGCCGGGGCAATCACATCATTCACGCTCTTCACGGCCTTCTGCACGCCCTTGCCGAGGAAGCGCTTTTTGTCGCCGTCACGCAGTTCCCAGGCTTCGTGTTCACCGGTGGAGGCGCCGCTGGGCACCATGGCCCGGCCGAGTGCGCCGCACTCGAGGAGGACGTCGACTTCGACGGTGGGATTCCCGCGGGAATCGATGATTTCGCGACCGGTGATCTTCTTGATGCTGAGAGCTGACATGTTTGTAATTTGGGTTGTCGGTTAAAATGAGTGAAAAATCAAGGTTTGTTGAGCAAATCTTGCGTCCAAATTCTCCATCTGTGCCGCCGGGGCATTTTGCAAAGGGAAAGCGGGAGCCGTGCCGGGGAACGTAGGGAACGCCGCGGAAGAGAAAGCCATGTTTTCAGGGCGTGAGATGTTCAAAATGAGCTAGGTTGAATGATCGAAAATCAGAATCGAAAGAAGTCAGGCGTGAATTGTTCGAGGAGGCCAGCGCAGCAAACCAGGCATCCGTCCACAGATTGGAGGAAGCTTGCCGTCCGATGACCAGCCGGCGGAGGTGGAAATCATGGCTGGCTTCAGCTTCCAGCCAAAAACAGCGCGGATCGGCAGCGATAATATCCCAAGTCTCGAGAGCCTTTTCCGGAAGGAACGGGCTGCCTCCCATGGCTTTGGTATTGGAAAGCAGCCGCAGCGTGCCCATTCGTGAATACAGGCACAAACCGACGGATTCATCCGCTTGTTGCTGCCACCAATGCCACGCCGCCGGGTGGTGGGCATGGCCCGACACCAGAATCGCGAAAATTACATTCACATCCACCACGGTAGTCATGGGATACCGGCTTTGCGGAGGTCTTCTTCCTCAAAGAGGTCGGCGATCTCCCGGTTGGACAAGGCCGGCAGCGGACCAGTGGCTTCAAAGGGAACCGGAGGCGAGGTCATGCGGCGGGATGCTGGTGGCGTTTCATGGAAAGCCGTTTCCAAAACCTCCGTGATGAGTTTTTTAAGCGTGACCCGGCGTTGGACCGCAAGAAGCTTCGCCCGGTGGAAGAGTGGCTCAGGAAGATCAATCGTCGTGCGCATGAAGCGAATATGCGCATATTTGTGCGTCGCGTCAAATTCGCTTTCTATTGGGCTTGGCGATGATGATTGTTTGGGCATTCGGCGTTATCGCGCAAATAGGTTCAGAAAATGTAGATGCGCTCAGTGCCAGGTCGAAGATAATGCCGGACTTATGTCAGACTCGGAAAAGCTAAACCGTGTGCATCTTGGCGAAACCCCTGTCTGTCCAGATTGCGGGGCGGCCACCAAAGCGGGTGATTTTTCAGTGGGTCAATCGGTGTCCAGCCTCGTGATCGATGGTCTGGCTTGGCCGGACCTCTTTTTCACAGCACGTGGGGATTCCAGATGGAGCAGGGAATCGATGGGGTTTGATAAACGGTCCGGATGGTTTTGTCCGAAATGCGGTTTCATCATGATCCGGGGCGTGGTGGCCGCGAAAGTTGAGGAGGATTTGCGGAACCGGGCGAAAATTTCAACCGACCGTCAGCTTCTACCAAAATACGCGGAGAGGAAGAAAGATGAGAGAGGATGACAGGGGGAGTCAATGAGTCACCCTGCCGCCGCCAAGCGCTTGGCTTCGGCCAAGGCGGCATCCAGGCCGCTGACTTCCTTGCCGCCGCCGCGGGCGAAGTCGGGTTTGCCGCCGCCTTTGCCGCCGACGAGCGGGGCGATGGTTTGGATGATTTTGCCGGCTTGGATTTTGGCCTGATGGTCTTTGCTGACGGTGGCGATGAGGGCGACGTTGCCGCCGCCGGTGGTGCCGAGGACGACGATGCCGTTGAAGAGGGACTTCAGGGCGTCGCTCACGGCCATGGCGTAGTCGCCGTCCACGTCGCCGAGATTGGCGATGAGGACCGGGCCTTCGGCG
>CAIZWU010000308.1 GCA_903936775.1 uncultured bacterium | reverse complement strand
GGCGGGCACCCCATGGAGCAGGGTCCGGTTGACCGGGAGGGGTGCAATGGCGGTGGCCAGCCATTCTCCGCCCGTCAAGGGTTGGTCGAGGATATCGCCCAGCTCCTCAGTCGGGGCACTGGCATCAATGGGCGCCGCAAAGTCCCTCGCTTCGGCCGCGGGATTGGAAGCAGGTTTGAATTCCCCCTTCACCGTGATCAGGACCGGCGGGCTCTTCTGCGTCACGTAGGTGCCCGATTTGGGATCAAAATAATGCAGCACAAACGACGGGATCTGCGTGTGATTTTTCTCGGGGATCAGGATCTGGGTGAAACTCTTGCGGCCCGGCTCGGTGCCCCAGGCGCGGTTTTCCTGACTGACGCGGGGCTCGTAGAGACGCCAGCCTTCGCTGCTCTCGATGCGGGGGGCCGTGAGGGCATCGAAGTTCCCGGTGCCACTGATGGCAATTTCCACCGCGATGGGGTCTCCGGCGTTGAGGGAAACCGGCGAGGCCAGCAATTCCACCTCAAACTCGCCCACCGCCCCGCTGAAATCATCGGGTTTGCCGTCGAGGGGGAGTTCCTTGACATTGACCGGGACCGTATTGCTGCGGAGGGCGACAGTGCGGCGGTCGCCTTGTTGCTGTCCGAAGGGGGTGTTGAAGCCGCCCGCCGTGGGCATCAGCAGTTCTGCTTTGATCTCGGCCGGGCCGAAGGTTTGCGCGCCGGCCTGGAGCGCGGTCAGAACACTTTCCATCTGCCAGGCCCGCCAGACCTCTCCGTTCAATTCCCGGGCTTCCAGACCGGCGGACCGGTCGAAACGATTGACCGCAAAATTGGGGGTTTTGACCTGGGGGAAAAACTGACTGAGGGGCTGCACGGTGGGATGCACCAGGACATTCACCCGCACCGGGACAACTTCCCCTTTCCAAAACTCGGTCTTGCCCACCGCGAGCTGGATCGTCGGGGTCAGTTCCTCGTCCACCGCCTGGCCTTCCTTCACGCTCACCTTCACCACCGCAGCCTGCAGTTCCACGCCGTCCACCTTGAAAGTCTGGGCCGGAATCTCAAACTCGCCGGCCTCCCCGCTCTGCACCACATACCGGATACTGATCTCGACACTGGGCACGCCCCGGCTCACGATGGTGCGCTGGGACTGCCCGCTGAAGGTAATGGTCAGGCCCGGGACCTCGATGGTGCGGGGAAAATCCTCCACGCCGCGCTGGGATCCGTTGATCTGATAGGACAGCACCACCTGCTGGCCCGGGCCCAGGGCACGGGCGGACAGGGAAGCACTGATGCCAGGGGCCGCGCCTTGAGCCCGGGCCGCCGGAATGGCCAGCAGGCCTGACAAAAGGAGCAGCAGAAGTGGGAAAAAACGGAACATCATCGGTATCGGTAAAATAATGGCCTACCAATCCTTCAAGGGACGGATTTCACGGGCCTGATCCATCCGGGGACGGACCTTCATATCCTCATCGGAGAGGCGATCGAGCTGGCGTTTGGCTTCGGCGGCACTGAAACCGGTCTCGGGATTGATTTCGTTTTCGGCTTCCCCGGCCTCATCCGGTTCCTCCCCTTCGCCTTCTCCTTTGCCGGGTTCCTCGCCATTGGGATTCTGGCCTTCAATTTTCCCCTCCTTCTCCTCGTTGCTCTTGGCGCGGGCCTCCTTCTCCTCCTCGCCTTCCCCGCCGGATCCTTCGCCAGGCTCCTCGCCCTCTCCTTCGCCCTCCTCCTCCCCATTGGGTCCATTGCCGCCTTCCTCCTCCTCGCCGTTGCCTTTGCCTTTCCCGGGCGATTGGCCTTCGCCCTTTTTGCCCTTCTTTTTCCCCTTGTCCTTGCCTTTGCCCTCCCCCTGCTGCTCAGCCATCTGCTTGCGGATTTGGCGCAGCTTCTGGATCAATTCATCAGTAGTGTCGTGATTGGCTTTGATGTCCGCATGCTCCGGCAGCAGAGTCATGGCCTGCTGATAGTTTTCCAGACTGTTTTCCAACTGCCGGATCAGACCATCCATGAAGCTTAATTTGGCCAGCGTTTTTGGCTTGGCCTGTTTGGCCAGTTCGGCCGCCCGTTGGTAGATGGCATTGGCCAGATTGTAGTGCGCCTCCGCCCGCAGCGGCACGCGTTCGGTCAGGACTGCGGCGCCAAAGGCATCGACCGCCCCATCATAATCCTTGTTCTTGAAAGCGGCCGCTCCCCGCCCGAACTCCAAGACCGGATCGCCCGCCCTTGGCCCGGCCGTCCCGCCCTCAGGGGCGAGGCGCTTTTTGAAATTGTGCAGGGCGGCTTCGTAGTTTCCCTTTTCGTAAAAGGACCACGGATTTCCCTCCGGCTGATCCACCGGAGCCGGTACCGTCGCGGCCCCCGCCGGAGCGGGCTGGGCACAGTAGAAGCTCACGAGCACGGCCGTCAGTCCCAGCGCCGGCCGGGCCGTCCCGCGGTGCCGCTTCACAATGCCCACCAGCCAGCCGGCGGTGAGCAGCAGCAATCCAGCTCCCAGCGGCCATTGATAACGATCCAGAGACTTGCGGGTCATTTTTCCTTTCATGGCCGTGCGTTCGAGTTTTTGAAGAATCAGGTCAATCCGGCGGTCGTTCACGCCATTTTCGTCCAACGGCAGATACAGTCCCCCGGTGGTATTGGCGATGGAAATCAATACGTCCCGCTGGAGCCGCGAAACCACGGGTTTGTTCTCGCGGTCGCGATAGTAGCCTCCCGGCGATTCCGCATCCGGAATCAATCCGCCATTCGGCGTGCCCACCCCTATCGTGATGATGGTCAGCTTTTGCTCCTTCGCTTTCTGAGCGGCTGCCAGAGTGGTGCCTTCCAGATTTTCCCCATCGCTGAACAGGATCAGCACCTGCTGCCCGCTGGCCTCCGCCTTGGCAAAGGTCTCCAGCGCCAGCTCGATCGG
>CAIZWU010000307.1 GCA_903936775.1 uncultured bacterium | reverse complement strand
CTTGGAGTCAAGAAATTCGGCGGACAGGTCGTCATCGCCGGCAACATCATCATCCGCCAGCGCGGCACCAAGTGGATCCCCGGAGCCAATGTTGGTCTCGGCAAGGATTACACCATTTTCGCCCTCACCGACGGACGGGTTCGTTTCGACCGCGAAGGCCGCCGGGTCAATGTCGACGGCCCCGTGGCCGCCGAAGCGGCGCTGAACTGAGCGCTGCACCAAAGCCATCAAAAATTACGACAGGCGGACTGGAAACAGTCCGCCTGTTTCTTTTTATGCCAGCAAGGTGACCAGCTGGCCTGTCCATTCTGCCCACCGTCCCATTCCCTTGTGACCGGTCCAAACAATGCTATCGGAACCAGTCCTTCCCATGAATCCCACTTTTCTCGAAATTCTTGCCACCACCTTTTTTGGGCTGGCCGTGCTGCACACCTTCATGGTGAAGCGTTTTGCCCACTGGGCGCACCAGCATCCCAAAGGCTCCTTCAAGGAAACCATCCTGCACTTCATGGCGGAGACGGAAGTGGTGTTCGGGATCTGGGCGGCCGCCTTGTTCCTCGCTTTGGCCGTGATGCAGAAATCCGTCCATGCGGCGATCACCTACATCGAATCCCTCAACTTTACCGAACCCAAATTCGTTTTCATCGTCATGGTGGTGGCGGCCACGCGGCCGGTGGTGCAGTTCGCGGAAAAAATCATCAGCGCCCTCGCCCGGTTATTGCCCCTCAAGGAGAGCCTGGCCTTTTACATCTCCGCTCTGTTTGCAGGGCCTCTGCTGGGATCATTCATCACCGAACCAGCGGCCATGACCCTGCTCGCCCTCATGCTGAAACGGCGTTATTTCGACCAGGGCATCAGCCGGCCTCTCGCCTATGCCACCCTCGGCCTGCTTTTTGTCAATATTTCCATCGGCGGCACCCTGACTAATTTTGCGGCCCCACCGGTCCTGATGGTGGCGGCCAAATGGGAATGGTCCACCCCGTTCATGATGCAGCATTTCGGCTGGCGCGCCGCCCTCAGCTGCCTGGTTTCCACGGCCCTCATCGCCTTCGCCTTCCGCAGGGAACTGCTCCAGGTGCCAGTGGTGCACTCCAAGTCAGGCCCGGTCCCGGTGCTCCTCACCGTGAGCCATCTGTGCTTTCTCGCCCTCGTGGTGGCTTTCGCCCACTATCCCGATGTCATTCTCGGAATCCTCATGATCTTCCTCGGTCTGGTCTCGGCCACCCAACACTATCAGGATAACCTCAAACTGCGGGAGGCTTTGCTGGTCGGGTTCTTCCTCTCCGGCCTGGTGGTGCTGGGATCCATGCAGGCCTGGTGGCTGAAACCGCTCCTGACCCGGCTGGACGGGGCCAGCCTGTTTTTCGGGGCCACCGGCCTGACCGCCATCACGGATAACGCCGCCCTGACCTACCTCGGGACTTTGGTGGAAGGACTGAGCGATGAACTGAAATACGCCCTGGTCGCGGGGGCCGTGACCGGAGGCGGTCTGACCGTCATCGCCAATGCCCCCAACCCCGCCGGAGTGGGAATTCTGCACTCCGCCAAGGCCTTCGGTGGCGAAGGCATCAGCCCGCTCGGACTGCTCGCCGGGGCGCTCTTCCCCACTTTCGTCGCCATGGTCTTTTTCTGGTTCCTGCATTGATCCGCCAAGCCCCCGCGCGTCCGCCCTGCTTCCGCATGACCCTGCATCGATTTTATATTCCGCCGGAGGACTGGAACCCGGATCACCTCGTGCTTGAGGAAGCAGAAAGCCGCCATGCCAGCGAGGTCCTGCGCCTGCGCGAGGGAGATCTGGTGAGCGTGTTCAATGGCGAGGGCATGGAAATTCACGCCCGCCTTGCCCGGCAAGCCAAACGCAGCACGCTGCTCACTGCGGAAAGCCACCACCCCACCCCGCCGCCGGCCATCCCGCTCCTGCTGGCCCAGGCCATTCCCAAGGGTAAAAACATGGATCTCGTCCTCCAGAAAGCCACGGAACTGGGGGCGACCGGCATCCTGCCCATCCTGACCGAACGCACCGTGGTCCGCCTCGACGCCGCGGAGGCCGCCGACAAACAGGACAAGTGGCAGCGCCTCGTCATCGAAGCCTGCAAACAATGCGGTCAGAATCACCTGCCCCAGGTCCATCTTCCACAATCCTTCGAGTCTCTCCTGACACATCTTCCGCAGGCTGAACTCCGCCTCATCGCGGCCCTCACCCCGGAAGCCCGGCCCCTCCACGCCCTCCTTCCGGACCCTTCCCGCCGTCCAGCCAGTGCCCTCCTCCTGATCGGCCCGGAAGGCGACTTCACCCCGGCCGAACTCGCCGCCGCCCTCGCCCATGGCTTCCTGCCCCTGTCCCTCGGTCCTCTGATCCTCCGCACCGAAACCGCCGCCCTCGCGGCGTTGTCGATCACCGCCTACGAACTGGACCGGTAAGCATTCCCCTGGCCGGTCTCTGCCCGCTTTCCTGGCCTAACTCCGTTTCCGCATCATCCGGGAAAAAGCCCAGACCTTGAAACTCCCCCAGACCAAGGCCAGCGCCGCCAACACGCCCAGCGCCAGATTGATGGGCTTCTCAAACGTCCGGTAGAGGGAACCGGCCACCCGCTCTATAAATCCCTGCTGCCCGCCTTCCCCGAAAATTTCCTTGCGGGCCAGGACCACGGCGGTGGTCGCGCTGCCGGCCAGGATGAGCCTCGGGTGCTTTTCCATCCACGCGAGGGTTCTGGCGGGGGACTCTTTGATCATGGTGAGGAATTGACTGCGTTCGGCCGCCGGAAGTTTGGCCAGATCGTCGGCGTGACGGGTCAGGGCCGTGGCCTGATCCAAGGTCAAACGGCGGGCGGCGTCCAATCCTTCCCCGCCGAGCTTGCTCCCGACCGGCACCGCCAGGCCGGGATGTTTGGCCGCGGTTTCCAAGGCGCTGCTGCCAAATTCCGTGGCCAGTTTCTGCATCGCCACCGGTTCCCGCACCAAGGCGCGCAGGCTGTTTTCTGCCAACTCCGCCGGCACGCCATCCAAGGCCCGCAGCACCGGGGCGGGTGCCCCTTTGAGGGCCTGCAAGGCCAGCAGTCCATGTTTTTCAGTCTGCGCCGCGACCTGTTTCATCAACCCTTCGCCCCCTTCCCGCTCCGCCTGCTCCAACACCTCGCGGATCATTTTGGTCCCGCCAAATTCCGCCAATTCGCGGGCCGTCTTTTCCGCCGATTCCCCGGCGGCATGACGGGCCACGGATTCCGCCAGCTCAGCCGCCAGACGCACCGCCGCGCCCCCTTGCGCCAACGCGGATGATCCCAAAGCCAACAGGAAAGAAAAAGTGAGGATTTTCATAGCAAAAGAAGTTCAGGAGGCTGGAGGGTGCAGGACCGATTGAAAGGAACCGGTGACTGAGCGTTCCCAGACGCCGGAAGTGTGTTCCACCTGCGCCTTGAGCATCGCTTCCAATCCCTGGGGACCGGAAATCAGGGAGGCGCGGGTCTGGTTCAGAAAAGCAAGCACGTCCTGTTTCACGACCGCTTCAAATTCCTCCGTCATCCACCAGTCCACCACCGCGCCGATCAAAAATCCGCCCACCACTCCCACCGCGGTGCCCACGCCCGGCGCCACCGCCGTGCCCCCGGTTCCGCCTGCCGCCACGGCGGTGGCCGCCGCGCCGCCGCTGGCCATGGCCCCTCCCGCCAGCCGGGCTGCCGCCTGGGTGAGGACCACCCGGACCATCTGACGCACCGCTTCTTCCGTCACGATGCCCGCCGTGATGCCTCCCACGCCCACCATCACGGAATTTTCCGGAAGATGGCCCAGCAGCGATTTCAATTGCTCCTCATAGCGGCTTTTAAAATCCCCCATCGCCACCTGCCGTGCTGTCACGGGCAAATCCGACGCTTCCAGGCGGGTGCTCAGCGAGCCCAGCAACTCATTCCGGCCGGCTTCCATGTCGTAGGCAAACTGCTGCATCACCGCCAGCACATCGGCCTCCAGCCGGGCATCGGAGACCACATGCTGGTCAAATTTGTCATTCACCAGCTTGGCGGTGCCTTCCGGGATTTCATGCCGCTTCAGGGTCTCCACCCCTTTGCGCCAGATTAGTTTGAACCGCGTGCCCCACCCCGTGAGGTCATGGGTGAAGGCATCCACCCCGGCCACGTAACCGGCGAACCGGGCATCCAGCGCCGCCAACGCCCGGTTCACGGCGGCGAGGTCTTTCGCTTTGGCCTCCGCCAGCAATGGAGCCGCTCCCTTTCCAAGAAATCCTGACACTTTTTCCCGGAGGGCCAGTTCGGCCTGACGGGCCTCCTCATCGGCCGCGCGGGCCGTGGCCCCGGCCGCATCGTCCCGCGCCCTTTGCCAGGTCTGGTGCAGCACCACGCCCCCCGTGCCCAGCAATAACAATCCTGCGGCCAATCCGCGCCACGGGCGGGACGGGAGGCGTTGAGCAGGAGCGATCACCACAGGCATGGGAACAGAACGCACTATCGCCCGCCTGTCCTGTCACGCAAGAAGAACGCCCGCCACCGGCCGCCCGCCGCTTTGGCCTTATTCCGGCAGGGCATTTTCCCACCGCGTGGTCTGCCACGAAAAAAGATGCGGCCCCTGGGCCCCGAGTTCATACCACGTGGCAGCCACTGGACCGGCGCCCTGATGCTGCCGCCACCGGGCCGTCAGGGCGGCGGAATCCTCCACAAAGACGGTGCGACCGGGCAAAGCCAGGTCCGGGGTGGAAACAAACAGCCGGCCCGCCTCGAATTCGAATAGCCAACGCAACTGGGGAACCCCGCGCCGCAAAGGCGTGCGTCCAACGGCATAGACCGCCTGGCCATCCGCAGTCCAGCGGATTTCACCCGTCAGGGTGTTGGAAGGACGGCAGTCCACCTTTTGGATGACCCGCGGAGGACCTGCACTGCCCTGGGGCTCATCGAAGATCCAAGCCTCGCGGGCTGAGGCGTAACCTTTTTGATAGAAAATCAGCGCCGCCCCCGCCTTGGGCGCCGGCATCCGGCGCACCGATGGATGCCGCAATCCATTGCGGACTTCCACCACCAGCAGGGAAACCAGCAAACCCACCAGCAACAGGAACACCAAACGGGGCAGACAGGCTGTGCCGGAAGACGACGCGTCCCCGCCATCCATGGGGAAATCAGATTCAGGTTCAGAGCGGCGGCGGGCCATGGCAGGGATAAAGGGCGCGATCATCGCTCAACCGCTGGGGAAATCCCCGAATTTTATCAAATTCCGCAACTTTTTCTGGCCTGTCGGCGTCTCTTTCGCTAGATTGACATTGTAATTACCGTCCACTACACGCAGCTACTCCTATGGAAATCTTCGTCTCCAAAGAAAATCAGCAGCACGGCCCTTACGACCAGGATCAACTCCTCTCGCTGCTCAATGAAGGGCATTTAAGCCGCCGGGATCTGGTTTATTACGAAGGCCTCGGCGAATGGAAACCGCTCGATGAAGTGTTTGAGGTGGAGGAGGCCCTGATGCATTTCATGGACGAAGGGCAGGAACCGGAAGTCGTCGCCGACGTCTATCAACAAGCCACCCAGCTCATCAGCAGCCACGAGCAGATCTTCTACATCGCCCACCAGAAGCGGAAGCTGATGAAGACCAAGCCCGACTGCGTGGTCGTCACCAACGAACGCCTCATCCTGATCCGTCAAAGCCTTGGCGGCAGCCGGGTGGAAGACCACCAGTGGAAGGATATCATCAGCGTGGAAATGAAGGAAGGCCTCATGGGCACCACCTTCTCGGTCCTCGACCGCAACGACCACATCATCCAGATCGACGACCTGCCCAAACCGCAGCTGGAAAAAGTCTGCCAGCTCGCGCAGGAAATGCGGGCGTAGGGGCACCGCCGGAGTGGTAACGGGCCGCAGGATCGGCATCAGCAAAGCGGTGGACCTGCCCTGGCGGTTCCTCGGGAAGAAAAGCCCTTGGGTCAGCGTGCCTTTGCCACGGGAAGCCAGTCCATCTTTATAACCTGGAACGGGCGCCGCGGTCTCCTACAAGGCTGCGGCCTTGGCCTCGGCGCCGGCTTCCTCCACAAAGGCCAACTGCAGTTCGTTGGGATTACCGAGCCAGAGCGCCCCGTAGGGAATCACCGGAAAATCCGTCAGGACCAGCCGGCGGGTGCCCGTGGGCGGGGCGGACTTCAGATTGGCCGCCAGAATCAGACCGGCCCCAAATCCCTGACTGACATAATGAACGATCAATTCCTGATTCGGCACT
>CAIZWU010000306.1 GCA_903936775.1 uncultured bacterium | reverse complement strand
GCATCAACAATGACCTGACGACTCAAAATAATTCGCTGGAGCGGAATGTCGCGGAAAAAGTGGAAACTATCACTACCAAAGTCAGCGAAATCGACTCCCTCACCGGCGAGCGGAACAAGCTGTTCAAGGAAACCAAGGAACTCACCCATCAGGTCGGCACCCTGACTTCCGATCTCACAGAGAGGAAACTCCAAATCGCCCAGCTCGATAAAAAACTCGTCGCCACCACCGCTTCCCTGGAGAAGACCCGGACCGATCTGGAATCGTCCACCGGCCGCGAAAAGGACCTGACCGGCAAGCTCGAACTCGCCGCCCGACGCGAAACCACCCTCCGCGCCGACCTCACGGCAGGCATGGAACGCGAAGGCAGCTTGAAGAACACCATCGCCAGTTTGGAAAAGGCCCGGACGGATTTAAATGGGGCGCTGGAAATGCGCAGCACCGAACTCGCCGAAGCCCGCAAGCGTGAGGACACCATCAAGGCCGAACTGAGCACCCGCATGGGCGACCTCAAGCTGGGACAGGAGCGCGAGACGATGCTGAAAGGCGAAGTGCTTGCCGGGATTCAGCGTGAGCAGACGATCAAGACCACCCTGAGCGGACTGGAGAAGGAAAAAGCCGACATGGCCGCCACCATGAAGACCAAAGCGGATGAGATCGCCAAGCTCGACAAAGGCCTTGGCGACCTGAACAAGGCCTTCGCCGACGCTCAGGCCACCAAAGACGCCCTCCTCAAGACCAACGAAACCCTCGGCAAGGAAAAGTTGGAGTTGATGACCGCCCGCGACACCCTGCAAAAACAGATCAATGAACTGGGCGAAAAAATCAAAACCCTGACCGATCAGAACAAGGGCCAGCAGGGCACCCTGCAGAGCCTCCAGCGGGAAAAAAACGTTCTCGCCCAACAATTTAAAACCGTAAAGACCGAGATTGATGCCATGGCCCACCAGCGCGACAGCCTGAAAGGCGAACGCGACCAGTTCCAAGGAGCCTGCAACGAACTGATGGCCAAACTCCAGCAACTCACCGAAAAAGTAAAGAACCTCGAAAAGGACTTCATCTCCCTCAATGACGTCCGCGCCGAAGCCGCCAGTTTTGTCAGCGCTCCCCGCTGAGAAGGGCCACCTCCGCTCCATTTTCAAAAGCCGCCGGTCCCCCGGCGGCATTTTTGATGATACCCTGACAAGCCCCCCCCGGAATACGATCCAGCCACCCCGGTCCCGGCCTGCTTCCGGATTCAATGATTGCTGTGAATTTCAAATCCCCTGCCCTCCAGTCCCTTGCTGCGGCGCTGGCCCTTTTCCTTCCCGGCCCGGGATGCTCCCCGGCTCCTCCGGGCCCTGCCCCCGCCACCGACTCAACCACGAAGCAGGACGCCCAGGGCATGGTCTGGCGCGTCAGTGGCGGCAAGACACCCTTTTTCCTCGCGGGGTCCTTTCACCTGCTGCGGACCAGTGACTATCCACTACCAGCATCCTACGAAACGGCCTGGCGTGAATCCTCACACCTCGTTTTGGAAATCCCTCCCGGCGACGCCCAGCAGCCCGGGATCGCCGCCTCCATCCAAAACCTGACACGCCTGAAATCCGGCACTCTCCCGGAACATATCGGCCCCGCTACCTGGCAGGACCTCACCGAATGGGCCAAAGAGACCTCGTATCCCATGGCTGCACTTGAGAAACAGACCCCGTGGATGGCAGGACTGACCGTGGCCGTCGCCACCAGCGCGCAACTCGGATTCAAAACCGAATATGGCATCGAGCGCCACTTCACCACCCGTCTGGCCGGGTCCGGCAAAACCGCCGATGGCCTTGAGACCACCCTTGGCCAACTCCAGTTATTCCAGCAGATTTCCCCGCAGCAGCAGGAAGCCATGCTCCGCCAGGCCCTCACCGAAGCGCAGACCATGGCCGGAAAAGCCACCACCCTCGCCAACGCCTGGCGCCATGGCGACACCTCCACCCTGCACGCCACCATGGCCGGCAGTTTCCACGACTTCCCCGAAATCAAAAAACTCCTGCTGGATGACCGCAATGCCGCTTGGCTCCCGCGTCTCGAAGCCCTGCTCCAAGGTGACCAGCCCACCATGGTCCTCGTCGGAGCGGGTCACCTCTGCGGCCCTGGCAGCCTGATCGACCTCCTCCAGGCCAAAGGCTACCGCTGTGTCCCAATGAAACCGGAGGCCGTTCCCGCCCCGCTCAAAAAAGCGGCCTGATCCAGGGTGAAAGCAGCCCGATTCCTTCCACGCAAAATGCCTTTCGCCGGTTGACAATACGGGAGCACCTCCTACCATACCCACCCGCGGCGTCCGGGCCATCCGGACTTTAACACCACACCGGAGTGCCCCAAGCGGCTCCCATTCCTTTCCAACCAAGTCCCCGTCATGTCCAAACGCACCTTCCAAGCCTCCAAGCGCACCCTCAAGAATCAACACGGCTTCCGCGCCCGCATGGCCACCAAAAATGGCCGCGACTGCCTCGCCCGCCGCCGCCAAAAAGGCCGCAAGCGCCTCCTGCCAAAGGGTGCCGACGTGCAGTATGCCCGTCACACCCAATCCTAAGGGATCGGTCCCCGGAATTAGCTTTCTCAAAATCACAGAGTTCACCCGGAAGGGTGATCTCTGTTTTTGTGCCCGGATGGTTCCCCGCCCCCACCTCCCCACCCCATGGCCTTACCCAGTGATCAGCGCCTGACCCGCACCTGTGACTTTGCGGCCGTGCGCGAGGGAGGTAAATCCTGGACCGGCCGCTGTCTTATCCTGGCGATCCGGTCGCGCCCCGATGCCATCCAAGCCCACGCGGGATTCACCACCACCAAGCGCATTGGCAATGCCGTGACCCGCAACCGGGTCCGCCGCCGGCTCCGCATGATCGTGCGCGACAACTTTCCCCGACTCACGGTCACCCACGACATCGTGACCATCGCCAAATACCCCGCGGTGAAAGCCGATTATGCCAGCCTGAAACAGGAATGGGAAAAACTAGCCTCCCGCGCCGGATTATTTGACCACAGGAGTTCCCCGCTTCCTCCAGCATCCGCTCCTTCCCTTTCTGATTCAGCCGCTCTGCCATCTGACAGTCGTCCAGCATGAAAAGGCTGCTACGCTGGTGTATCCGGGGCTACCAGCGGTGGATTTCTCCCGCCCTGCACGCCCTTGCGGGACCGGGAGCCGGCTGCCGCTATGCCCCCACCTGCTCCCAGTATTTTTTGGATGCGCTCGAAATCCACGGTTTCCTGAAGGGCTCGTGGCTCGGCCTCCGCCGCATCGCCCGCTGCCACCCCTGGGGAGGGCACGGCCATGATCCGGTCCCCGGCCATCAGGACAAAACCGAAATCTGAACCCCGGGAAACTTCTCCCTCCGTTTTGTCATTGTCATTTACCGCCTCCCGTCGTAAGGCCGCCGTCCGCGGTGTCCTGGCCCCCCTACGGGCCTCCGCCTGATTTTCCCCTGCCTATGAACATGAATCGATTTGAGTGGATGATGGTTTTGGTGTGCGGCCTTGGCTTGGCTTGGGTCCTCACCCATCAGCCAACCCCTGTCCCAGCGCCTCCGGCGGCCCCCGTTTCCGAAACGGCGCCCGTGCTCCCAACCACTACCCCCGGAGTGGTCGAAACCCCTGCCGCTGACAGCACTGCCACCGCCACCGCGGTGGAAACCATCCTGCGGAACCCTGCTGCGGAATATACTTTCACCAGCCTCGGCGGTGGTATCAAGGAAGTCAAAATCCTCGCCGGCCCCTTCGCAGGACGTACCGAGCAGATCATGAACCAAGGGGCCAGTGCTCCCATCGGCGCCCTCCTCAGCAGTCAGGGAGCTTACGATTTGACGCCCTACCAGATTGCTTCCACCAGCGACCGGGCCATCACTTACACCGCTACCGTCAATGGGGTGGAAATCACCAAAGCCTGGACCATGCGTGAAGGCGACGCCACCCAGGGCTGGGGCTACATCTGGAACCTGAATCTCTCCTTCAAAAACACCGGCACCACCACCGGCGGCGACTACTTCCTGCATGCCGGACTGCTTGGCAAGCTCCACGCCAGCGAGATGCTGCCGCCTGCTTCCCATTGGTATGCCGATGGTTCCGCCACGCAAAGCGATGCCCATAAATTGGACGCCTCCAACGGCCTGCTCGGCTTCGGAGCCAAGCCCGCCCAGGCGGAAATCCGCACCGCCCTCACCAACTTGACCTGGGGCGGCGTCCACAACCAGTTCTACACCACCCTGATCAGCCCCGATGCTGTGACCAAGGACAAATCCACCCAGGTGCTTTCCCGCCGGAAGTGGGTGGAATTCGACGATCCCGGCCGCGGCCAAGTGAAAGCGTGGGCTTCCGAAACCTCCCTCGAACTCCCTGGCAGCGCCGCCGCCGCCGGAGCCACCACCAGTTGGGCCGGGCAAATCTACACGGGCCCCCGTTCCGGCACGGTGCTCACCGATATCGGCGGCAGCCGCAATGAAGCGATGCACTATGGCTGGTTCAGCAGCCTGAGCCGGCTTTTCCTCGGAGCCCTCAACCTCTTCCACAAATACGTTCCTTTCGGACTCGCCATCGTTTTCCTCACCATCGTAGTCCGCCTCGTCATCTGGCCCCTCTCCCTCAAGGCCACCAAGTCCATGAAACGCATGGCCAAGCTGTCGCCCCTGATGACGGATCTGAAGGAAAAGTACAAGGACGACCCGCAGAAGATGCAGGTCGAAACCATGAAACTCTACCGCGACTACGGCGTGAATCCCGTCGGCGGCTGCCTCCCCGTCCTGCTGCAATTCCCCATCTTCCTCGGCTATTATCACATGATGCAGGGAGCCGTCGAAATGCGCGGCCATCCCTTCCTCTGGGTCAAGGACCTGGCGCTCCCTGACACTGTGGCGTATCTGGCTGGTTTTCCGCTGAATCCGCTCCCCCTCATCATGGCCGTCACCATGTATATCCAGATGAAGGTGGCCCCCCAGCCGGCCCAGACCAATCCGCAGATGGAAATGCAGCAGAAGATCTTCAAGATCATGCCGCTCTTCTTCCTCATGTTCTGTTACAGCACCGCCAGTGCCCTCGCTCTCTACTGGTCCGTGCAGAACGTCATCTCCATCTTCCAGACTTGGATCGTGAGCAAACAGCCGGATGTGGAACTCACCAAAGTACCCAAAAAGCCCGGGTTCCTCGAACGCGCCCAGGCGGCCGCCGCCGAAGCCCAAAAAGCCAAGGGGCCCCGCCCGCCCACCCCAGGCGGCGGCAAGAGCACCTTCAAAAAAGGTTAAGGTTCCGCAAGTCCCCGCCTGCAACCGGCGCAGCCCGTGCTACACCTGATTGCAGGACCGGCTTCCGGTTTCGCCCTTTTTACGCCCACAACCTATGAATGCCGCCCATAGCGCCCACGAAATCCTCGACATCATGCTCCGCCACCTCGGCTACAGCGTGACCATCGAGATGGATGAAGATCCTTCCGGTCCCTCCCTCCACGTCCGCATGGAAAAGCCCGAATCCCTGATTGGCCGCAAAGGGGAGCGCCTCGACGACCTCCAGCACCTCGTCAATAAACTCCTCCGCCAGAAATTCCCGGAGGCCCCCAGGGTCAGGCTCGATGTGGAAAACTTCCGCCATCAGGAAACCGGGCGTTTCCTCGACGCCATCCGGAAACTGGCCGCCGAAGTCCAGTCCACCGGCCAGCCCGTCAAGCTGGACCCCATGAATTCCTACGAGCGCCGACTCGTCCACAATCTCTTCAAGGACGACCCGCACATCCGTTCGTGGTCGCCTGAAGACGCCGGACGATTGAAGCGCATCACCCTGCTGCTCCGCTAAAGGGGCCCGGTGCCTTCCTTGCCCGCAGCGGAGGCTAGGCGGTTCCCGTCAGCAAGCTCAGAGCGTGGGCGCGGGCGCTCTCCGCTTTACCGCCCAGCATGCGGGCAATTTCCTCCACGCGTTGCCCATCTTCCACCCGGGTCAACTGGCTGAAGGTACGGTCCTTCTGCACGACTTTGCTGACCACGTAATGGCAACTGGCCAGCGCCGCGACCTGCGGCAGGTGGGTGATGCTGATAATCTGGTGGCTGCGTCCCAGTTCGGCCATTTTACGGCCCACCGCCGCGGCGATTTCCCCGCCCACATTGGCGTCGATTTCATCGAAGACCAGCAGGGGAATGCTATCCTCTTTGGCGAGAGCACTCTTCACTGCCAGCATGACCCGGCTCATTTCCCCACTGCTGGCAATGACCCGCAGGGGCTTGGCCGGTTCGCCGGGATTCGGAGCAAACATAAAATCCACTTCTTCCAGCCCCTGCGCGCCGGGCTGGGCGGATGAAGTCAGATCGACGGTGAACTTGGCTTGTTTGAATCCGAGATCAGCGAGGTGTTTGGTGACTTCCCGGGCGAGGCGCGGGGCGGCTTTGCGGCGGAGTTGCCCCAAGGCCAGGCCTGCGGTATCCAGCGCCTCGCGGGCAGCGGCGCTTTCCTTCCGCAGGCGTTCCAATTCATCGCCCCGGCCCTCGATTTTCCCCAACCGGCCGGCCGCGTGATCCCGATGGTCCAGCACGCGCTCGATGGTGCCACCGTATTTCCGTTTCAGGCTTTCCAACAAATTGATCCGCTCCTCCAGCTCCTCGATCTGCCGGGGATCGAACTCGAGACCCTCGTGATAGTCGCGCAGGCCGCGTTCCAGTTCCTCCAGTTCCACAAAGGCATTTTCAAAGCCCGACGTGATTTCGGTGACACTGCGGTCGATCCGTTCCAGCTCGCGCAGGGTCCGGCGGAGTTCGCCAAGTTTCGTCAGGATTGAATCATCGGCATCCTGGAGCGCGCCCAGCGCGGCGGCGGACAGTTCCGCGAGGCGGGTGCTGTTACCGGCCATCTTGTAGCGGTTCAGCAGGGGCTCCTCTTCGTCCGTCTTGAGATGGGCCGCGTCGATTTCCTCCACCTGGAAGCGCAGGAGGTCCAGTTCCTGGGTGCTGACGTTTTCGACCCGGGTCAGTTCATCCAGCGCCCCGGTGAGTTTGCGCCAGATCCGCCAGGTTTTTTGGTAGGTTTCCAATGCCTGATCCGCATTGGCAGCGGCATCCAGCATGGCCAGCTGGCGGTCGCGGGAGTTGAGGGACTGGTGCTCGTGCGGCCCGTGGAGATCGACGAGGAATTGCCCAAGGGTCTTCAGGACGGAGAGCGTGGCCGGCGCGCAGTTGATGAATTGCCGGTTTTGGCCCGCGGTGGAAATGACCCGTTTGATGATGAGTTGGTCCCCCTCGCAGGGGTCCAGCCCGCTCTGGGCCAGGGCGGCGTTGATTTCATCGAGTTGTTCCGGCTGGAACACGGCCTCCACGGTGCAGATTTCCTCCCCGGTGCGGATGAGATCGCGGTCAGCCCGCTCCCCCAGCACCAGTTTGAGGGCGCCGACAATGATGGACTTCCCCGCCCCGGTCTCGCCGGTGACGCCCACCAGACCCGGCCCGAGCTCCCACGTGAGGGAATCGACCAGCGCGAGGTTCTTAATCGTGAGGGTGGTGAGCATGGGGTGATGAAAGAGGGTGCGCGGCGGATGAAAAGGGAAAAGCGCTGGCATTTCGCTTTCCTGTCCGGGAGGGGCAGCGTAATGGCAGCGGCGCATGGCACCCTTTGAACTCACTTTTCTCGGCACCGGCACCTCCCTGGGGGTGCCGATGATCGGCTGCGCCTGCCCGGTGTGCCAGTCCTCCGATCCCCGGGATCGGCGGGACCGGTCGTCCATTTTCATCCGCACCCCGGAACTATGCTGGGTGGTGGACACCGGTCCGGACTTCCGCCACCAGTGCCTGCGGAACCACATCTCCCGGGTGGATGCCGTCCTGATCACCCATTCGCACTCAGACCACATCATGGGGTTTGACGATTTAAGGCCATTCACCTTCGGGGAGGAGGCCCGCATTCCGGTGTATGCCTCGCCCGCCACCATGGCGGGCCTGCGGCACACGTTCAGTTTTGCCTTTGATGAGCAAAACCGCTACGCCGGTTACCTGAAACCGGAACCCTTTGAAATCACCGGCCCTTTTCATCTGGGCAGGACCCTGATCACCCCGCTCCCGGTACAGCATGGCCGGGTAGTGACCACGGGGTTCCGGTTTGACCGGGAAGGCATGCCTGCCGTGGTCTATCTGCCGGACTGCAAGTCCATCCCTGACACCACCCGCGACCTGATCCTGGACTGCGGCATCCTCATCATCGATGCCCTGCGCCACCGGACGCACCCCACCCACCTGAGCGTGGAGGAGGCGATTGCAGTGGCCCGCGACGTGCGGGCCGGGCAGACCTATTTCACCCACCTCTGCCATGACCTCGGGCATGCCGCCCTCGAAGCCAGCCTCCCGCCGGGCATCCGGGTCGGTTACGATGGTCTGGTGTTGTCCATGGATTGAACGTGGCGGCACGGAGCCAGAAAAAACCCGCCCTGCGCAGCACGCCGGGCGGGTCCAATCAGAGGAACAAGTTCCGTCAGGCAGTCAGCGGTTAGTTCTCGCCCATCTCCCGGCCAGCCTTGATAAATTTGGTGAGGTCGAGGCCATGTTTGGCCGCAGCGGCTTCCAGTTCCTTGCTCGCGGCATCGGATTGTTCCTTGAGCGGCCCCATCCTGGTCTGAATCTCCATCATGGTCTTGAGCGCGTCAGGATTGGCCTTCATGTATTCCTCCATTTTCGACGGGTCAGAGGGAAGGTCGGCAGGGAAGAGGGCAATGACATCGGCCGTGGCTGAGCTGTTTTTTTGCACCAGGGTGAAAGCGGCTGCCAGATCTTCGGGCAACCCTGCGATGGAAACACCTTCCAACTTTTTCATCAGCGCCGGGAGCTTCTTCATCATCTCCATCGGGTTGCTTTGTTTCAGTTCGGCCTCAAGGGCGTTGACCTCGTCAGCCAGCGTACCCAGGGTTTTTGAAAAGGCTTCCTTGGGATCAACCGCAGGAGCCGGGGGAGCTTCAGCCACGGGTGCAGCCACGGGTGCAGCCACGGGTGCAGCCACGGGTGCAGCCACGGGTGC
>CAIZWU010000305.1 GCA_903936775.1 uncultured bacterium | reverse complement strand
CAGGACCCGAGAACCAGGAGTTTGTGTTGTCGGCAGTGGGTGTTAAGTGGGACCGGGACCCATGAACATCGCCCGGTCCTTGATGACAATGTCCGGCTCATGAGATCGGATATTCTTCCAAAACAAGGAAACACTCACTATATGCCCGGCATTACGGGGATTTATCACCTCTTGGACCGCAAACCAATACGCTAATTCCTTGCGTTCCTTCCTCGTGGCCTTTGCCTCATATTCATCCACCATCTCATCGTGAAGCACCGGAAACACATCAGTCCAATTCATAAATTATAACTATTCAAATTTAAATCAACGTAGCTCGACTTTCCAAATTCGGGTTTTTCAAAGAATCCCGTGTAACCTCGATCACGACATGAACATGTCGTGCTTGGCCGCCAACGATGTCACCCGATGCACCGGCACCGGCCTGCCGGGACGGAAGGCGCATTTCTCCCGCCAGACAAACCGCACCGCCGCCCGTGCCTTGTCCAAGTGACGTCCCACCACTGCCTCCAGGATTTCCGGGGCTCCCTCCGCCCGCAGGTTCACTAAAAACTCCCCGGCCACTACCGGACCGCTCAACCGCCGGGATAACGTCGGCTTCTGCCCGTTCCGCACCACATTCACCACGCCCAGATAACCAGTGCCACCATTGCCGGGGGCTTTGGCCGACGCCTGTATGCGGGTTGGGAGTTCCGGCGTTTTCAGACTCATTTTGAAGTGAGCCAGTTCCACTCCCTCACCCTCCAGATCCTTCATGATCTCTTCAGCCAGTTGCGTCAACAACTTGTTTCCATTAATGGGATTTCTCGTAGTATGCAGGGAGAGTGCCGCGTTATACCAGCCCATCAGAGCTTCCCCTGCCGCATACCGTTCGTAGTCCACTTCCATTAGTTTCCCCGGAGCACTGGTTTTCGTCATCAGTTGGGTAAACCATGCGTCCAATCCCTCTCCAGTTTGGGTGGAGACTTCCAGCAGTGGCTTCTTGGTATAAGGAAACATCTGTTCCCGCAGCTTCGCCCGCTGCGCCGCCGTCAGCAGATCAATCTTGTTCAGCACCACGATTTCCGCCTCCTCCAGTTGTTTCAGGAAGATGTAATCCACATCCGAGCTGAACCGGGCCACCTTCTTCCCCTTCGCCGGAAACCACGCCGCAAACATCCGCACCGCATCCACCACCACGGACATGGGTGCCATCAAAAATTTCTCCCGGTAAATCTGTTGAAGCGGCAGAATCACCGTTGCCATCAGGTCCGTGCAACTCCCCACCGGCTCCGCGATCAGGACGTCAGGTTTCACCGCTTCCTGCAGCTCATGCAGCTTGGCTACCAGATCATCCGCCTTGCAGCAGAAGCAACCGCCGGAAATCTGCCTCACTCTGTCCGCCGCACCGCCGTCCTGCGCCACCGCTGTATCCACAAGCAAATCGGCCTGGTCATTGGTCACGACGCCTGCCTTAAGTTGTTGTCCTTCAAGCCAATGGACTAGTGTAGTCCGCCTTACAGCTTGTATAATATAAGAGTCAGGGTATCATGGCACCATGAGAGTTGCCGTAACGATTGAATTGACCGCCAAAGATCGACTCAAACTGGAAAGTCTTACCAAGGGCCGCTCCAGTTCCCTGCGGGCCCGGGAGCGGGCCGCCATCATTCTATTGGCCGCCGATGGTTTGGATAACCAGGAAATTGCGGCAAGGCTTGGCCAGGACAAGATGAAGGTAGGCCGGTGGCGCCAGCGTTATGCCAAAGGCGGTTTGCCGGCGATCCTCAAGGACAAGTCCCGGCCCGGCCGGATCCCGCCTGTTGCTGCCGCAGTGATTTCAAAGATCATCCAGCTCACCACCACTGCCAAGCCCGCCGGAGCGACCCACTGGAGCCGTGCCAGCATGGCGCGTGAAGCCGGCGTGAGTGAATCCACAGTGGGCCGTATCTGGGCCGCCCATGGGTTGAAGCCCCATCAGGTCAAAACCTTCAAGCTTTCCAACGACAAGCACTTCGAAGAAAAGCTCGAAGATATCGTGGGCCTTTACTTGAGCCCTCCGGAACATGCCATCGTCCTCTCCTGTGATGAAAAGAGTCAGATCCAGGCACTGGACCGCACCCAGCCGGGCCTGCCTATCAAACCGGGACGCTGCCAGACCATGACCCATGACTACAAGCGCAATGGCACCACTTCCCTCTTCGCGGCCCTCAATATCGCCGATGGACAGGTCATTGGCACCTGCATGAAGCAGCACCGGCATCAGGAGTGGATCCGCTTTTTGAACCTGATCAACCGGAGCACGCCTCCCGGCAAACAGATCCACCTGATTTGTGACAACTATGCGACCCACAAGCATGCGAGCGTGAAAGCATGGGCAAAACGGCATCCCCGCTTCCAATTCCATTTCACCCCCACCAGTGCCTCGTGGCTCAACATGGTGGAGCGGTTTTTCCGCGATCTGACGGAGCGGGGACTGCGGCGTGGCGTTTTCAAGGATGTACCCCAACTGATCGCAGCGATCGGGGCTTACCTGGCCGCCCACAACTCCAACCCTAAACCGTTTGTCTGGACCGCCTCCGCCCGCGACATTTTGGAGAAGGTGAAGCGTGGCCGGCAAAAACTGATTAATAT
>CAIZWU010000304.1 GCA_903936775.1 uncultured bacterium | reverse complement strand
GCGCGGAAGCCATCTCCTATGCTGAAAAGCAGAAGTTCGACCTCGTATTTCTCGATCTGCAACTCCCCGACATGTCGGGCGACAAAGTATATCTTCGCCTTAAAGAATTGCATCCAGACCTGCCGATCATCATCACTACTGGCTACCCGAATAGCGCGGTTCTGAGCAAGATTCTCCAGAGTGGTCCCGTAACCGTGATCAAAAAGCCCATCGAATTCGAACAATTGATCCGGACGTTGAAGTAACTTGACGTGGGTCAGATTCCTGAACCAAGAACCTCCACAATAGAGCATGAAACAGCGTTATCGATATCTTGGCGGGTTCAAAGCTCAAGCCGTGGAACTGCTGGCAACCACCACTCCTTTCTGATCTGCGGCCAGTTCCTGCGCGCGGAGCAGGTGGACTTCCCTGACTCCAGAGTATAGCAAAGTGCCTTCCTGTCTGACAGCCCCCGGAAAAATGTCATTTCCCGCCCTGAAATACCTGCTGGCCGCCTGCTGGTTCGCAGTGGTCTTTGGCGCATCGGGAATAGCATGTGAGGCGTCAACCGGTGCCAAGACGGTGCTTTTGCTTGAAGATGATGGAGCGGGCGCTGCAGACCATGTGGCGGTGATGGGCGGATTCCGCCAGTCGCTGGAGCACAGTCTTCCGGGAAGGGTGCTCATCTATCAGGAAAATCTGGATCTGGCCCATTTTTCCCATCCTGACTACTATGATCAAACGCGCCAGGCTTTGCGGCAGAAATATCAAGGCAAGAAATTCGATGTGGTGGTCGCGAGCGGCCCCGGCAGCATGAAACTGGCCAGAGATTACCGATCGGAGCTTTGGCCTGACGCGCGGATTATCGGGCTGAACATAAAAGGACAGCACGAAAAGAAGCCTCTCAAGCCAGCTGTCCATGTTGCTTGGTTGACGGTGAATCTGGATATCGCCGGAACGCTGGATGCCGCCAGGACGCTGATGCCAGGCGCGTCACGGCTGGTCGTGGTGGTCGGTGCCAAGTCAGCCTACGCGGGGATGAATGAATTTTTCCGGCATGAGGCGGAAGCGGCGGCCGCACGGCACGGCCTCGCCATGGAGTCCCTCGCAGGGCTCCCGCTGGCCGAGACCTGCCACCGGTTGTCCCTGCTGCCCCGTGACGTCATTGTCTTGTTTGGATTCAGCAGCTTTGAGGGTGAGGGCCGGGCCTACACCCCCCGTGAAGCCATGTTGGAACTCGCCCGCGCCTCGGGAGCCCCGATCTTTGGTCTATCGAAAAGCTTATTTGGCTACGGGATGACCGGAGGCGTCATGCTGCGGCGTGAACAGATGGGACGGGAACTGGCTCACATGACGGTGGAGGCGCTGACGGCACCACCAGGAAAGGCTTTGGCTTCACGCGAGTCCCGGGCGCAGGCCACCCTGTACGACTGGCGCGAGCTTCAGAGATTCGGCCTGTCGCCAGACAGGCTCCCCAAAGGGGCGGAAATTCTCTTTGCGCCCCCGTCCCTGTGGAAAGAGCACCGGGATGCGGTGCTGGGCAGTGTCGCTCTCCTCGGGGGGGGCGCCTTCGTCGTTCAGCTCCGGCGCCGGCGGAAGGCGGAGCAAAAAGTCCTGCTGCAGCGTGACCAGTTGGCCCACGTGGGCAGGGTTTCATCATTGGGCCAGCTTGCGGCATCCATCGCGCATGAATTGAATCAGCCCCTCGGCGCGATTCTGCGCAACGCAGGAGCCGCTGAGCGCCTGCTGCAAAAAGCTGAGCCTGACCTCGAGGAGCTTCGCGCCATCGTTGCCGACATCCGCGCGGATGATAGCCGCGCCAGCACCGTGATTGAGCGGATGCGCGCGCTGCTCACCCGCCAGTCCCTCGATTTCGAGGCCTTGGATCTGAAGGAAGTGTTGCAAGAGGCGGCAGATCTTCTGAATTATGAGGCCATGAAGCGTGGAGGTGCTTTGAAGGTCGTGACGGCTCCCGGCCTGCCATCCGTCCATGGGGACCGGGTGCACCTCCAACAGATGGTCATCAACCTTGTGCTCAATTCCATG
>CAIZWU010000303.1 GCA_903936775.1 uncultured bacterium | reverse complement strand
GGTCCGGAACAAGCTCTGCTGGATATGGTCACCCGCCTGGGTCCACAAGTCGATGATCATGTTGTGGCGCTCGCGGTCCGTGATGACGCCGCGCTTGTATTGCTTGTCGAGTTCCTCGAGGCGCAGGTAAGCTTTTTCGAGTTCAGCCTTCTTCTCGACCGGAATCACCATGTCTGTGATACCAATGGAACAACCGGACTGGGTGGCGGCCTTGAAGCCGAGTTCCTTGAGTCGGTCGAGGGCATAGACGGTCTCCTGGTGGCCGGAGGTCTGCCAGCAGCGCCAGATGATGTCGGAGAGCTGTTTCTTGCCGACGGTCTTGTTGATGAAGCCCATGGCAACCGGCCAGATTTCGTTGAAGCGGACGCGGCCAGGAGTGGTTTCGACGACGGTATCTGTGGCGTTGCCAAAGATGGTGGTCTTGCCCTTGTCCGGGTTCTTGAAACGGATCAGCTGGTGGATTTCAACGCCCCCGTCAAAGAGAGCGGCCTCAATTTCAGAGATCGTCTCGAACAAGGGCTTGCGGGCTTCTGCCACGCCCTTCTGCGGAGGCAGGTTGCGGGTCTGGGTGAGGAAATAAGCACCAAGCGTAATGTCCTGGGAGGGAGTGGTGACCGGCTTGCCGCTTGAAGGCGAGAAGATGTTGTTGGTCGCCAGCATCAGGAGGCGCGCTTCCATCTGGGCTTCCACCGAAAGTGGCACGTGCACCGCCATCTGGTCACCGTCAAAGTCGGCGTTGTAGGCCGTACAGACCAGAGGGTGAACGCGGATCGCTTCCCCTTCAATCAGGACAGGCTCGAAGGCCTGGATCGACAGACGGTGAAGGGTTGGCGCACGGTTGAGGAGCACGGGGTGGCCCTTGGTGACTTCTTCAAGGATGTCCCAGACTTCCGGGGTGCGGCGCTCAATCATCTTCTTGGCGGAGCGCACCGTATGCACGTAACCAAGTTCCTTGAGGCGCCGGATGATGAAGGGTTCGAAGAGCACCAACGCCATCTTCTTGGGAAGACCGCACTGATTGAGCTTCAATTCTGGCCCGATCACGATGACAGAACGGCCGGAATAATCGACGCGTTTGCCCAGGAGGTTCTGGCGGAAACGGCCGCCCTTGCCCTTAAGCATGTCGCTGAGGGATTTGAGGGGCCGATTCCCGGCGCCGGTGACCGCACGGCCATGACGGCCATTATCAAAGAGAGCATCGACCGCTTCCTGCAGCATGCGTTTCTCATTGCGGATGATGACGTCCGGGGTCTTGAGGAGCAGCAGGTTGCGTAGACGGTTATTCCGGTTGATGACGCGTCGGTAAAGGTCGTTCAAGTCGGAGGTGGCGAAACGGCCGCCTTCAAGCGGGACGAGCGGGCGCAGATCCGGCGGGATCACGGGCAGCACGCGCATGACCATCCACTCGGGGCGGCTGTGGCTGCTGTGGAAACCCTGGGCGAGCTTGAGGCGTTTGGCGAGTTTCTTGCGGGTCTGCTTGGACCGGGTCTTGGTCATCGCTTCCTGCAGTTCAACGATCTGCTCGGGCAGGTTGATGCCGGAAAGCAGTTCTTCCACGGCTTCGGCACCCATGGAGGCCCGGAAGGCGTCTTCACCATACTGCTCTTCCGCCTCGCGGAATTCAACTTCGGTCAGGAGCTGGGCCTTGGTGAGGGGGGTGTTCTTGGGATCAACCACGACGTAATCTTCATAGTAGATCACGCGCTCCAATTGGCGGGCGGTCATGTCCAAAGCCAAGCCGAGGCGGCTGGGCATACATTTATAGAACCAGATGTGGCTCACCGGCACGGCCAGTTCAATGTGGCCCATGCGCTCGCGGCGGACGCGGCTCAACGTGACTTCGACACCGCAGCGGTCACAGACGACGCCCTTGTGTTTGATGCGCTTGTACTTGCCGCAGGAGCACTCCCAATCCCGGGTGGGTCCAAAAATGCGCTCGCAGAAGAGACCACCCTTTTCGGGTTTGAAGGTCCGGTAATTGATTGTTTCCGGGTTCTTCACTTCACCCCGGCTCCAGCTTTGGATGGTGGGGGAGGAAGCCACGGTGATGGCCACGTGGTCAAAGCCTTGGGGGCGGGCATCGCCGCCGAACAGTTCGCGTAGTTGGGTTTCAACGCTCATAGGATTGGATAGTGGAAAATGAAATTAAATAGAAGGGAGGCGGGCGGCGGGCAGGTGAAAACCCGCCACCCGTGAAGGATTTAGGCGCTGAGGGCGCTGATGCCGCCACCGTCGGGACCGGCTTTGGAATTGGCGACTTTCACGTCGAGACCGAGGGACTGCATTTCCTTGATCAGCACGTTGAAGGATTCCGGGGTGCCCGCTTCGAGATTGTTGTCTCCCTTCACGATGCTTTCGTAAATGCGGGTCCGTCCAGCCACGTCGTCCGATTTGACGGTGAGGAGCTCCTGCAGGGTATAGGCGGCGCCGTAGGCTTCGAGCGCCCAGACTTCCATTTCCCCGAAACGCTGGCCGCCGTATTGGGCTTTACCACCGAGAGGCTGCTGGGTGACGAGGCTGTAAGGACCAACCGCACGGGCGTGGATCTTATCCGCAACCAAGTGGTTCAGTTTCATCATATAGATGATGCCAACCACGACGTCCTGGTGGAATGGTTCGCCGGTGCGTCCATCAAAGAGGGAGGATTTGCCGTTCAGGCCGATCCAACTCATGGCAGTGGTTTCCTTGGCTTCCTTGAGATAGCCCATCACTTTCTCTTCCGGGATACCATCGAAGACCGGCGTGGCGACCTTGAATCCGAGGGCGCGGGCGGCGACTCCAAGGTGGGTTTCCAACACCTGACCGACGTTCATGCGGCTTGGCACCCCGAGCGGGTTGAGCACGATGTCCACCGGCGTGCCGTCTTCGAGGAACGGCATGTCTTCTTCGGGAACAATCTTCGCGACGACCCCTTTGTTTCCGTGGCGGCCGGCCATCTTGTCCCCGACCGAGAGTTTCCGCTTGGAGGCGATATAGACCTTCACCTGCTTGACGATGCCGTTATCTGGTTCGTCTCCGGCTTCGACTTTGTCGAGGGCGCCTTCGCGTTCCTCTTCCAGTTCGACAAACTTCTGTTCGAAGCTGCCAATGATGTCGAAAATCTTATTTCTGACCGGAGATGGATCGATGTCGATGTGGTCGTGGGCTTCGGCGACGCGGGCCAGCAGCGCCTTGGTGATTTTCTTGTTGGCCGGAACAAGGATTTCGCCGGTCTGCGCATTGACCACATCCAGTGGGATTTTTTCTCCGAGGAGGATATCCGCCAGCTTGTCAGTCAATTGCTCGACCAGTTCCGTGTGCTTGGTTTTGAATTCCTCTTCAATCACCTTGGCCTGTTTGCGGCTTTCAGCGGCACTGACCTTTTCCTTGGCGTTGTCCTTGCGGCTGGAAACGCGGACATCCATAACGATACCGGTGCAGCCCGAGGGGACGCGCAGGGAGGTGTCTTTGACATCAGCTGCCTTTTCACCGAAGATCGCCCGCAGGAGGCGTTCTTCAGGAGCGAGTTCCGTTTCGGATTTTGGAGTGATTTTGCCGACCAGAATATCACCAGGTTTAACCTCGGCTCCGATGCGGACGACGCCGTCTGCGCTGAGGTTGCGGAGCGCTTCCTCACCAACGTTCGGAATGTCCCGGGTAATTTCCTCCGGGCCGAGTTTGGTGTCGCGGGCGCCCACTTCGAATTCCTCGATGTGGATAGAAGTGTAAATGTCCTCCTTGACCACCTTGGAGGAGATGGTGATGGCATCCTCAAAGTTATAACCGTTCCAAGACATGAACGCCACCAGGACGTTGCGACCGAGCGCGAGTTCACCTTTGTCGGTGCAGGGACCGTCCGCGAGGACATCGCCTGGCTTGACCACATCCCCGCGGCGCACCAACGGCTTCTGGTTCATGCAGGTTCCAGCATTGGAGCGCATGAATTTGCGGAGCGGCAGGGAGAACACACCCTTTTCAGGATTATGTTTGACGCAGAAGGGATCGGCCAGAAACTCGGCATCGGTGCAGGGCAGCTTGCCATCCTTGGTAATGATGATCACTTCGGCGCTGGCGGCAGCGACCTTGCCTTTGCAGTCCTTTTCGGCACAGATCACGGCGCGGGAGTCGCGGGCAGCTTTCCCCTCGAGTCCAGTCCCGATGATCGGGGCTTCGGTGATGAGAAGCGGCACCCCCTGGCGCTGCATGTTGGATCCCATCAGCGCACGGTTGGCGTCATCGTGCTCCAAGAACGGGATGAGGCCGGCGGCAATCGAAACCAACTGTTTCGGACTGACGTCCATATAGCTGGACTGCGGGGGTTCGACTTCGAGGAAATCGCCCCGGAACCGGACCGTGACCTTCTTGTTCACGAAGGAACCATCCGCATTGAGCGGATTGTTAGCCTGCGCGATTTTGTGAGTTTCCTCCTGGTCAGCCGTGAGGTATTCCAGTTTGTCCAAGACGATCCCATTTACGATCTTGCGGTAAGGTGTTTCGATAAACCCAAAATCATTGATACGGGCAAAGGTCGACATCGAGTTGATCAGGCCGATGTTTGGACCTTCCGGAGTCTCAATCGGGCAGATGCGGCCGTAGTGGGACGGGTGAACGTCACGCACTTCAAAGCCGGCACGGTCACGATTCAGACCACCTGGCCCGAGGGCACTGAGGCGGCGTTTGTGCGTGAGTTCTGCCAGTGGATTCGTCTGATCCATGAACTGGGACAGCTGGGACCGGCCGAAGAAATCGCGCACCACGGCCGAAAGGGCCTTGGGGTTGATGAGTTTCTGCGGGGTCATCCCTTCAAGATTGACATCGAAGAGGGTCATGCGCTCTTTCACCAAGCGCTCGGTCCGGGCAAGGCCCACGCGGCACTGGTTGGAGAGCAGTTCCCCCACGGCCCGCACGCGGCGGCTGCCAAGGTGATCAATATCGTCCAGAATGCCTTCACCCTGGCGGAGTTTCAGCAAATACCGGATCGAAGAAACGAAGTCAGAAGGAAGCAGCACGCGCTCATCTTCATTGGCCTTCAGATTCAGCTTTTGGTTGATCTTGTAACGGCCAACGCGGGTAAGGTCATACTTCTTCGGGTCAAAGAAGAGCCGCTTCAGGAGGGCGCGGGCATTGGGCACGGTAGGAGGATCACCGGGGCGCAGACGGCGGTAGATGTCCTTGAGAGCTTCTTCCTCGTCCTTGGCGGGGTCCTTTTTGAGGGATTTCAGGAGCAAGTCATCCGCGGAAACGGTGATGACCTTGGCGGTCTTGTGGCCGAGTCCCATCAGCGCAGAAATAATGCCAGGAGTGAGCGGCTCGTAGGCTTTGGCGACCACGGTTTCGTTGTCCACCACGTCGCTGAAGAGCACTTTGGAACTCAGTTCTGCTTCATCGAGGGAAGCCTTCAACTTAAGGTCTTCAATGTTGTAGAATTGCTTGATAATGTCCTCGTCCTTTCCGTAACCGATGGCGCGGAGGAAGGTCGTGGCGAGAAACTTACGGCGGCGGCGGCGGCGGTCGAGATAAACGTAGAGCAAATCGTTGGTATCGAACTGCACTTCGAGCCAGGAACCGCGGTCCGGGATAATCCGGAAACCATGAAGCTGCTTGCCGTTGAGGTGCAGGTTCATTTCAAAACAAATGCCCGGGGAACGGTGGAGCTGGGAAACGACGACCCGCTCTGCGCCGTTAATGGCAAAGGTACCACGATCGGTCATCAGGGGCAGCTCGCCCATATAGACCCGTTCTTCCTTGGTCCCGGTTTCGTCCTTCAACGTAAAAGTGACATAGAGGGGGGCACTATAGGTTTCCCCTTCACGCTGCGCCTGGTGGGCAGTGATTTTGGGCTCACCCACTTCGTAGTGGGCGAAGTCCAGCACGACTTTATTGTCGTAACTTTCGATCGGGAAAACTTCCTTGAAGACGGACTGGAGTCCGATCACCACACGCTTGTGGGCAGGAGTTTCTTTTTGCAGAAACTCGCGGTAGGAATTAAGCTGGACCTCGATAAGATTCGGAGGATCGAGCACTTCCTTGATTTTGCCAAATTGGAGACGGTCTGACATGGTGGCGATGGGGGACTATGGGTTGAACGTGGAAACTGCTGGGGGGGTGCAGTAAGAAGCAGAAAGGGGAGACGCGAAGAAGTATGGGGTTCCGTCCCTTTCAAAATCGGGGGGCGGAACGCCATACTTGCTGTTTCAAAAATAGTGGAACCGGAGATTGGGCTGGTTCAAATTTTGCTGGATCTGGAGGAAGCGCGTCGGGCTTCGGGTTGAGTTTGGGGAAGTACTGAATGGAAATTTTTGGGGCCGCCTCGGAGATACTTTTGGCAGCGGGAGGGGGAAGGAATGAAACCGGTGCCCCGGATGAACCGGGACACCGGAGTGCAAGAAACAATTATTTGATTTCGACCTTGGCGCCAGCGGCCTCGATCTTCTTCTTGATTTCTTCGGCTTCTGCCTTGGGGATGCCACTCTTGAGCACTTTGGGAGCGCCTTCGACGAGGGCTTTGGCTTCGGCGAGGCCGAGACCGGAAACCGCACCGCGGACTTCCTTAATGACGGCGATCTTGTTCGGGCCTCCTTCAACGAGCACGACATCGAATTCGGTCTGCTCTTCCTTTTGTTCAGCAACGGCAGGACCGCCACCACCACCGGAAGGAGCAGCAGCGCTGACGCCCCACTTTTCTTCGAGGGTTTTCACGAGTTCGGAAGCCTCAAGGATGGTGAGAGCGCTGAGGTCGTCGACGATTTGAGCTAATTTGGACATGTTATGGGTTCAGTGTCGCCGTGCTCCGGAGCCCCGGGGATATTGAGATCGGCAGCCGCCGATCCGGCAAGGAACTGAGGTTGGTTGGTTTTACGTATGGTTTTGGGAAGCGCTCCGAACAGGCCGGAGCGAAAGGGTTGGGATGAATTTACGCTTCAGCAGCAGGCGCTTCGGCGGGCGTCTCCGCAGCGGCTTCCGCGGCAGGGGCTTCTTCAGGGATCGGACCCCCATCTTTTTCGGCCTTGGCACGGATGGCACGCGCGATGGAAGAACCGGGAGCGTTCAGCACGCCGAGCAAGGTGGCGAGGAGGTCCTCGCGGCTGCCGACATCGGCCAAGGTTTCCACCTTCTCCGGAGTCAGGAGCTGTCCATCAAGGACGGCGCTCTTGATGCCCGGACGTTTGGTCTCGGTGCGGAATTTCTTGACCACCTGAGCGGCGCGGCAGACGTCGGATTCACCGAAGACAATAGCGGTTTGACCCTTGAGGTCCGCGTTGAGAGCCTCGGGAAAACCGCGGCTGGCACCAGCCACTTTGACGTAGCTGTTTTTGGTGACGTGGAGACTGGATCCCACGCCACGCAGGCGTTTCCGGATTTCGTTGAACTGCGGCACGGTCATGCCGGTGTAGTCCACAAGGAGGACGTAAGGGGAGGTGTTGATCCGCTCGATAAGCTGATCAGCGATGACTTTTTTGTCAGGATTCATTTAAAAAGGGTGTCCGTTAAGGTTCAGATAAGGGCCGGCTCAGAGCTTGACGTATTTGGAACTGTCAATGGAAACGGAGGGTGACATGGTGGCAGTGACGTGGATCGTTTCGATGTAGCGTCCCTTGGCCGTGGCGGGTTTGGCGCGCTGCACGGCTTCAATCACGGCAATGGCGTTTTCGGCCAGTTGGTTGACCTCGAAGGAGACTTTACCAACGGGGACGGAAATGTTCCCGTTTTTGTCCAGCTTGAAGTCCACCCGGCCCGCTTTCACCGCTTTGACCGCTGCGGCGGTGTCTTCCGTCACCGTGCCGGTTTTGGGGTTTGGCATCAAACCGCGTGGCCCGAGTTGCCGACCGAGTTTACGCACTTCAGTCATCGCATCTGGAGTGGCGACGGCGACGTCAAAATCGAGGAAGCCGCCCTGAATTTTAGCAATCATGTCCTCGTAGCCCACGTATTCCGCACCCGCATCGCGGGCGGCCTGGGCGGCGGCACCCTGAGCGAACACCAGCACAGTCACTTTTTTGCCGGTACCGTGAGGCAGGGGACAAGTGGAACGGATCATCTGATCGCCCTTTTTCGGATCCACTCCCATGTGCATGGAAATAGTGACCGATTGGTTGAACTTGGGAGCAGGGAGCTTCTTGAGAAGTTCCATGGCTTCCTCGAAGGCGAGGGACTTAGTGGAATCGACCAGTTTGCTGGCAGACACGTAGCGTTTGGAGCGGTGTGAGGACATGGTGTATTGCAGTGCGTGCGGGAGAAGTTTCCAGTTTTCAGGTTTCAGTTTCAGGCGGAATGCCATCGTTGAAAACCGTGGTTGCTGTCCACTTCTTTTCCCTCCTGCGGTAGTTATTGGTTTGGACAATCAGGCCACCTCCAATTTCCAGTGATACTGGAAAAGGAAAGCAATATCCTGAAAATGGTTATTACGCCTCGACTTCGATTCCCATTTGACGGGCGGTGCCGGCAATAATGCGATATCCCGCTTCGGGGCTGTTGGCGTTGAGGTCGGGCATTTTCTGCTTCACGACGGCTTCGACCTGGGCGCGGGTCAGTTTGGCGACCTTTTCCTTGTGGGGAATCTTGGAACCGGAAGCAATCCCGGCTGCCTTTTTGAGGAGGAGGCTGGCTGGAGGCTGCTTGGTGATAAAAGTAAAGGACTTGTCCTTGTAGACGGTGATCACGACCGGGAGGATATCTCCGGCGGCTTTCTGGGTCTGGGCGTTGAACTCCTTGCAGAACATCATGATGTTCACACCGGCCTGACCGAGGGCAGGACCGACTGGAGGGGCGGGATTGGCAGCTCCGGCGGGGATTTGGAGCTTAATGGTTTTGACGATTTCTTTGGCCATGGCTGAGTGAGCTTATAAAGGATGGAGATGAAGGATGAAGGGATGGCTAGCCTTTTTCGACTTGCCAATATTCGAGATCGACCGGGGTGGAGCGGCCAAAAATGCTGACCGAGACACGTAGTTTGCCTTTATCGGGGTCGATTTCTTCTACAATCCCAGTTTGGGATTCGAAGGGGCCATCGGCCACCTTGACGGTGTCGCCGACCTCGAAAGCGACCTTAGGCTTTACGTTGTCTTCGCGTTCGCGGATCTGGAGGAGCATCTGCTCAACTTCCTTCGGCCGCATGGGTGTCGGCTTGTCACGGGTGCCGGCGAAATTGATCACGCCAACGGTGTCTTTGATGAAATACCAGCTCCGGTCTACCAAACTACCGTTTTCGTTGAGCATTTGCATGTTCACCAGCAGGTAGCCGGGGAAGAATTTGCGCTTTGTCTCCCGCTTCTGTCCTTTTTTGACTTCAGAAACGCGCTCCTGGGGATAAAGCACTTCAAAAACGAGGTCGCCCATTTCCTCAGTCGCAATTCGCCGGGTGAGGTTGTCCTTCACCTTCTGCTCCTGACCGGAGAGGACGTGAATGACATACCATTGATCTCTTGCTGCTGGAATCGCGCCCATGGAATGGATGGAAAGTGTAGGGAAGAAAAAAGGATCGGACTGTCGGCGTTGGGGCCGGTGAGTCCGGGAGGACGGCTTACTGGCCGATTCCGAGGGTGAAGAGCTTCATTACTCCGATCATGATAAAGTCCCATGCGGCGACGTAGGCTCCGAGAATGATCAGACCCACAACTACCACGAGGGTGGAGTCTGTGAGTTCCTTGAACATCTTAAAGCCCCGCTCTTTGGCATCCCATGGCCAAGTGGTCTTTCTGAGTTCGAGGCCGACTTCGGAAAAAAATTTGCGGATGGAGCCAATCATGGAACGGGAGAATCGACGGAACGGGGAGAAAAATGGCAGGCCCAGTAGGACTCGAACCTACAACCAATGGTTTTGGAGACCACTACTCTACCAATTGAGCTATGGACCTGTGTGATGTCCCGACTTTCGGCGGGTCGGAAAGGTGTATAGGAGTAATAGACTTGTCAAGCGGCCATCGTGCTAAGACTTTGGGCTGGGGTCGTCTCTCCCGGAATGTGTTTGGGTGATTTAGACAGGGAAAGCAGGGCGGTGTGACACCGCCCTGCTTCCTGTAGTCTGAACCGGAAATTTCCGGACTTGAATTATTCGATGATGTCGCCGACACGGCCCGCACCCACGGTGCGGCCACCTTCACGGATGGCGAAACGCATGGTCTTTTCGAGGGCGATCGGGGTGATCAGCTCAACTTCCATCTGGATGTTGTCCCCGGGCATCACCATTTCCACGCCTTCGGGGAGCTTGATGCTGCCGGTCACGTCGGTGGTGCGCACGTAGAACTGCGGGCGGTAGTTGTTGAAGAAGGGGGTGTGGCGGCCACCTTCGTCCTTGGAGAGGACATACACCTCAGCCATGAACTTTTTGTGGGGCTTCACGGAACCGGGCTTGGCCAGCACCTGACCACGCTCGAGATCGTCTTTCTTCACGCCGCGCAGGAGCAGACCCACGTTATCGCCGGCCCGGCCTTCGTCGAGCAGCTTGCGGAACATTTCGATGTCAGTGACGGTGGTCTTGACAGTGGGGCGGAAACCGATGATTTCGATTTCTTCCATCTTCTTGACGATCCCGCGCTCGATACGGCCGGTGGCGACGGTGCCGCGGCCTTCGATAGCGAACACGTCTTCGATCGGGAGAAGAAAAGGCTGATCGATCGGGCGCTCAGGAAGCGGAATGTAGCTGTCAACGGCTTCCATCAATTTCATGATGTTGGCTTTGTGCTCCGGATCTCCTTCGAGGGCCTTCAGGGCGGAACCCTTGATCACCGGGATGTCGTCACCAGGGAATTCATACTGAGAGAGCAAATCGCGCACTTCCATCTCGACGAGATCCAGGAGTTCGGCGTCATCCACCATGTCCACCTTGTTCATGAAAACGACGAGGGCAGGAACGCCAATCTGACGGGCGAGCAGGATGTGCTCACGGGTCTGGGGCATCGGGCCGTCAGCGG
>CAIZWU010000302.1 GCA_903936775.1 uncultured bacterium | reverse complement strand
TGCCGCAATACCGGTTCCCTCAGCGTCCCGCTCATGCTCATCATCATCGGAGCCACCCTCCAAGGCGCTTTCCGCCGCGACCAGGCCCGCGACCTCGTTTTCATCTCGGTGCTCCGGCTTATCCTGCTGCCCCTTCTCTACATTGGGATCATCAGAGCTCTACCCCTCCCGCCGGACTTGGAATTACTTGCTATTATTGTCGCCCTCATGCCCACCTCCGCCGTCTCCCCGGTGATGGCCCGGCTCTATGGCGGCGTCCCCTCCTTCGCCTCGGCGGCCACCCTCGTCACCCACATTGCCTCGCTGATCACCGTCCCCCTCGCCTTCTGGTGGCTGAGTCACGCGGCCAGCCGCTGACCAGGGTGGACGAGGCTCCTGCCGAGTTCCGGAGCATTGGCCTTCCAAGGCTATGGAAAACCATCCAGCCGGAACTCGGCAGGAGCCTCGTCCACCCCCAAAGACTTTAAAGCAAGCGAACGGAGAGCCTCAACTGAAACCTCTGCGGTCCGGGGACCGCAGAGGTCACCGTGATCCACTCGCTGTCCTCATCGCGGCTCTCCGGCGCGGAGAAATTCAAATATGTCACGCCCGTGGCGTCCCCATTCCAATGCCAGTCCGTCAGGTTGGTGGAGACTTCGGCCCTGACGTCAACGTCCATGCGGCGGTGCCTCGCCATCCGGATCCGGCCCGGCTGCACGTCGAAGACCTGCCCTGCTTTCCATGCGTCGGCATGGATCGGACTGCAGAAAAACGCATACTCGCCGAGGTTTATCAGGCCATCACCATCTGGATCATCATTGATTCCCGTGCCGGCTGCGCCCTGGGCAAAAAAGCGGCGGCGCCAATCGGCATAGGAACTGGAGGTCAGATCCAGCGCCACATCCCAAGGCTCCGCCACCAGATCGACCGGCGACAGATATTCGAGCGGACTCAATCCATCCAGACTGATCCGGACCACCCGGTGGGAACTCGCTTGCGACCCACTGCCGCGCTTCCCGGTATCGGAGACATAACCTTTCCTCGCCAACGGATCAATCACCAGCCCATGCGGCGCATTCAGTCCGCTTGCCACCGTCAGCACCGCTCCGCCCCCCGCCAGGCGGCTGTAAACAGCGCCATTCTGCCGGTCATTCCAGTAAAGCCGCAGCCCATCGGGTGCCGCGGGATCGGCCACGATATCCCGGGTGCGCGAAGGAGTTGTCAGGGAAAAAGCCGCATCCACCACCCCCGCCAGCGATCCCTTGCTGTAAGCAGTGTTGGTGTCCCCGGAAGTCGTCACCACCGCCCAGTAGGCAGCACGGTTCACCAGATCGAGGCCGAAAAAATACGGTCCCAGATCCCGCGGCCCGACCCCGGCCCCCGGATGCGTCAGCACGTTGGTCAAATTGCCTCCCGCCGGATCACAGCGGCGCAGCAGCTTCATCGCTGGCTGGGAAAAATAAACTTGCTGCCAGGTGCGGTCGTATTCCACATCAGCCACGGCATTCATCGCACTTCCCGGGGTGCCATCCGGCAAGGTCAGAATCGTCACCGGCATGGCTCCACCCCCAGGAATCACCAGCGGCAGGGTGCGCAGCGACACCTGCACCGGATTCACTCCGCCCGCTAATTCGCAGTAGGCGAAAAACAGCCGATTGTTCTCAGGATCCACTGCGATCCCCCGCAGATCCGTGGGCCCGGCAGCCGTGTAATGCGTGGCCAGGCCAGTCCCGTCAGGATTGACCGCCACAATCACCCCCGCCTGCCCCGTGCCCGGCACCCCTTCCGGCTGGTTCACATAATAAACTTTCGCGCCCTGCGCCACCGCGGCAGCACAGATCAACAGCATGACTCCGGGCAGGAAAGGTTTGACCATATCCGGGAGGCATAACAGCCAACCTCACGACATGCAATCCTCCTGTCGGCCGCACCATGGCTTCCGGGCTATCCGGAAACGATCGGGATTTCACACTTCCTCCAGCATCGACTTCGCATCGCCAAATGTCTTCGGACGGACGTCCATCTTGTCCATCATGGACATGAACAAGCGGCACAACTGGCGGTCGGGCTGGTCCTTTTTGTCAATCACCCGCCCGCCCTTGATGCGGCCTCCCGCCCCGCCCAGCACGATGACAGGGAGTTGATCATTGTCATGTTTCGCGCCGGCCATCATGCTGGAGCAGTGCATCAGCATGGTGTTATCGAGCAGGGTGCGCGGGCCTTCCTGGATGGCGTCCAGCTTGCCCGCAATATACGCCAACTGCTCGATGAAGAACTGGTTGACCTTCAGCCAGTCATCCGCGTCGGAGTGCGAGAGCAGGTGATGGATCATGTAGTCGATGCCGTGGCCGGCCTGCTGCACGCTCGGCAGATTGGGGAAGCGCAGCGCGCTGTGGTCGTTGTTGAGCTTCAGGGTGGTGATACGGGTGGTGTCCGTCTGAAAACCCAGCACCAGCAAATCACACATCAGCCGCATGTGTTCCCCGATGTCCTGCGGGATGCCATCGGCCGGACGTTTGATATTCGGTTTGTCGAGGGTGGGCCGCCAGCCCTGCAACTCGCCGCGCTTGCCCGCATTGTCGATGCGCTTCTCCACGTCCCGCACGGAGTCGAGATACTCGTCGAGCTTGCGCTGGTCACTGCCGCTGATGTGCCGCCGCAAATCCTGGGCGTCCTCCATCACCGCATCCAGCACGCTCTTGTCCCCGGGCGCGACCTCATCCTTGAAGAGCCGGTCAAAGGCCAGGGCCGGATACAGTTCCAGCGGCGTGGGGGTGGTCGGCGAACTCCATGAAATGTGGGAGCTGTAGAGCATCGAGTAGTTTTTATGCACCGATGGATTCGACCGCTCGCAGCCCAGCACCAGACTCGGCACTTTGGTGGAGCGTCCGTAAGTCTGAGCCAGCACCTGATCAAAACTCGTGCCGGAGCGAATCTCACCGCCCGAGGCAATCGGCGCACCTGACAACAGATTCCCGGTCTGCGAACTGTGGATATTCCCCTTCCGCGCCTCCTCATGATACAGCCCGCTGACAAAGAGCAGCTTCTCGCGGAACCCGTGCAGGGGAGCGAGCACCTTGCCCAGCTCCATCGCCTTCCCTTCTCCTTTCGCCCACCATTCCCGGGAGTGGAATCCATTTCCTGAAAACAAAACCGCCAGCCGCACCGGGGCCTCACTGGCCGGTTTGTCGCGGGTGGGTTCATCGCCCCAGACGGTGTGCGATTCCAGCCAGGGCAACGCCATGGCAACGCCTGTCCCGCGGAGGAAGGCACGACGTGAGTAACGGTGGTTGTTCATGAAATTCAGTGTTTGGAAATGTAGTCCCGTCCCCGCACTTCCCGGAATTGCGGGCTGAGAACAATTTGATTGATCAGGGTAGCCACGCTGAGGTCGCCGGCTTTCATCCCGGAGACCATCTCATCGAGCAGCGGCATGTCCGAAAGTTGCACGCCGCGGCCGAGCGCGTAGCCCAGCAGTTTCCGGCAGAATTGGCGGAGAAATTCGTCACGTCGCGTCGTGACCAGCCAGTTACGGAGGCCATCGAGGCCACTGACCTGGGTGCCGTCCGGCAGTTTGGTGTTCGCGTCGATGGAGAGACCCGAGGCGTCGATGGTGCGCGCGCGGCCGATGGCATCGAAGCCTTCGAGGGCGAAGCCAAACGGATCCACCCGGAGATGGCAGCCCGAACATTTCGGGTCACTGCTGTGCCGCTCGGTCAACTGCCGTTCCGTCAGGCCTTGCGGGGCTTCCTCGGGCAGGACGGGCACTCCCTTGGGAGGGTTCGGCAGCTTGTCGCCGAGGATGACCTCGCTAAGCCAGGTGCCGCGCAGGATCGGGCTGGTGCGCGAGGCCCCGCTTTGTTTGGCCAGGGTGCTGGCAAACCCCAGCACACCCCCGCGCCCTTTGGCACGCAGACCATCGACCCGCTGCCAGTCGTCGCCTTTGATTTCGAGGCCGTAGTGCCGGGCGAGCGGCCCATTCATGAAAGTGTGATCGGAGTCGAGGATCGACAGCACGGAGCGGTTCTCCTGAAACAGATCCATGAAGAAACGCACCGCTTCCTCCTGCATGGCACCGCGTAGCGCGAGGAACGTGGGGAAATGCCGCTCACTTTTTTCATCAAGGGTTTCGAGTTCGCGCACATGCAGCCACTGACACCCAAATTCGGTGGCCAGACGGCGCACCCGGGGGTCCTTCAACATCCGCCAGGTTTGTGCCACGAGCACTTCGGGTTCGTGCAGCCTGCCACTGCCGGCGAGGGTTCGCAGTTCCTCATCCGGTGAGGACGACCAGAGGAAATAAGCGAGACGGGTGGCCAACTCCCAATCGTTCACGGGGGCGGCTTCCATTCCTGGCGCGGCTTTTTCGCCACGATACAGAAAGGCCGGAGCCACCAGCACCCGGGCGATCAACCTGCGGACCGCCGCCGCGTGCGGCAATTCCTGGGCGCGCAACTTCTGATAGAGTGCCCGCAGCTGGGTTTGCTCCGCCTCACTGAGCGGACGGCGCCAGGCCTGCGTGGCAAAATCAAGCACGGCCTGGAGTTGCACCGGTTCTACCTCGACGAGCTGTTGTTTAAAGGCCTCCGCCCCGCGCATGATGGGTTCCCTCATCGGCTCGAAGGCACTGGGACTGGCGTCCTGCGTGGCAAATTGATAGAGCTGCTCAAAAACATCAACCTGCTTCAGGGGAGATTCGCTGACAAACCGCAGCTCTTCCCAGAGGCGGTCCAGCGTCCTGATCTGCGCATCATCCAGCATCAGACGCTTCAGGGGTTCATCCTCGCGATGGAACAGCGTCAGGGTCACCACTTCGTCGACCGGCACGATCTTTGAATAACAGAGCACGATGGGGAAGAGGGCACGGAAGTCATCAAAGGCTGATGCAAAACGTTGCCGGGCCGCACTGCCGTCGTTCACGATCACCGGTGCGCTGAGGATCGTGCGCAGGTTGTTATCCGACCACTGGCCATTGGCGACGGCCGTTTCCGCCTTGCCCGCGGCGATGCCGGAGAGATCTGCAGGTTTAGTGGTGAGCACCTGCATCTGCACGCTGCCTTCGGCGGATTGCAGCCGGCCGGTCACGACCAGCTCCGCGCCTTCGCCCAGCCATCCCGGCAGCCGCACTTCGACCAACGACGGCGCCTGCACGGGGAGATTTGCCCCGGTGAACTTCGACCGGTCCAGTCCATACGGCGATGACGGAACCTCGGCGCCAGGCTCCGGGACGGAACGCCATCCCGCCGCGAGCATCGGGCCATTGAATGAGAGCAACTGGGTGTGCAGCGCCCGGTCCGGTGAATCCGACGCGAGGGTGCCCGGCCCGCTTGCGAGCAACTCCTGAACCTCTGCGGCCAGCATTTCACGCTGGGCCGCATCGGTCGTTTTACGCCACTTGGTGAGCAGGGAACCTGCGGGAATCATCGGGGCGGTGTCCCGCGCGGCCGGTTCGCTGACAAAGTGCCAGACGTGGGGGTTGCCATGGCGGTCGGCATGAGGATTCCCTCCGAGAATGTCAGGCGAAACGTCCTTGGCGAGGTCCCATTCCTTCGTTCCATCGTTCAGCACCAGATCGACCGCGGTGAGATCGCAGCTGTGATTGCCATCCCGGGGACCGATCACCATGGCAATCACATCTCCGGTCAGGACGCGGATGTTCTCCTGGGCCGGGATGTCGATCACGGCTGCGCCCTGGCTCACCCCGCTGGCCAGCACTTCGCGGGTATGGCCGCGGCGCAACTCCAGCGCCCACGTCACGCCGTTGCCGCACTCCGGATGCGCATGCTGCACACTGCCGCTGAGCCGCAGCGCCGCAGTCACCGGACTCCGCCAGGCAATCACTGATGCCAGCGTGGGCGACGGATGGGTGGCCACGCTGTGCGGCTTCATGGTTCCGGGAATGCGCACCATGGCATCCGACGAATTCGCCAGCACGCTGAGCGCATCGGCTCCGGTCCAGCCTCTGATGAAATTATAGTCCGGAGTGCTCTCCATTTTTTGCCCCAGCAGTGGCTCCAGCTTGACCTCGCCGGACGATCCAATGCCCAGGTATTCCAGCCAGCCCGCCAGCACTTCGGCAGGCACCTCATACTTTTGCGCCAGCTTTGCGATTTCGGTGCGCCCGGTCGCCAGTTCCGCCTCATGGGCCGCCGCGAGGCATTTGGCCGCGCCCGCGATCAAGGCCTCGCGTCTTTGCACCAATTGCTGCACCACCGCGCCCACGTCCTTCAGGGGCAAGTCCGCCCGGCCCGGAGCCACCAGCCGCGCATTCTCCCAGACCGCGAGATCATTCGCGCTGCCATCACCGGCATCGCTGGTGGCCAGATAAAGGATAACATCACTGCCAACGGCGGGTGCGGCCAGTTTGAGGCGTGTCTCATGCTGGGCGGCAAGCGGCACCACCGGTTCCTGCCAGCCTTTCGGGCCGTCCTTCTTGCCAATGTGGCCCACACTGGCGAAGCGCCAGAGCGATTGCTGCCAGGCTTCAATGTCCGCTGCCGCCAGCGTGCCGGCGCGGAACTTCGCCCTCAGGCTATCAAACAGCGGCGAGGAGTTGGTGCCCGTGAATGCCTCGCGCAGCGTGGCGAGGTATTTGGCATTCAGCCCGTCCGCACGGCCTTTGCCCTGGAGGGCCGCGAGATATTTGGCCACCGGCAGCCGGCCACCGGAGTTGGTATCAAACGTCACCCCCTGCAGATTCATCGCCATTCCCCCGCCGGATTCCGTGAAGCGGCTGTAGAATTCCCGGATCCTCGTTAGAGACTCATCAGTCCAGTCGCGCGAGGAGGTGCCGGCGGAGAAGCGCAGACCCTCCGGCGTCAGCACCGCATGAGCCGCCAACGCCTTGGCCGCATCGAGATATTTAGTCAGCAACGAAGGCGACATCACGAGGGCCGCCCCGGCATTGGTGAATCCTTCGCCCGCCGCCCCATCCACCGGAAACTCCTTCGCCGGATCCAGCGAAGCCACGCCGGTCAGGTCGCGGATGGTGTACGTGTATTCCATGTTGGACAAGCGCCGCAGCACCACCGGTCCCGGATCACCTGCATTCGCCAAGGCGATCCCGTGCAGCGTACCCTGCATCCAGTCCGTCAGGAGCTTCATCTGTTCGGCACTTGGCTGCGGTTTGTCCTTGGGCGGCATCTCATGATCATGAATCTGCTCCAGGGCGTGCTCCCATACCGCCGGGTCCTCCTTCACCAGATCCAAGGTTTGGAAGCGCTCCAGATCAAGGTCCCCCTTCTGCTTTTCCGTGGAGTGGCAAGTGATACAGTACTCCTTGAGCAGCGGCTGGATGGACTTCCCGAAGTTCTCCTGACTGGCCTCGAGCGGGACACTGAACGATGACAGGCAGAGGGCATGAAGCCACTTCGCGGCGAAAGCCTTTGAGTAATTCCGGGGGGGCATGATCAAATAAAGTTACGACAGAATTTCCTTAACGGGGTGCCCTGCGACATCTGTCAGCCGGTAATCACGACCCGCGTGTCGAAAGGTGAGTTTCTCGTGATCGAAGCCCATCAACTGCAGGATGGTGGCGTGGAAGTCGTGGACGTGGACGGGCTTTTCGACCGCCCGCATGCCGTATTCGTCGGTGGCCCCGTGGACGATGCCGGGCTTCACTCCCGCCCCCGCCATCCAGGAACTGAAGGCCCAGGGATGATGCTCGCGGCCCAGGGCCTCGGCCGTGTTATTGAAGGGAGTGCGGCCGAACTCGGTGGTCCAGACCACGAGGGTATCCTCCAGCATGCCACGTTGTTTCAGATCGCGCAGCAGGGCCGCGATGGGCTGGTCCACATTTTTCGCCAACGGGGCGTGGGTCATCATATCGCCGTGCGCGTCCCAATTGCCGGAAGAGCCGGTGTCAATGAGTTCCACAAACCGCACCCCGCGTTCCACCAGCCGGCGGGCCGCGAGACACTGCCAGCCGAAGCCGGTGGTCTGCCCGCGTTGCAGGCCATAGCTGGCGAGGGTGGCCTCGCTTTCCTCCTTCAGATCAAAGGCATCCGGCACCGCCATCTGCATCCCGAAGGCGGTTTCAAAGGAACGCAGCCGGGCCTCCAGCAGGGGATCGGCATCGCGCCCGGCGAGGTGGCCTTCATTCATGGCACGCAGCGCGGCCAGTTCGAGCGACTGCAGATTGGCCGGGGTGTGGGCGGTAATGTTGGCCACCGGTTCGGGTCCCGGGACCACCAGGGTGCCCTGATGCGCTCCGGGCAGGAAGTCGCTGCCATACACCTGGGTGCCGGCATAAGTCTGCTTCGGCGCGATCACCACAAAGGAAGGCAGGTTCCGGTTCAGGGTGCCGAGTCCATAACTGACCCACGAACCAATGCTGGGCCGCGTAAAGGCAAACGAGCCGGTGTGCATGCCGAGCGTCGCATTGTAGTGATTCGAGTGCGAGGTATGCATCGAGCGGATCAACGCGATGTCGTCCACACAGCCGGCCATGTGGGGGAACAAGCTGCTGACTTCCGTGCCGCATTGTCCGTGCGGGGCAAAGTCCCACTGCGGGCGCTTCAAATAGATGCGTTCATAACCGGGGCGCCCCTTGATCTCCGGGTGGTCAGCTTTGATCTCTTTGCCATGGTCCCGCGTCAGGGCGGGCTTCGGATCGAAGGAATCCACATGGGAAACCCCTCCGGTCATGAACAGAAAAATCACCCGCTTCGCCTTCACCGGAAACTGCGGCCGGCACGGGGCCAGCGGGTCCGCGCTTTCCGCCAGCAGTTGTTGCACGAGGCCGGGAAACAACATCGATCCGGCCACGACAGACTTCAGAAAATGGCGGCGGGGGAGGGCGCTGGGGTCCATGGTTAGTCGAGGTGGATGAATTCATTGCCCGCCAGCAACACCCGGGCATAGGCCGCCCACTTTTCCTCCCCGGTAGCCGGATAGCTGGCAAGGAAGCGGGCGGCCTGTTCCTGCTCCATCGAGGAAGGCTCGCGCTGCAAGAGGATGCGGAAGGCCAGCGACACCCGCGCGGTATCCCCGGATGGCTTCGTCAGGGCCGTGGCGAACCGTGCGGCCTGCTCGTGGAAAAACGGATCGTTGAGGAAATAGAGCGCTTGGGTCGGGACGGTCGTGGTTGGGCGCACCGGCGTGCTGGCATTGGGGTCGGCCCCGTCGAAGAGCGCGAGGAAGGGATGCCGCCGCTGCCGTTGCACCATCAGATAGGCGCTGCGCTGGCGGCTGGGATACACCGCATTGAAGGGATCGTGCTGGGTGAAGGTCCACGTCGCTTCCGGCGGGAAGGGATGCCCCCCGGCGGGCGTGCTGTCGAGCTGACCGGAAACCACCAGCAGGCTGTCGCGGATCTCCTCCGCACTGAGACGGCGACGGGTGAAACGGGCCAGTGAATGGTTGTCAGGATCGGCCTGCACCGCGGCCTCCGGGCGGGCACTGCTGCGCTGATAGGCGGCGGTGTTCATGATGAGCCGGTGCAGAGCTTTCACCCGGTAGCCGCCGGCGATGAATTCCGCCGCCAGCGCGTCCAGCAAGGCGCGGTGGGTCGGCACCTCGCCCCGGGCCCCAAAGTCATTGGGCGACCGCACCAGGCCCTGGCCGAAGTGCCCCTGCCAGATCCGGTTCACCATCACCCGCGCGGCCAAGGGATGGTTCATAATCCAGTCGCCCAGCTGCCGGCGCCCGCTGCCGGCCTCCGCGGGCACCAGATCCCCGCCGAACACCGAAAGCCAGCGCCGCGGCACTTCCCCGCCCGGCTTTTCGGGATCGCCCTGCCGCTGCAATGGCGCATGCCGCACCGTTCCTTCCGCCACCGCGTAGGCCACCGGGATCACCGGCGCCGGGGGAATTTCCACCGCCTGGTCCAGCGTGGTTTTACCCATGCGGACCAGCGCCGGGCCCACCTCCGGATCGGCGATATGATCCAGTTGGAAGGCCACGCCATCCAGGGTGGCCGGGTGGGCATCCGCCACACGGCCCGTCACCGACACCACGCCATCCATGGGACTGATCCACCCCACCCCCACCGGACGGCCCGGACCCGGATGCACAAAAAACGACTCTGCCGGCAGGGAAGTCCAGGCCATCACCGGCTGCGCACTGGCATTCACCATCACGGATAGGTCGTCGCCATTGCTCCAGGAATGCAGCGCCGGGTGCCCACTGATGCCGCTCCGTTTCCCGGTTAGAAAAACCGGCCCATCCGTCACTTCCAGAAAACACCACTCCGCCCCATGCCCCGCCCCGCGCGGATTCGATTGCGTGAGGCTGGCCACCAGATCCTTCACACTCCACTGGCGCCCCGCCCCACCGGTTTCGCGGATCGTCCATTCCACCAGGGTAGTGTCGGCCCCATGATTCCCATTGGGCAGGACGGTGAGTTGAATCACCTCGCCCTGACGCACCCGGATCTCCGATATGGGCCCGGGTCCCGCCGCGGCGAAGTCCACCGATTGCCCCTCCTCCACCTTGGCCCCGGCCAGCCGGTGCGTGACTTTGGCCGCGGCCTCGCGGATGGCCTGTTTCGCCACGTCGGTCAACGCGCCGCGCCGCTTCCGTTCGGCCTCGGCTTGGCCGGCACGTTCGCGCCACTCCTTGGTCAGGGCCTCTACAGCCGGCGGGGACATCAGCGGCACCAGATCCCGCGGCTGGCCCTGGGGTTCGCAGCCCGGGAAGGCAAACCGCGTGCTGTTGAAGATGCCGTATAGCGCATAGTAATCCTGCGCCGTGATCGGATCGTATTTGTGATCGTGGCACCGCGCACACCCGGTAGTGAGGCCGAGGAAGTTCTTGCCGAAGTTGTCGATCACATCCTCGTGCATCAGGTGGACATCCTTATCGATATCGTGGCCAAACCGCCGGGCGATGGCGAGGTAACCGGTGGCGATAATGCCCTCGTTGCGTTCCGCCTCCGGTTTATCGGCATTCATCAGATCACCGGCCAACTGCAGGCGCACAAACTGGTCATACGGCAAATCCCGGTTAAAGGCCTCCATCACCCAGTTCCGGTAACGCCACGCCTGAGGCAGCGGGCGGTCCGTGTTCTCGCCCGCCGTATCGGCATAACGCACCACGTCCAGCCAATGCCGTCCCCACTGCACCCCGTAGTGCGGGGAGGCCAGCAGGCGTTCAATAACCTTCGCCCAGCCCTCCGGCGACGGGTCTCCGGCAAAGGCCTCCACCTCCTCCGGGGTGGGCGGCAATCCTGTGAGATCATAGGTGGCCCGCCTGATCAGGGTGCGCCGGTCCGCCGGTGGGTTCGCCGTCAGGGACTGGGCCGCGAGCGGTTCATTGATGAAAGCATCGATCTTCTCCGGGGTCAGGGGCGCCGCCAGCTGCGGCAGCGGTTGAAAGGCCCACCAATTCCTCGCTTCCTCCGGCTTCATCCCGCCCAGCTTCGCCACCGACCCGCGCGGATCCGGCGCTCCCATCCTCACCCATTCCGTCAGCAGGACGATATCCGCCTCACTCAACTTCCCGCCGGCCTTCTCCGGCGGCATCGCCAGATCCTGATCCCCGTAGTGGACCGCAGAAATGAGCAATGACTCCTCCGGTTTTCCTGGCACCACGACCGGTCCCGAGTCGCCGCCCTTCTGCCAGCCTTCCCGCGTATCCAGGGCGAGGCCGCCCTTGGTCTTTTCGCCGCTGTGGCATTCATAACAACGGTCCACCAGCAGCGGCCGGATCTTCGATTCAAAGAACTCCTCCCCGGACCCGCCCCATGCCGCCGCAGGAGTGCACAGCAGTGCGATGGCGCAGACGTAGTTCATACTTTGCCCTCCATCACCGGCAGCCATTCCCGCCACCCCAGGATATGCCCGCGCATCAGGCGCTCGCAGGCCGCCGGCGGGAGGGATTGGAAACCCTCCATGATCTGCTGGTGCGAGTCCGCCGTCTGCCCGCGGGTCGCCAGATTCTGGCCCTCATGCTGCCGGTGCAGCCGCCCCAGCCAAAGCTCCAGTTCCGCCCGCAGCGATCCCCACAGTTTCAGCAGCCGCGCATTGCCCGCAGCATCAAGGATGAGCTGATGAAATTCCAGATCCAGCCGCGTCACCTCCCCCACCGACTGCGCCCGGCGGGTCGCCGCCACGTTCTGTTCCAGCCTGCGGCAATCGTCCTTCAGATGCGGGGCCGCCAGCCGGGCCGCCACCGGTTCCAGTGTCAGGCGTACCACAAACAATTCCTCGCAGTCCTGCGGCGTCAGATCCCTCACAAAAGCCCGCCCCGTGGCGCTGAACTCCACCAGCCCCTCCCGCTCGAGGGAAAACAACGCCTCCCGCACCGGCACCCGGCTCACCCCCAACCGCTGCGCCACCGCCGATTCCGCCAACCGGTCCCCCGGTTTCGCGAGCCCACTGAGGATCTCCTGCTTCAGCTGGAACGCCGTCGAGTCGGAACGCGAAGGGGAAAAAGAAGGACCACTCATTTGGTATACCGTTTAGTTCCCCTCAGAACGGCATCCCCTGCCCGCCCCTTTCAGATCCAAGAAAAGCCTGCGGTGTCTTGGCCCCCTTCCCGCAGCATCAGTTGCTCCACCCCGTCGTAGCTGAAGCCGATCCAGTATGCCGGGCCCATCCCCCACACCGGCGGCAGGAACTCAATTCCCGTTGCAGGCAAATCCACCAGCAATTGGCATTATCGTTTTATGGTAGTTTCATTGAGATTTGCGGGTCAACTTGGACTGGCGTGCGCTGACGCCCCCTCATTCTGGTGACCAATAAACCACCTGCCAGGAGCAATGCGGAACAGGAAGGCTCAGGAATCAGCGTGATCTCATCCAAGGTCACGGCAAAATCAGCGGAGCGCCCGAGGAAATCGATGGTAAGATCTGCTATTTGCATTTCAGCAGCCTCGCCTGTGCGCATCGGTAGGAAGCAAGTAATCCCCAGGGCCTGACAGTGCTATTGGAGTTGGCCCCGGGCCACCGTCAAGGTAAAGCCGCATATCCCCCGGGCCCGTGAAGGATGTCACGCGAATGACCGCTGATTTTACAGAATAATTATTGCGCGGCCCCAGTCAACCTCATCAAGAGTCATCGGTCTCGGAATCTTTGACTTGGTGTGCCTTGATTGATCAGATCCAAAGTTGCCGAAGATTGCCTGCCAACGATGCCGCAAAAAGGGAGAGGCAGGTGACCGGCAAAGGGTGGGGAGCCATTGGACCGGTCTGCCCCTATCCGGCGCCAGCAGGATTTGCAAATCATTCAGGGAATTCCCGGGGAGGGTTGAAGGTGCCTGCCCTCCCGGCATCAGGCGCATGGCGCGGAGGCGGTTTTTGGCTTCGTCGAGGGAGACGGGTCGGAAGCGGATGCGTTCAGGGAGTGAGCCGATGCCGTTTGAGCGCCAGGTGGGTTCCTCCCCGTCCTGGCAGGAGCGCTTCAGCCAGAGGAGTCCGCCCCCTATCGGCTGATGTCGTTCTGCCGGAGGATTTTGAATCCCTCGGTCTGCATGACAGCCGCCCCCAGCTCGATGTCCTCAAGGTGAAGCGCGAGGGCGGGCAGCCCGCGGCCCTGGATCAGCAGGGGATAGGCGAAATGGATGTTGGTTTCCGCCTGCAGAAAAGCCGTCAGGCAGGTCCCAAGGGCTTCGGCGCCTTCCTTGAGCTGGACGACGAGGAGATCGCAGGTGCTGAAAGGAATGCCGCGCTCGATGAAGAGGGTTTCTACTGTCTCCGGATCGCTGACAATGAGCCGGGCCACGGTGACATCCACCGAGTCCTGCAAGCTGAGGCCGAGCACGAGGACGTGGGCATCTCCCAGGAGCCGGACCACGCTGAGCAGGGCGCCGGCACGGTTGATGAGGAAGACGGAGAATTGCTTGACGTAGGGGCCGGCGGAGGCGGTATCAGTTTCCATGCGGGAAGGGAGCGGATTGATGGGTTGCTGGGGAAATAGCGGGACCCCGGGGTGAAGTAAACCGCTGACTGCTTCCGTTTTCCAAGGGGCACTGGCGGGACAGCAGTCCTCTCACTTGGGAGCAGCAAGAGTGCCGGAGGCGGCAGGTTCTTCCTCCTGGAGGAGTTCCCCTACGGTATCGCTGAGGAGTTCGGCCGAGCGGCGGAGGCGGTCCGCGGGATTGGGAACAGGGGCCGAGTCTTCCGGCCACAGGCGGCTGAGCCCGGCGAGGCGTTTGTGCAACAGACGGAGGCAGCGGCTGGACTCCGTCCCCACCGGGCTGAGGATCTGCAGGCGGCGGGTCATCTCGGCGATGAGGGCGGGATCCCCAATGGCGAGGCGCTGGTCCGTCAATTCACGGGCGAGGACCACGGCGTGGCAGGTCTGCAGGGTGCGCAGCCATTGCCCGATGTAAGCCAGATCCGCCAGCGGTTCGTCCTTTTGGGTGCGCAGGTGGCGGCGGTGGCCGAGGCTGAGTTTTTCAATCCCGGTCCCAAGACGTTTCCAGTCAGCCAGCTCTGCCGCCGCCAGCAGCTCGGCACGCAGCCCGGCCATCGGCTCATTCAGACCGAGCGTTTTTTCGATCGTCTCCTCATCCTGCACCAGATTTCTGATCTGTTGGGAATCGCGCGCCTGAGCCGCCAGGAAGAGATCGGCGGTGACCGCGCCGAGCCCCATGGCGGCCTGCTGGCGGCCTTCGAGGCAACGGGTGACGGTGGTGCGGTAAAGCTGACGCCATTGCGGCCGGGTTGCCTCCGAGAGCCGGACGTAGAGTTCCGAAGGATACAGGGGCAAAACCGGGACCGGCACGGCCACAGGGGCTGGCGGGGAGTCAACGGCGGGAACGGCGGCCTGGGATAAGCCGGGAATCAGACTGCAGGCCAGCCCGATCACCAGGGGCAGAGAAAAAAGGAAACCGCGCGGGGACATTGGAGCAATGGAGAGGAGCGGTAGCAGCGTTGCCAAGGGGATGAATCTGTGCCGAAATCGACAGAAGATTTAATCCTACGGTGTGCAGGATAATAATCGCTGATTAAGCTTGCTGCAATTCCTGTTTCATCGATTCGACATCAGATTCGGGATTTGGCAAGATTGAGAAGGCCTCCCCGGCGGGGTTGCAGGATCCGGCCGGTTGACTGGTTTTACCTAGCCAGCTGGCTCCGGCGGCGGTCCCGGACCCGGTTCTTTGGCCGTTGCAAGAAAACCGGATGCTGGGAGCGTTCGCTTGCCGGACCGCCTTCGCCGCGTTTCCTGCCCTTCTGCCATGATCCCTTTCCGCTTCGTCCGCCGCGCCACTTTGGGCCTGTTGTTGCTGCTTGCCCCAGCCTCACCCGGCATGGCGGCGGAATTCCGGCTCACTCCCGTGCAGGAAGCGCATTTGAAAGGACTGCTGCCCCGGACGCTGGCCAAACTGCAGCAGCGGGAACGGATCCGGGTGGTCTCCGTGGGCGACAGCATCAGCACTTTTTACCAACCCCCCGGCTTCCCGCGGTATGACTCCTCCATGGCATGGCAGGGGCGCCTGCTGAGCCGGCTGGGCGGGTATTATTTCTACCACGGCACGGAGGATATGGACCCGCACCGGGAAATCACCGCCAGCCAGAAAGAAGCTACCTCCGCCTGGGCGAGATTTGCCTCGGAAATGGAAATCTGGCAACGCACCAAACAAGGGGAAGCGCCCCTCGCTCCGGACGCGCTCCGTTTCCGGGCCGATCTGGAATCCCCGGTCGCCATGGGAGCGTCCGATTTGGTGCGCCGCAACAGCCCAGGCCCCCAGCAGAGCCTGCCGGGCACGGCGATTCAATTCCACAACCTGGCCCGCGATGGCGCCCAAGCCGCCGAGGCGCTGGAAGCACTCGGTCCTGAAGCCTTTCCTCCGGCGCCCGCCCCCCCCACTGATCTGGTCACGATTTGTTATGGAGTGAATGATGCCGCAAACAATCTCACGCTCGACAGCTACCGGGCTTTCCTCACCGCGGCAGTCAAATTGTGCCAAAAAAACGGTCCCGAAGTGCTTCTGGCCGCGCCGCCCGTCAGTTTTGATGCCGGCGCGCCCCGCCTCTCGCTCGGACGGACCCGGCCCTATGCCCAGATCGCCAAAGAAGTCGCCCTCGCCACCGGCGTGGCATTTGTCGACCTCGGCGCCGCCCTCGTCGAAGCCCCCTCGGATTTGGCCGCCCTGACGGCCAGCGATGCTTTTGCCGCCGCCATCATCCCGGTCACCCGGCACTTCAGCTATCGTTCCGATACGCCTGATACCCTGCATCCCAACGCCGCGGCCACCCTGATGGCGGGGGAGCGGGCGGCGGGCCAACTGCTGGACGGTCCATCGGGTGGTCCGGTGGAAGTAAGCGGCAGCGTGGAAATCACCGGCCCCACCGAAGCCATCCTTCAATTGCGGATCTTCAATCCAACCGCCGCCGCCCGCAGCGTAGTGGTAAGTCCCTTGAGTTTCCTCGGCTGGCAGCTCAAAACCGGCACGCCGGATGCCGCCTTCAACCTCGCGCCCGGGAAAGCCCGGCGCCTCAACCTGGCGCTGGAGCCCACCACCAGCGGGCCCGCGCCGGACGGCAATGTGATCCGGGGTTCCCTCATTCTGAGCGATGACGACCGGCAACAAATCGTGGATGTGGTGCTGCCGCTGCGTCCCCTGTCCCTCACCTGGCCGGAAGGCCGTCTGGACGCTGCCTCCGGCGATGTGCTGCTGACGGCTACCCTGACCAATCATTCCCAGGAACTGGTCAAGGGCACCGCGCTGGTGCAATGGATGGGCAAGGATCAGCCCCTGCCCTTCAGCTTGGAACCGAAACAATCCATGCCCCTGCCCCTCCGTCTGGCCCTGCCCGACCCCGCCGGAACCCTCCGCTTTGACGGCACCGTCGCCCTGCAAATCACCCTGCCGGACCGGGCGCTGCGGTTCGAACGGCACGTCGAAGGCGTCCGCCATCTGGGATTGGAGCAGCGCATTCCCCTGAAACCAGCGGATCCCACGCCCACCGCCTCTCCCGGCACGGCACCCGAAACCGCCCTGACCGCCTTCGCCGATGCCCGAGGGCTTTATTTCTTCATTGATGCCCCCTCCACCAGCGGCAGTGCCGGCAAGCCAGGCTCCTCCTGGGGTATCGTGGATGTGCAGATCGACGGGCGGAAAGCCGGAGAAAACGGCACCCTCGGCTTCGTCGACCGGCTCAGCGCCACCATTCCATGGACGGATGGACCCATCGCCCTCCGCAAAATCCGCCCCGCCGCCTTCGGCCACACCTACCACTACGACTACCATCCCGATGGCTTCCGCGTCTCGGCGACCACCAAGCCGGACGGCTCCCGCCGGATCGAATTCAATGTGGCCCGCGTCAATCTGGTGCAGCATGAATGGTCGCTCGACGGATCCGGCCAGAACTCGCTCGGTTTCAATGTGCGCGTCACCCGGCATGATCCCGTCACCGGCCTGTATATCCCCGCCCAAACCCAAATCCTGACCGGCTCCGCCTTTGGAGTCACCGATGCCCGCAGCCTGACCCTCCTCGAACTCTCCCGCACGCCCTCGGCCCGCTGGTCGCTACGGATTTTTTAAACAAACTCTGCCCATTACCCCATGGCCGCCCAGAAAATCCCTGGACGCGGCCGCCGATCTCCGGCATTCATTGGGCCCCCCGACAATCAACCTACATGGAAAAGAAATTTAACCGCCCCCGTTCCCGCCGTCCCAGCGGGCCTCCCGGCCCACGTTCCGACGGAAACCCCGGCACCGAACCTATGGACCCTACCTCCAACTCCCCATCAGGGCACCTTTCTCCCGAAGTCGTGCAGGATATCGCCGAAGCGGCGATGGCCAGCCGCGAGGAAGCTGCCGCCGCCGCTGAAGCTACCGCGGCTACTCCTGTGGCAGAAAATGCCGAATCCGCCGCCGTCCCGGAAGTCAAAGCCCTCCCCGGCGAGTCCCTGTCCGGCGATGCCGCCCGCCCTCCCCGCGATGCCCGCCCTCCCCGGCAGGATCAGCGTGACGCCCGCCCGCCCCGCGACCCCCAAGCCCAACAACAGGCCGCCCAGCAGCGCCGCGAAGCCGAGCAGGCCCGCCGCGATGCTGAACAGGCCCGCCGCGAGCAGGAACGCCTGCGCCGTGACGAGGACCAGCGCCGCCGTCAGGCCGAGCAGGCCCGCCGCGAAAACCAGGATCGCGCGCTCCTGCCAATTGATGATCTCTGCACCAAAGCCTGGCAGATCTTCCTCGCCGAAGTCGGAGAAGAAGGGGTCGAGCTCTTCCCTGACAACGAAGCCCGCGAGCTGACCCGCCGCAGCTTCCGCCTCGCCGAGATTTTCATGCAGGAGGAACTCCGCGTCCGCCGGCCCCCAGCACCGCCCGCCCCCCCGCAGCGTGAGCCTCAGCCCCCGCGTGAACCCCGGCCTCCCCAAAACGGACAAAACGGGCAAGCAGCGGCTCCTTCAGACGCCCCCGCCGAGCCCACGGAAGCGCCTGCCGCCGAAGCCGCCGCTCCAGCCGAAACTCCGGAAGCAACCGCCCCGAACCATACCGAAGCCTGAGCTTCCCCTCGACTTTCAGACCCGCCCCGGCCCCGCGCCGCGGCGGGTTTTTTGTGTCACGGTGCCGATGCCCCATCCAGGACAAGCGGCGGATCACTGGCCTCTTCACACGGCTTGGTGCATTCACCAGGCCTCAACCTTCAGAACCCAAAACGCCCCAAGTGTGATTTCGCCAACGATGACGATCAACGCCCGGCCGCCGCCACGCCCGGCAGCTGGGAAGCGTTGCCCAAGCCATCATCTGTAATCGGAAGCCGGGCTCCCATGTTCAGACGCAGCGGTGGAGTGGCGGTGAGCACGATGTTTTTCACCGGATCGATCAAGTGCTCGCCATACATCAAAGGTATTATGGTAAACACGAGCACGTCCTCGCTGGGCCTCTGAATATTGATGACCGAGCCGTAGAGGCGTTTTTTGCTGCGGCGGCTGTCGATGTCCAACAGGTCGCCCGGCGAAAACTCCACCCCCGGCACCGCCGATCCGGTCGGCAGGACGTATTCCACCACCACATTGCGGTATTCCCGCCCATCCTGATTCACAGCCACGGCCCGCGCCACCAGGCCGCTGGGGAAGAGATCCTTGCCGGTAAGGGGACGCGCATGCACCACCTTGAACCGGCCGCGCACATAGTATGGTTTTTCGTCCCGGCTCTTGTAATTGGTGATGTAATTCCGGCGCAGCAATTCATTGTGGTTCGCCAGATTCTCCCCGGTGAAGGGATAAAATTTCTGGAACAACTCGGGCGGCGTCAAACTCTTGCCCGTGGGAATGTCCTTTTCCGTGAAAAGCTTGATCTCCTCCAATCGTTGGATGCGGCTGAGCAGTTGGTAGTTGAATGGCCTTTCCGGATGCGTGAACACAAAAATGCTGCCGATCCACGAGAAGGCGGCGAGGGCCATGAGAATCACAATCGCCACCGACCACCAAAAGATCCCGCCGTCCGCCTTCTTTACGGCATTCGCAGCCCGGGTCAGTGAGCCCCTCGGCGCATTCATGAATTCGACGTGCAGCTGCATGGAAGAGTCCGGTGGGCAGGAGAATATGAAGTTCAGACCGCCGTACCGCAGGCCTGACCGTCCGGCAGGGGCTCGGCGGCAGGGACGGGTCCACCCCGCTCGGCCGGCTCAAATGAAGTGCCGCAGCCACAGGAACGGGCCGCGTTAGGGTTGTGAATTTTGAACCCACTGTCGTTCAGTGAATCCTCAAAATCGACCTTGGAGCCGCGCAGATAGGAAGCACTGGCCGCATCGACGATAAAACTGACGCCATCGCGCTCCACCACAAAATCCCCTTCCACAGCCACTCCGACCGTCATGGCGTATTGGAGTCCCGCGCAGCCGCCACGCTCAATCATCAGCCGCAGGCCGGAGCCGGCGGGGGCCTGCTTTTCGGCCAGCAGTCGGCGGAGTTCAGTGGCAGCTTCGGCAGTAACTTCGATCATGGCGGGGATTCCGGGGGGGAAGTTTCCCTGCATCAGGAGCAGGAAGCTTGAAAATGGATCGGTTCCGGGAATTAACAAGGAAGTTTCCCTTGCCCGGGATGTAATTTTCCCGCCCTGTCCCTGTACGCATGGGAAAAATCCAAGTCCTCTCCGATGTGCTGGCCAGCCAGGTGGCAGCCGGTGAGGTGGTGGAGCGCCCGGCTTCCGTGGTCAAGGAACTGATCGAGAACAGCCTGGATGCCGGGGCCACCCAGATCGCCGTGCTGGCCCGGCGCGGTGGCACCGCCCTGCTGCGCATTGTGGATAATGGCGTGGGCATGCACCGCGACGATGCCTTGATGAGCCTGGAACGGCACGCCACCAGCAAACTGCGCACCAGTGCCGACCTCGCCACTATTCTCACCAAGGGGTTCCGCGGCGAAGCCCTGCCCAGCATCGCCAGTGTCTCCAAATTCACTCTCGCCACCCGCGAGCACGCCGCCCTGACCGGCACCCGGGTCACGGTGGAAGGCGGAATCGTCCTCGAAGTCAGCGACGACGGGGATGCTCCCGGGACCAGCATCGAAGTCCGGCAACTTTTTTATAACGTCCCCGCCCGCCGCAAATTCCTCCGCGCCGAAGACACCGAATTCAGCCACATCGAACAACAGGTCCGCGTCCAAGCCCTCGCCCACCCGGAAGTCGGGTTCAGCCTCACCCGCGATGACCGGTTGCTCTTCCACCTGCCGCCCGGGGAGTCGCTGCTTGGCCGCATCTCCGGCCTGACCGGTCAGGAACTGGCCGACCGCCTGCTGCCCGTGCCCCGCACCACCAGCGGACCCATCACCGTCTCCGGTTACCTCGGCGAAGCCGGCCTGTGGCGCTCCAACCGCGCCCTGCAATTCACTTTCCTGAACCGGCGCCCGGTGGAGAGTATCGCCTTTTCCCAAGCCCTCCGTGCCGGCTACGGGGAAGCCCTGCCACGCGGGCAATCCCCGGTCACCTTCCTCCTGATCGAGATCGATCCCTCAGAAGTGGATGTCAACGTCCACCCAGCCAAACGGGAAGTCCGTTTCCGCAGCAGCCTGGCAGTGCAGTCCGCCCTGACAGAAATCATCGCGGCCACCCTCCGCGCCGGCCGCCCTTCCCTGAGCCCAGCCCCACGGCCCTCCCCTGGATCCCCCCCCCCCACGCCGGTGCCCCGGTGGACTCCCCCCATCATTCAACCCCCGCTGATCCCGGCGCACGAAACACGGGCCCTGCGCCACGACTGGGCCGATCCACCTTCCCCGGTGGAAACCAGTCCGGAAGCGCCTCCCGGCCCTGAGCTGCTCCACCCGGAAGCAGGGCCTCTCAAGGCTGCGGAGAGCGCCCCGTCCCCGCCCGCTCCGCCGGCCACCGCACCGGCCTTCCACCCGATCGGCCTGCTGGGCACGGCCTATCTAATCCTCGAAAGCCCTGAAGGTCTCGTCCTCCTTGATCACCGGGCCGCGTGGGAACGGATTTTATATGAGGAATCCAAAGCCCGTTCCGCCACCCAACCGGTGGCCTCCCAGGCCTTGCTGGCTCCGCTCACCATCGCGCTCAGCCCGCGCGAATTCGATTTTCTGAAACCGCAACTCCCCGCCCTGCGCCGCCTCGGTCTGGGCTTGGAGGAGTTCGGACAAAACACCGTGCTGATCGACAGCCTCCCCGCCTTCCTCCGTGCCGATGGGGAAATCCCCGCCTTGCTCAGCGCCCTGTTGGATGACCTGCGCCATGCCAGCGACCGCACGCCCCAGCGTCAACTCGGCGATGCCGCCATCGCCGCTGCGGTGGCCCGCCAGTCGGCCCGACGGCAACCGCCCGCGACCATGGAAAATGCCAGCGCCCTTGTCACCCGGCTGATGTCCTGTGAAATGCCCTACTGCCGCCCCGATGGCAGCCCCACCATCATCCAATTTTCCTGGCAGGAACTTGCCCGGAAGTTCGGCCGCGCCTGAGCGTATTGAGGGAATCCCACCACGACCTGCCGGATCCCCCGCAGATCCTAACATTCAGCCCCTTCCATTTTCCATGAAATCACTGCTGCTTTTGCTTTGCCTGTTTACCCTTCCCTGCCGCGCTGCGGAACCCCAGCGGTTCCTCCTCTGGCCGGACGGCGCGCCGGAAGCCAAAGGCACCACCGAGGACCATCAGCCCACCCTCGATTTCTACAAACCCGACGCCGTTCCAGCCAATGGCTGCGCGGTCGTGATCTGCCCCGGTGGCGGTTATGGCGGACTGGCAAAGGACCATGAAGGCATCCAACCCGCCCGCTTTTTCAACTCCCTTGGCATCACCGCCTACGTGCTCCACTACCGGCTGGGCGGCAAAGGTTATCAGCACCCCATCCCGCTCCAGGATGCCCAGCGTGCGCTGCGTCTCGCCCGCAGCCGGGCCGCTGCGGATGGCGTCGATCCCACCCGGATCGGCATCATGGGATTCTCTGCCGGCGGACACCTCGCCGCTTCCACTGGCACCCATCACGATGCCGGCAATGCCGCCGCCACCGATCCCGTCGACCGCCTCGCCTCCCGTCCGGACTTCATGATCCTTTGTTATGGCGTTCTCTCCTTCGACCCCGCCATCACCCACCAGGGCTCCGTGAACAATCTCCTCGGCGACCGCCGGAACGATTCCGCCCTGCTCGACTTCCTCTCCAACGAAAAGCAGGTCAATGCCACCACCCCGCCCACTTTCCTGTTCCACACCACCACCGACCAGGCCGTCCCGGTGGCCAACAGCCTGCGCTTTTACGAAGCCTGCCAGAAAAACAAAGTACCCGTCGCCCTGCACGTCTTCCAGGAAGGCAAACACGGCGTCGGCCTTGCCCAGAACGACCCCAACCTCCAAATCTGGCCCACCCTCCTCCAGCAATGGATCGAACAGAATGGCTGGCTGAAGGCCCGCTGAATCCCTGCTCCGGCCAAGCCCTGACTTTAGTCACCCACCGGCACCGGAGCGCTCCGGTTTTCGGGATCACCACCGCGCACGATCCGGATGAAGACCTGCTCCATGGTGGTTTCATCGAACTTCGCGATCACCTCGGCCGGACTGCCATCGGCCACCACTTTTCCGGCATGCATGAAGAGCACGCGGTCACAAACCTCCTCAATATCCCGCATGTTGTGAGAGGTGTAAAGAATCGCTATGCCCCGCTCCAGCTGGATGCGCCGCAACAGTTGGCGCACCTTGTCCGCGATGTCAGGATCAAGACTGGCGGTCGGCTCATCCAGCAGCAGTAGTTCGGGATCATTCAACAGCGCCTTGCACAGATGCAGCCGGGTGGACTCGCCGGCACTCAAATGGCCGGTGACCCGCTTTTTCAGATGGGAAATCTCCAGCATCTCCAACAATTCATCAATCTTGCGGTCCGCATTTTTCACCCGGTAGATTCCCGCAAACACCTTCAAATTCTGCCACACATACAAATTCCCCGGCAGGTCGCTGTAGGCCGACGCATAATTGCTCCGCTTCAGCACCGCGATCCGGTGTTTAAACGGGTCCATCCCGAACAAAGTCACCCGTCCGGACGTCGGTTTCATCAATCCCAGAATGATGTGGATCGCGGTGGTCTTCCCCGCCCCGTTCGCCCCCAGCAGGCCGACCACCTCCCCCTTGCCCACCGTGAAGCTCAAATCCTCCACCGCCGCCGTCTCCCCAAAAAGACGCCGCAGGTTTTCCACGATCAGGACCGGCTCAGACATGCCTTATGGTGTCTGTCCCCGCGGGGCCGGGCAATCGGATTCATCCCAAAGTTGGACAGTTGATCGCGCAGCATCCTGATTGACAGCCGCCCCGCCCCCGGCAGGATTTACCGGTGGACGATACTTCTCCGATTTCTCTCTCCCCGCTGCATGAAACCCATCTGCGCGCCGGAGCCCGGATGGTCCCCTTTGCGGGCTGGAACATGCCTGTGCAATACAAGGGCATCACCGAGGAACACCTCACCGTCCGCCGTGCCTGCGGCATCTTCGACATCTCGCACATGGGACAATTCCGCGTCGGGGGCCCCGCCTCCCTTGACTGGCTGAACAGCCTCCTCACCAACAACAACACCCGTCTCGGGATCGGGCAGGGGCAATATACGCTCCTCCTCAACGAAAGCGGCGGGGTGATTGATGACCTCATTCTTTACCGCACCCGGGCCAGCTCATGGTTCCTCGTGGTCAATGCCTCCAAAACCGCGGAGGACCTCGCATGGATGCAGGCCCGCCTCCTCCCCGGCATCACCCTGACCGACGAAAGCCCGCATTACGCCGGCATGGCCATCCAGGGCCCGGCGTCCGCTGCGGTCTATCAACAAGTCGCGGGAGCCCACATGGAACTTCCCGACCGGAATGGCATCGCCGAATTCATCTCCCTCCGCGGCGGCACCTGCGTCGTCTGCCGCACCGGCTATACCGGCGAGGATGGCTTCGAGTTCTTCTGCGAAGCGGAGGAAGCGCCTTACTGGTGGGATGAATTCACCGGACATGGCGCCGTCCCCTGCGGTCTGGGCGCCCGCGATACCCTGCGCCTCGAAATGGGTTACCCGCTCAACGGCAACGACCTCTCGACCGACCGCACGCCACTGGAGGCCGGGCTCGGTTTTTTCGTGGACATGGCCAAGCCCGCTTTCACTGGCCGCGAAGCCCTCGCCGCCCAAAAAGTGCACGGGCTTCCCTCCAAGCTCACCGGGCTCCGCCTCACCGGAAAAGGCCCGCCCCTCCGCGCCCATTATCAGGTGTTCGCCAATAACCAGCCCGTCGGCGAACTCTGCAGCGGGGGCATCTCCCCTTCCCTCGGCATCGGCATCGCCATGGCTTACCTGCCCCCCGCTCTGGCCACCCCCGGCACGGCGCTTGAAATTGATATCCGCGGCAAACGCCACCCTGCCGAAACCATCAAGAAACCGTTCTACAAAAAACCCTGACCTCTCAGCACCCCCGCCCGCCATTCATCATCAACTTCCCGACCCTCAACTTCTCCCATGCCCGCTCCCTCCAACGCCCGCTTCGCCACTTCCCACGAATGGATTCTCACCGGTGAATCCGAGTCCCCCGTCGGCATCTCAGAACACGCCCAGGCCGAACTGGGCGATGTGGTTTATATCGAACTCCCCGAAACCGGCCGCATCGTCAAAGCCGGTGAATCCGTCGCGGTCATTGAATCCGTCAAAGCCGCCAGCGACATCTATGCCCCCGTCTCCGGCGAAATCACCGAAGTCAACCCCGCGGCGGCCGCTGAGACCAGCCTCGTAAACACCGATCCCTACGGCGCCGGCTGGCTCTTCAAAATCAAGCCCTCCAACCCCGCCGAAATCGACGCCCTCCTCGACGAAGCCGCCTACCTCGCCCAGGCCGGCTGATCCCTCCCTGACACCTTGCCCATCCATGAGCAATTCCCCACTCCTCCTGCCGGATGGAGTGGGGTTTGTCGTTTTATCCCATGCCACTTTCAATCCTTCCCCCTTCCGCCATGCCTGTTGAAACCTACCTCGAACGCCACATGGGCGGCTTCCCCGCCACCGCCGGGTCCATCGCGCAAACCATCGGCTACCCCACGCTCGATTCCCTGATTGATGCCACCGTCCCCGCCGCCATCCGGCTCAGCGGCTCCATGCCCCTTCCCGCCGCCCTGACAGAACAGGAAGCCCTTGCCGAACTCCACGGCATCATGGGGAAAAACCAAGTCCTCAAATCCTGCATCGGAGAAGGTTACCACGGCACCATTACTCCGCCCGTCATCCTGCGGAATATCCTCGAAAACCCCGCCTGGTATACCGCCTACACGCCCTACCAGGCCGAAATCGCCCAGGGCCGTCTCGAAGCCCTGCTCAACTACCAGACCATGGTCACCGAACTGACCGGGCTCGCCGTCGCCAACGCCTCCCTCCTGGATGAAGGCACCGCTGCCGCCGAGGCCGTCAGCCTCTGCCACAGCAGCTACAAGGGCACTGCCACCACCGTCTTTGTCGACCAAGCCGTCCTGCCCCACACCATCGCCGTCGTCAAGACCCGCATGGAAGCCCTCGGTCTCCACGTCACCGTCGGCGATTGGAAAACCGCCATCATGGCTCCTAACGACGGCACCTTCGCCGTCCTTCTGCAATACCCTGCCGTCGACGGAGCCGTTCACGACTATACCCCCATCGTCACCACCGCCCACGCCGCCGGCGCTGCTGTTATCGCCGCCGCCGACCTCCTCGCCCTGACCCTTCTGAAACCTCCCGGCGAATGGGGCGCGGATGTCGCCATCGGCAGCACCCAGCGCTTCGGGGTCCCCATGGGCGGCGGCGGCCCCCACGCCGCCTACATGGCGGTGAAAGACGAACTCAAACGCAAGCTCCCCGGCCGCCTCATCGGCGTCAGTATCGACCGCCACGGCAACCCCGCCATGCGTCTCAGCCTCCAGACCCGTGAGCAGCACATCCGCCGCGACAAGGCCACCAGCAACATCTGCACCGCCCAGGTTCTCCTTGCCGTCATCGCCAGCATGTATGCCACCTGGCACGGCCCGGAAGGCCTCCAACGGATCGCCCGGCGCGTCCATCACCTAACCTCCCGACTCGCCACCGCCCTCGGCCAAAAAGACGCCACCTTTTTTGACACCCTCACTGTCTCCGTCGCGGATGCCTCGGCCATGCACACCGCCGCCCAGTCCGCCGGAGTCCTCCTCCGCCAAATCGACGCTACCCACGTCGGCCTGTCCCTCGACGAAACCACCACCGAATCCGACCTCCAATCCCTCGCCAAAATCTTCGGTGTCACCGTCGCCCCTGACCTATCGGCCCCATTTACCCTATCAGTCCCATCACACTTGGCCCGCACCTCCGGTTTCCTCAAACAACCCGTCTTCCACCAATACCACACCGAGCACGAACTCCTCCGCTACATCCACCGCCTCGCCGCCAAGGATCTGACGCTTTGCGACAGCATGATCGCTCTCGGCTCCTGCACCATGAAGCTGAATGCCACCTCCGTCATGCTCCCCCTGAGCTGGCCCACGGTCGCCAATATTCACCCGCTCGCCCCGGCCGACACCTTGTCAGGCTATGCGGAAATGATCAGCCAGCTGGAATCCTGGCTCTCGGTCATCACCGGTTTCCACCGCACCAGCATCCAGCCGAATGCCGGCAGCCAAGGCGAATACGCCGGCCTCCTCGCCATCCGCGGCTACCACGCCAGCAAGGGACAAGCCCATCGGAATATTTGCCTCATCCCCGCCAGCGCCCACGGCACCAATCCCGCCAGTGCAGTCATGTGCGGCATGAAAGTCGTTCCCGTGAAATGTGACAGCGACGGCAACATCGACGTCGCCGACCTTATCGCCCAGGCTGATCTCCACGCCGCCAACCTCGCGGCCCTCATGATCACCTATCCATCCACCCACGGCGTCTTCGAGGAAACCATCATCGATATCTGCCAGATCATCCACGCCCGAGGCGGTCAGGTTTACATGGACGGCGCCAACATGAATGCCCAGGTCGGCCTCACCAGCCCCGGCCTCATCGGAGCCGATGTCTGCCACCTCAATCTCCACAAAACCTTCTGCATCCCCCACGGCGGCGGCGGTCCAGGCGTCGGGCCCGTCTGCGTCGCGGAGCACCTCGCCCCCTTCCTCCCCGGCTGCGGCCACACCGGCAGGGTCAGTTCCGCCCCCTGGGGCAGCGCCAGCATCCTCACCATTTCCTGGATGTATATCCGCATGATGGGACCCGCCGGCCTGACCCTCGCCACCCAGTGGGCCATCCTCAACGCCAACTACATCGCCCACCGTCTCGCCCCCTTCTTCCCCATACTCTACAAAGGCCGCAGTGGCCTCGTCGCCCACGAATGCATCCTCGACTTCCGCCCCTTCAAAGACAGTGCGGGCGTCAGCGTCGAGGACGTCGCCAAGCGTCTCATGGACTATGGTTACCACGCTCCCACCATGTCCTGGCCCGTCGCCGGCACCCTCATGATCGAGCCCACCGAATCCGAAGACCGCCGCGAACTCGACCGCTTCTGCGATGCCTTCATCAGCATCCACGGCGAAATCCGGGCCATCGAAACCGGTGAATCCGACCGCACCGACAACCCACTCCACAACGCCCCCCACACCGCCGCCAGCCTCCTCGCTGCCGACTGGTCCCACCCCTATAGCCGCGAGTCCGCCGCCTACCCCGACGCCGCCTCCCGTCACCACAAATACTGGCCCCCCACCGGCCGCATCGACAACGTCTACGGTGACAAAAACCTCGTCTGCACCTGCGACTCCGTCGAAACGTATGCGTGAGCCACCGCAAGCCAGCAACGCCCCGTAGTCTGCGTGCTCTCCTTCTTGTTTGACCGGCTCCAAATCAATGCCGTCAAGGGTTCGGATGATTTAAAATTCCTTGGATTACCACGCGCCCTATCCTAACAATATAACCCCTTCAGCGGAATATGAATTGCCGCCCCGGCCTTCGCATGTCTGGTCTTTTCGAATTCACGGCGGACGGAGGGCCCTTCCATTCGGGGGAACAAAGTTCCGGACCAAGGTATTGCCGCCTGATTCTTAGGAGCCCCAGACCGCCAAAAGGTTCCGATGCCTGCCCAGAACCGCGTGGTGAAACGCCTTGATGGAACGGCCCTGAAGGATCACCCCGGCTACCGCTACCTCAGCAAGCAGATCAAACAGGAGGGCAACCGGGGTAACTTTACCGGGCAATCGCCAGCCTGTGCTGGGTCAGGGGGTTGATACCTTCAACCTGAGGAAGTTTTTACCACCCGCTCCCAATCCCTCCACCGTTTCAACCTCGTGAACTTCCATGAAGTCGGTTTTTTCCAAAATAGTATCCTTCAGGTAGGCTGTCCCTTCCAACCAATTGGTCGTATTTGGCGAAAGCTGTGGAGTTACCCGCACCGGAGGATCAGTGAGGAGGTATACCGTATATCGCATGGCCAGGCGATCGTTATTGATAAAGACTTCAGGCCCATCGCTCCAGCCAGCAGGATTGGTACCCGTGGCATATTCCATCAGATTGGAAAGTCCGTCGCCATCGGCATCGGCCCCGGGGAGACGATCGTTGGAAGTGGCCAAGGGAAGGTACCAACTGATCCAGTCGCTGTAGGTGACGGGACCTGAGTTGACCAGTGCCAGGGTGTAATTACTTCCCGCCGCAATCCCGGTCACGCCGCTCAAGCCGGCGGGGATACTTGTTTGGCTCCAATAGTTGTCCCCCCAAGCCACCACCGTGCCGTCGTTCTTCAAGGCCACCGAGTGATCACCCCCCGCCGCAATGGCGGTCACCCCGCTCAAGTCAGCAGGGATGGTGGTTTGGCCCCAATTATTATTCCCCCAGGCTACCACCGTGCCGTTATTCTTCAGGGCCACGTTGTGACTACCCCCAGCCGCAATCGCGGTCACCCCACTCAAGCCAGGGGGGATGATCGTTTGGTCGTCGCTGTTGTATCCCCAAGCCACTACCGTGCCATCGTTCTTCACCGCCACCGTGTGACCAAGCCCAGCGGCAATGGCGATCACCCCACTCAAGCCGGCAGGGATGGTCGTTTGGCCCCAATTATTATCCCCCCAAGCCACGATCGTGCCATCGTTCTTCAGGGCCACGCTGTGATCCCCCCCCGCCGTAATCGCGATGACCCCGCTCAAGCCGGCAGGGATGGTTGTTTGGCGGTAGCTGGTGTCTCCCCAAGCCACGACCGTGCCATCTTTTTTCAGGGCCACGCTGTGATAAGATCCCGCCGCAATCGCAATGACCCCGCCCAAGTTGGCAGGGATGAACGTTTGGTCGTAGCTGTTGTCTCCCCACGCTACCACCGTGCCGTTGCTCTTCAGGGCGACCGTGTGACTAAACCCCGCCGCAATACCGGTCACCCCGCTCAAGCCCGCAGGGACGGCGGTTTGGCTGAAGTCGCCTTCTCCCCACGCCACCACCGTGCCGTTGCTCTTCAAAGCGACCGTGTAACTGGATCCCGCCGCAATCGCGGTCACCCCGCTCAAACCAGCGGCGACGGTGGTTTGGCCGGAGAAGTTGTCTCCCCACGCCACCACCGTGCCGTTGCTCTTCAAGGCCACGACGTGACCACTCCCCACCGAAATTGCGGTCACCCCGCTCAAGCCAAGGGGGATGGTCGTTTGGCCGAAGGTGTCGTCTCCCCAAGACACTACCGTGCCATCGTTCTTCACGGCCACGGTTTGATCGTATCCCGCCGCAATCGCGGTCACCCCGCTCAAGCCAACGGGGATGGTCGTTTGGCCGAAGCTGTCGTCTCCCCACGCCACTACTGTGCCATCGTTCTTCAGGGCCACAGTGTGACTGCCCCCAGCCGCAATGGCGGTCACCCCGCTCAAGCCAAGGGGGATGGTCGTTTGGCCGAAGCTGTTGTCTCCCCAGGACACTACCGTGCCATCGTTCTTCAGGGCCACGGTGTGCTCGTATCCCACCGCAATGGCGGTCACCCCGCTCAAGCCGTCCGGGGTGGGAACCGTTTCGCCGAAGATGCCCACTCCCCACGTCACCACCGTGCCGTCGTTCTTCAAGGCCGCACTAAGATAACCTCCCGCTGCAATCGCGGTCACCCCGCTCAAGTCGGCAGGGATGGTGCTGGCTTGGCCGGAGAAGTTTTCACCCCACGCCACCACCGTACCGTTATTCTTCAGGGCAACCGTGTGACTAAACCCCGCCGCAATCGCGGTCACTCCAGTCAAGCCGGCCGGGATCGTGGTTATTTCGTTGCGGCTTCCCCACGCCACCACGGACCCGGGCACCTGCGCTGGGGCGGGCGGAGCGGCGGCGAGCAGGGACAGGCAAGTCGCGAAAGCCTGGAAAACGGAGCGTAGGCGGGTGATCATGGAAGGGGGCGGCGGATGAATAGAAGAAGCAAGGCGGGTAAGTGGGACTGCGGTAGGCCCCCAAATCCGGCCGCCAGCCGGGTAAACGGCCATCTACCGGGTAAGCTAAGCTATGTTGCCCGATGCGGGGCCGACGGTAACCCGCCTGCCCTCGATGTCAAGTTTGCGGCGGGAGGCGGGCCGATTTTGGAAAGCTGGAGCGGGGAGCGCAGCACGGTCCGGAACGTAGCGCAGGGCCGTGCGCCGCCCGCAGCGCAGACTTCCCAAAATCGGGACCACAGGGGGGAGAGGCTTTGAGCGGTAGGTTTGATTCGTCAGGCCGCGTTGAATGCTTCCCTGGTTTCCGTCAGCGTGGCTGCCACGCTCCGGCCGTGACGCGCGCTGGGGCTCAGACTCCCAAGGGCGGCGCGCGGACGCCACTCGTTAGTAACGCTGGAAAAAGTTTGATGCTCCACTTTGCAACAATACCCGCCGCTGGTTGTGACCGGCCCGGGAACACCTTTCCTGGAAAGAAAAGCCTGGCCGGTGGCGTCACTTGAGGTTCGGTTGCCGCACGGCGGAGCCACCGCCCCCTTTTTCCACCCCCCGATCCCTTCCGGACCCATTTTTGTGAGGACCCTGCTTGTCATCCCCTGCCTGCGCGAACGCGTGCGGCTGCCCCAATTCCTGCCAGGCCTGCTCTCGGCCTTGCGTGCCGCCGGAGCCGCGGTGGACGTGCTGATGGTGGACGATGGGTCCGGCGCCGAAGAACAGCGCTGGCTCGATGGTTATCTGTCCGGGCTCCGGGCTTCCGAGCCCGCCCTGCTCGCCCCCCTGCTGCGCGACACCAATGCCGGCAAAGGCGGGGCCGTTTATGCCGGATGGGAAACCGCCGGGCCGCAGCACACCCATGTGGGATTTGTCGATGCCGATGGGGCGATCCCTCCGGAGGAAACGGCCCGGCTCTGCGTGCTGGCCTCGCGCACCCCCACCCGGACCATTTATGCGGTGCGCACCGGGACGGATGACACAGTGGTGCAACGCCACCCCGGCCGCGGCCTGGCCGGTCACTTTTTCCGGAGCCTCGTTAAAATGCTGTTCCGCTTCCCTGTCCCGGAAACCCAATGCGGCTGCAAAATCCTGCCCGTTACCGCTTGGCGCGCCTGTGCCGCCAAACTCACCGAGCGCCGGTTTTGTTTTGATGTGGACCTGACCTGGCATCTGTTGCACGAGGGCTCGGAAATCCGGGCGGTTCCGGTCAACTGGATCGAAATTGCCGGAGGCCAACTCCGCGCCGGCAGCGTGCTGGCCATGATCCGCAGCCTCGTCAAGCTCCGCCTCCAGCTGGGCCCATGGCAAAAAACCGGCCCGGCCGCGCCCTGACGGACGAAAGCCGCGGCCCGGCCCGGGTGGCAAGTTCCCGTTGACCCTCCGGCCACCCAGACCCTCCTTGTAAAATATGTCCGCCGAGCCTGCCCTGCCCGTCCCGGCCCCGGTTCCTCGCCGCGGCTTCTGGTTTCACCGCCGTTCCCTGCCCTGCCCCACGTGGCGGTTCTGGCTGTGTGCCATGCTGCTGGGCACCGGCCTGCTGGTTTTTGCCGGACGCCACCTCCACCCGTGGCTGGCCGTCACCGAACCCGTGCCCGATGCCCGGTATCTGGTGGTGGAAGGATGGGTGCCGGACCACGTCCTGAACGCCACCATTTCCATCGCGGATGATAACCAGACCAACCGCGTGTTTTGCACCGGCCTCCCGCTGGAACGGGGATCCTATCTGGTCCAGTGGAAAACCTACGCGGACGTCACGGCCCAATCCCTCGCCCGCCTCGGTCTGGAACCCCAACTGATCTGCCCGGTCCCCAGTGCTGATGTCAAAACCGAACGCACCCGGGCCATGGCCACGGCACTCAAGGCCATCCTCGATCACGAACCGGTCCCCGACACCGGACGCAAAATCAATATTGTAACCCTGGGCACCCACGCCCGCCGCTCCCGGGCCATTTTCCAGGACGTGCTCGGTCCCGACTGGCAAGTCGGGGTCATCAGCGTCCCCTCAATCAGCTAC
>CAIZWU010000301.1 GCA_903936775.1 uncultured bacterium | reverse complement strand
GTCCGGTACGCGTCCACCGGGTGGGTCGGAAAACCGCAGGCGGCAAGGGCTTCATTGGCGGAGTCCGCCAGATCGTCCAGGGTATCCAGCAGGGTACCGTCGAGATCAAAAATGACAGCAGAAGGCATAGGGAAACGGCAGGTAACGAGAGGGACAGCCAGCAGGAAGGTTCCGCCCGGCATCAAAAAGGCGCTTCCCGGGTGAGCGGGAAGCGCCTGAAAGCGAGGAGAAACCGTGCCTCCGTGCTGGGATCTGAGAAGCCTAGCGGCGGCGGCGGGCTCCGAGGAGGCCGACGGCGAGCAAGACGCTCATCAGGGAGGTGGGTTCCGGGATGCTGATGTTGTCCACCAGTAAATAGTTGGACCCAGCCAAACTCGGATCGGCGCCCGCGATGTCAAAATTCATGGCCAGCCCGGTGACAACGGTGTTTGCTTTGCCTGCCAAGGTGCCGTTGAAAGTAATACTGCCATTGGCGAGCGTCCCGAAGTAATCCAAGTCGGCTCCGTTGGCGGCGAAGGTCATTCCAAGCGTATACCAAGCTGGTGTATTGAAATCGCTGGCCGTAAGTCCGTTAACCGGCACGTCCACGCCGAGCACAACGAGCTTGCGGAAATTGCCCCCAGCCGCCCCGGTTGGAGCCACGTCAATGGTAAGGATCTCACCGCTAGAATCGGACAAGGAGAAACCAAAGGTATCGTCGCCAGGGTACCATGGGCCGTCGAACAATGGATCTGCATCAACGAAGCTGTTGATGATGGCAAAGTCGACACTGAATGCACTGTATCTGAGGGTCTCGTTGATGGTACGGCTGAGACTGACACTAGTTTGACTTGCCGGCACCGCAAAAAAACCACCGAATCCGACCGACTGGCCGCTGCCTGCCGTGTAAGCGGAGCCTGTTTGGACAAAGCTCAAAAATTCTTGTGGATCGCTGATGGTCCAGCCGTCCTGAGGGGCAAAGTTGCCTTGGGTCCCCCCGGGGACTGCATTTTCGAAGTTGGTCGTGTAGGCAGCTTGAGTCACCACGGGAGTGAACATCAAGCTTAGCATAGGTAAAGCGTAGAGAATTTTTTTCATTTGAGGGGAGGCGGAGAGTTTGTGCGGGAGTAATAACTAATAGCTTGATTTTTCAATCAGACGAAACCCAAACCAAAGAATGGCTCACGGCAGGCTGACTGCAGGGGCGGCAGCCGAACCCGTGGGAGGAGGCGGCTTGACAGTACGGCGGATTCCGGCAAAGGCGCTGGAGGACATGACCGCCAAGGCCAACCCAAGAACAGCAAGAAAGACGGCGAAGTTCGGAGACAATTTAGATTTCATGACGCTTTATGGTAAATCAGGATACAGGGGCGTCAAGTTGTTTGTATTGAATATGCGAAAAAAATTGAAGCCCATCTAAGATAACCACTGATCTGCCCAACTGCAACCAAAACCCGGCAGCCACCACCCATTCCAAACGCCCCCCCCTGGCCCTACCCTGCAGGTGAAAGAAAGATTTCCTGATTATAATTAATTAAATTTGATTATTAGGCTAATCCGTGAATGCGTTTCCCGTTATCGTGCTGTGCCGGTGACTTGCCCCGGATCCAGTTCCGCACTGAGCCCCGAACACCCGGATTCGGGAATACCGGGGCAACCGAAGATAATCGATTGTCTTTAGGCCTTTCAAATGTTAATGTGTTTCTGTCATGAGTTCTGCCACCCCACCGATGCTAGTTACCGCCCTCAAGAAGTGCCTTTCTTCCAATCAGAGCAGCTCGCCGGTCGGAATGGGTAGTAGAGGCTTGGTGGTGGTTAGCCTTTGGCTGGCCCTTTCCGCCGCCGCTCAGGAATCCCCCTCCGCCCCGGTTGACGCTGCCGTCCCTTCCTTAGACGCCCCCGCCGTTCCGGCAGACGCCCCCGCCGTTCCGGCAGACGCCCCCGCCGTTCCGGCAGACGCCCCCGCCGTTCCGGCAGACGCCCCCGCTTCGCCGCTGAACGCCTCCGCCGCTTCGGTTAACGCCACTGCCTCATCGCTGGACGCCTCCTCTTCCGCGGACGCCCCCGCCGCAGGAGCGGAACCGGAACCCATGGCCCTGTCTATCGAGCCGATTACAGGTGATGATGCGGCCCCCGATGCCCAGGGAGCCGCTGCTTATGCAGAGGCCTCCGGGGAGGAATTGCGCAAAGTGATCCCGCAAGCCTTCCTGTTCCGTATCGCCACCGGGGCGATGATTGACGACAATATTTTCCAAACCGAATTTGATACCGAGGATGACGTGATGCTCCAGGCCTATTTGGGTGTGACCTTCACCCCCCAGTCGCAAGGGAACGCCACTTTTTCGCTCGATTACGGGGCGACCGGATTCACCTATCTGGACCATTCGGATTTGGATGCGGTCAATCACGCCCTGAATCTGGCGGGCGGGTTGAAGCTGCCAAAAACGACCCTTGGCGGGAGCGGCAGTTATCAACGCCTCGCGGGAGGCACTTCGGCATCGCTGCAACAAAAGAGTTCCGGCGCGGACACTGCCACCGCCGGAGCCCTTTCCGATACCTCCAGCACCACCGACCAGCGGGCCCGGGATGCCGACCGGGAGGCAGGGCAGTTCAGCCCCCGGGAAGTGATGGCCGCCTCCCTCACCGCGCGGCGGGAACTCGCCACCAAAACCAATTTGGATACCGCCCTCAATTATTCCGGCACCTTATATGAAGACGAGGAATTCCAATCCACCTTCAACCTTTACGGCCGGCTGGGCATAAACTATGAGGTGACCGGCAAGACCACCCTCGGCTTCGCGGGGGCCTATGGCCAACTCGACAACGAGGACAATCCCACCCAGACTTATCAGAACCTGCTGCTGACGTCCGGCTACACCGCCACCGGCAAGCTGGTGTTCCGGGGGCAGGCGGGCGTGGATTTCCGCCAATATGACCCGGTGGATACGGTGGCGGCCCCGCAGGGCGGCAAGGACGAAACCACCCGTTTTGTTTTCAACCTCGGGGCGGCTTATCAGATGCGCGAGCGGACGTCCCTGCGACTGGGGGCCTCCCGCAGCACCGACGGTTCTGCCATCGCCGGGATTTCCTCGATTCAACGGACCAGCGCCACCCTGAGTTTGCACCAAGGGATCGGGCAGCGGCTCGCCTTCAACATGGCCGGCGGTTACGACCTTTCGGACTACGGTTCCGACACTTACGGCAACCAGTCGGCGGAGGGGGGCACGCCCTTGGCTGACCGGCAAGAAAATTACTGGTTTAGCCGGGCTTCCCTGAACCTGATGCCGACTGCCCGCATTACGCTGGGAGTTTTTTATGAATACCGGCAAAATGACTCCGATGGATCCGGCCTGACCTACGAGGCCAACCGTTATGGCATTCAAGCGGCGGTCTCCTTTTAATTCCCCCCTCCCCCCTTATGAGAAATCTATTGATCCTCGGCCGCTGGATCCTCCTGCTGACTATCAGCCAGTTCCCTGCGGCCGCCCAACACCGGGCCGAACACGTCCTTGGCCCCAATGACAGTATTGAAGTCCG
>CAIZWU010000300.1 GCA_903936775.1 uncultured bacterium | reverse complement strand
TCCCCTTTGCCGCCCGGCGTCAGTTACCAGTTGGAGTCGGCCCCAAGTCCCCTTGGACCTTGGCGGGCCGTGGCTTGGCGCACAACCGCCGCGGACTGGCAGGGCGCAGAGACTGTCACAGTTCTCACCGGGGGACCACAGCCTGATGCCCGGCGCACCGCCGTCACCCTCGCGGCAAATCAACGACGTGTCTTCTTCAGGCTGAACGTGACCACCAACACCTAGCAATCCCATCAGCACCAGACAACCTCCCTAATTCCGCTGAAATATTCCGCCTACGCAGGGAAGGCCCGGTGGCCGGAAAATGGGAAAGCCAAGTTTCCGCCACTGCCGGCAGGGACAGAAGTGGGGAAGCTGAAATCTTCCTCAGGACGAAAGCGGTGGAATCAGAGAACCACGGCACCCTGCCTCGCAGCGTTTCCGACGATTAACGCGGCATTGATCCGGTTCCGGGAGGCAATCGCGGCGATGCCCTAACCGCCCCCCCTACCTGAACGATTGAGTGGACTTGTTCCACGCGTCCCTCGCCAAGCAACTCATTCCCAGTGCCGTCTCCGAACTTGTGGCCAGCCGGGTTTCGGCCGCTGAAACCGAGGGAGTGCATACCCGGACGCTGCGGGATCTGGCCGGAACAAATGGCAAGGGCGGCAGGCAGGGAGCGTTTGCGGAGACTTTTGGCGACCGGCAGGCGGCAATCGTCACGGCGCGGGAGATTGAACTATTGGTAAATGAAAAGTGCCGCAGCGATGCCAACAAGAGGGAAACCCTCATGCGCAGTCATGGACTTTTTGTCCATACGGTGAAGCGCAGACATATTGCAGTCACTTCCTCTGCCTGGGTGGAAATGCCGCGCCCGAGCGTCGCCCGTGCCGCCATCCTCACCGTGACGAAATGCACCCAGTTCCTCCTCGTCTGCCCCGAGCGGTCCCTTCCCGCCGTTGCTGTCCAACTTTTCGCCGGACTCCGGCACGCTGAAGCCGGGCGCCTGACGTGGGAGCAAGTCAGTTTTGAAGGCTGGTAGCTGGAAGTCACCCCATGGAAGGGTGCGGGGTGGAAGCAGGAGGTAAAGCGTTTCGTGGACATCCCCCCTACCCTGCAGGCGTGGCTTATGCCCCATCGCAAATTCACCGGCCCCATTTTCCCGACCGGGCACACCGAGGGGGTGGGGGGGGCCGAGCGGCCAAGCCTGCCGAAATGATTTTGCTGAAGCCCGCGAAAAAGCCGGGACCGCGGAATGGGACGAAAACACCCTCCCGCATCGTTTCAGTTCTTATCATCTCACACACCCCAACGATCTAAAGAAAACCAGCGTGGAAATGGGACACACCACCGGGCCAACGACCAAGCAACATTACTTGAATGCCGATCCCGCCGCTGAGGGTGCCAAGTTCTGGAAACTCACGACAGGAACAGATGAGGGCAAGATGATCCGCACGGCGGGAGAGGCTCGCCACAAACCCCGCGCCTAAGTTCAGCGCCGGCCGGGAAAGATATTAATTGAGCAGAATATTACTCACATTAATTAATGAACAGCGTAATTGAGCATAAGATTATTCAACTCATGAAGAGGGGAAACCGAAATTGGAAAACCCTTCAGAGCCGGTCCCATACCTGCCACAGGTATCTGTTTTGGCGAAATCGGCGAAACAGAAAAACTGCCCGCAAACTTGGCCTGCCTGAAATAAATTCCGGTATTTTTCCATGCATCAATTTCCCGAAAGCGGACCCATATGGAAGGGTGCGCCTTCACCGTGCCGGGAGATGGAGCCGCCACGGTCTTGTATCAATTTTGATTTAGGCGGGCGATAGTTTGCGGGCTTCGAGTTGAGCCGGGGTTTGCAGGCGAGGGAGGGGGACCGCTGGAACCCGGAGGGATCAAACCGATCACATCCCGGAGGGATCAAAGCCATTAGCCGGGGATTGAGCGCAGCGACATCCCCGGAACATCCCCCCACAAAATCCCCGCATCCCGGCAGGGATGCCAGAGGGCACGGTTGGTTTTTTCCGTCCGCATTCTGTCACCCCTTCAGGGTGAGAGGTTTTGATTTCGTTGTTTCCGGTGGTGTCGCTCACGCTCAACCACCGGCTAATGGCTATAATCCCTCCGGGATTCAATCGGCGTGATTTCAGGCGGAAATAGTCTTTAACCCAGGAGTCCTGAAAACGGGACGAGGGATGCCCCAGGCTGGGCTGGGGGCTTGAATGGGCGCCGCCGCCCAGTTGGGGGCAGAATTTTGATCGCATCCGTGGCCCCCTGAGGCACCCCAGCCCTGTCAGGGCGGCATCTTCCCGGAAGATCATGCTCCTCCGGAGCTCAAAATCTCCACGCGGCGCCTTGTTATAACGATCAAGCACCTACGGCGCGGGCCGGAATCATGCTGGGATCCCC
>CAIZWU010000299.1 GCA_903936775.1 uncultured bacterium | reverse complement strand
CTTTCAGGAATCTCATCCGTTGTCCGTGCGCCATCAATTCCGTAAACAGGGAGGGGGATTCCGTGAGCCGTTGTTGTTCGGCGAGACGCAACCCGAGCCCGGCCAGCTCCTGAAATTCCGTTTCCCGTCCCGGGGCTTTCATCAAAGCCAATTCCGTCTTGAAGAATCCCATGAGTTTGCCCGTTGCGTAAAATCCTTCCGAGACTTTCCCCATCGGCCCCGCCAATGAAAGAAAATATGCGTCCTTGAGCGGCACCCCGCTGGCCAGCAGTCCTTCCTTGGTCCCCACCATTCGTTCCCGCAGGTAGAAATCGATCCGGCCTTTTTTCCCCAGAGCCATCTCCAACGCCGTGATCACGCCCGCGCGGTCACCCGCCGCCTGAGCCAATCGGGCCTGATAATAGTGGCCCAGCGGGTTTTCCGGATCCGCCGCCATCAGCTGGTCGGTCCATTTCTTTTTATCAGCCTCAGGGCCCTCCTTTTCGAAAACGACTCCCAGCATCGCCAGGCACACCTGGGGATTCCCCGGAAATTTTTCCGCCGCTTCCCGCAATACCGTTTCATCGCCGGTCAAGTCCCACATCGCCAGCAGACTGACGGCATCCCGGTTCCGGCTGGCCAGCCAGGCCGCGCCGCGTTCCTTGGCCAGTTGATTGAAGGCCTCGGTGCCGAAGGTCGGCAGGGCTACGGTGATGGCGGGGGCTGGTGCGACAGTTGCCGCCGGTTGTTGAACCACGGGTTTTGCGGCAGCCCGGATTCCGGCCGATTCAGGAGGCTGCGGGTTCCACCACCACGCCAGACTTCCCAGCAAAAGAAGTCCCGAGAAAATCCCTGCAATGCTCCGGCGTGTCATGCGGGAGGATTAGTGTCTCACGGGTGGCTTGGCAAGCTGTGGGCCGGACAAAAGGAGCGCGGATTTGTAATCCTCCCCGGCAACCCTGGGGCAGCAGGGGAAAGCTGCCGCCAAGGCTTCGGGGCGGACTGGAAGGGCGCGTTCCGTTTTCCGCTAACCGAGCCGGTTCAGGGCGCTGAGCACGGCTTTGATGGAGGCCAGTTCGATGTTGGTGTCGACCCCGGCGCCCCAGCGGGCGGTGCCGTCGGGGCGGGTGATTTTCAGATAGGCGATGGCACTGGCAGCAGTGCCGGCGCTGAGGGCGTGTTGTTTGAAATCGGTGACTTCAAACGGAGGCACCCCGGCATCGATGAGCGACTGCACGAAGGCCGCGATCGGGCCATTGCCGGAACCCGTCAGTTTCACTTCCGCGCCGTCCCGCCGGGCGGAGGCACGGCAACGGAAGACGCGGTCGACCCCATCGGCATGGAAGTGATGCAGTTCCCAAGGGGTGGTGCGGTCCACATATTCCTGCCAGAACATGTCCTTCAACTCCGCGCCGCTGACTTCGCGGCCGAGGTGGTCCACGGCGTCATTGGCCAGCGGGCCGAACTCGCGCTGGAGGTCCTTGGGCAGGTCGATCCCGAATTCGCTTTCCAGCATCCAGGCGACGCCGCCTTTGCCGCTCTGGCTGTTAACGCGGATCACCTCGCGGTATTCCCGACCCAGATCCGAGGGATCGATGGTGAGATAGGGCACATCCCAATGGGTGGGGGCCTTGCCGGAATCGCGCTCCGCCAGACCTTTTTTGATGGCGTCCTGATGGCTGCCGCTGAAGGCCGTGAAGACCAATTCGCCGGCGTAGGGCTGGCGCGGGGCGACGGTCATGCCGGTGGTCCGGTGGTACATGTCGGCGAGGGCATTGATGTTGGAGAAGTCCAAACCAGGCGCGATGCCATGCATATAACAATTCATGGCCACGGTGACGATATCCAGATTGCCGGTGCGCTCCCCATTGCCGAAGAGGGTGCCCTCCACCCGGTCCGCGCCGGCCAGCAGGCCCAGTTCGGTCGCGGCCACACCCGTGCCGCGGTCATTGTGAGTGTGGAGCGAGATGATCAGGCTGTCGCGGTTTTTGAGATGGCGGCACATCCACTCGATCTGGTCGGCGTACACGTTGGGCATGGCGACCTCCACGGTGTCAGGCAGATTGAGGATCATCTTCCGCTGCGGGGTTGGCTGCCAGACGTCCATCACGGCTTCGCTGATTTCGCGGGCGAATTCCAACTCGGTGGCGCTAAAACTTTCCGGCGAGTACTGCAGCACCACTTCGGTGCCGGTTGATTCCAAGCGGGAAAGCCGGTCCTTGATCAACTGCGCGCCCTGCCGGGCCATGCCGACGATTTCTTCCTTGGACTTGCCAAAGACCACCCGGCGCTGGGCCGGGGACGTGCTGTTATACAGATGGATGATGACGCGCCGGGCACCCAGCAGGCTCTCCACGGTGCGCTCAATCAAATCCTCGCGCGCCTGCACCAGCACCTGGATGGTCACATCGGCGGGAACGCGTTTTTCCTCGATGAGGCGGCGGTTGAAGGCGAATTCCGTGTTGGAGGCGGCGGGGAAACCGACCTCGATTTCCTTGAAGCCGCACTTCACCAAGGCGTCAAACATCTCCAGTTTTTGAGAGACATTCATCGGCACCGCGAGGGCTTGGTTGCCGTCGCGGAGGTCCACGGAGCACCAGATCGGCGCTTTGGTGAGGACGCGGTCCGGCCAGGTGCGGTCCGGCAAAGGAATGGGAGGATAAGCCCGGTATTTAGCGGAGGGATCAGGAACCATGGGAATACAGAAAATAAAGAAGTGGGAGGGGAGGGGAGAGGGAAAAAGAATCAGCCGCCGTGCCCGGTCTCCCCGGGAAACACCGTGCCGTCGGCCTAAAACAGGAAACGCAGCTCCGCCACCGCATGGCGGAGCGGGCTAAGTCGGAGCGCTGGGAGGCTGGTCATCACCCATTAATCACAGCACGCGGTGGTTCGAATGCAACCGGGACGCGGGTCGTGGTCTCCAAGGCGCCGGTGCATTGGCGAAATGCCAGAAGGGGTCACCCCGGGTGCTGCAGATCGCGACACGGCTTGGCCACCAAGCCCGACTGGAGCAGGCAGGCGAATTTGGCCTATTAATTTAAGCTGCAAAGAGTTACCAGCCGCCAGCGAAGGCATGGAGTGGCGATGGCCCGGAGCTTGCAGAAAAGGGAGCAGCTGGCGGTCTGCGGAAGATTCTGCGGTCTGCCTTGCAAAACTACTACCTGCCTGACCTATGAAATCCGTGCTCCTTCTCACCGCCTGCGCCCTTTCCGGCGTGGCCTGCGATCAAAAAACCGTGGTCCCAGTCACTCCTTCAAAAGCCGTCGTGATTGAGACGCCCTCGTCCACCAAGCTCTGGTGGAAAGGCAACTGGAATGTCGCCCAGGGCAAACTGAAACAACAATTTGCCGGCCTGACAGATGATGATCTGCTGTTTGCGGAAGGGAAGGAGGAGGAGCTCTATGGCCGCCTCCAGAAGAAACTGGGCAAGACCCGCGCTGAAGTCGAAAAGATCCTCAACGATCTGAATTAACCTCCCGCCGTCCGCCTGCCAACCTTTCCTCCTGATTTGCTATGAAAACAAGCGCAGTCATCCTTGTCTTGCTGGCCCTCGTGGCTGCCACTTTCGGATTTTGGGTTCTGGCAGGGGTCGCGGCCTGGGTTATCCGCGTGCTGGCCCTGATCTTCCTCGTGATGGCAGTGCTGTCGTTGAGGAAGCGCGCGGTATCAAAATGAGAGGCGGGCCGAAACCCCGACGAACGGCGCCGGGTCCACCCGGTCCTTGGCGAGGATTTCCTCGCGGTCATTGCGCAGGGTGTATTCATGAAAGGCGACGCCGCCTTCCATCGACAAACTGAAGGAAGGGCAGGGAGTCCATTTCAGGCCACCAGCAGCACGGAAACCCTGATCATCAAAGGAATCAGCTTCCGTGTTGGCCCGCGGCACCAAACGCGCACCGCTTGGATCAAACTCCCCCCGGAGGTAGAGCGACCAGACCTCGCTCACGTCGTACTCCGCCCGCAGATCGAGACCGGAGAGCTTGATATCCATTTGCTCTGTGACCTGCCAGTCCAGGCCCAGTGCGGGGACTACGAGGGCGTCTTCATTCAGGCGGGTGAGATAGAGTCCGCCCAGCCCCACTTTCAAGGTGGGGGAAAAACGATAACTGGCCATGACCAAACCGCCGCCAGTAAGGCTATCGGAAAAGGAAGCGCCATCTTCCCAGGAAGCGCCGCCGAGCAGCCCGAGGGTGGCAGACCACTCCCTAGTGAGCTGGCCATCCAGGGTCATCAGGGCGCCCACATTCCAGGTTTGCAGGCCCTCTCCGCCGAAAGGGTCGGTTTCGTAATCGGTGAACCCTCCACGCAGGACGCCGATGATCCGCCAGGTTTCGCTGAGGGGAACAAATAGGGGCAGGGAAACCCGGCTGTCGAAGACGTCGCCGCCAGGTCCCGCCGGGGAGGAGTCGGAGAATTCATATTGCGTGCTCAGGTCGAGCACCAAAGCAGGCGGGGACCCGGCGGAGGGTGCCGCGGCTGGAATCAACCCGGTGCCGGCCTGCACGGCGGCCAAGGTGGCGGTCAAAACCAGGACAGGAGCCAACAGAGAGGGGGGATTCAGGGGAGACTTCACCTTTCACTTTCGATTCCCTTACTGGCTGTGTCATGGGAAAAGCGCGCGTTTATTTTCCGCCGCCGGGGTGGAGGGAAAGGAACGGAAAGAGTAACCGATTTCAAACTTGACGGCGTTAGGCCTGAAGTGTCAGCCTTCCGGGATGGAAAATAAATTCCGCCTTCTCCTGATCATCCTGCTGGTGCTGGGGGCAGGCCTCTGGTGGACCTCCCGGTCCGGTGAGAGCGCGGGCCCGGCTGCTGGTCCGGTTCCACCGGTGGTGACGACGACAAAACTATCCCCGAAGCGGCCTGCGGTGGCCATGGCCCCGGACCGGAAACGGGAGAGCCCACCGGCCCCGCCGCCCAGTGAGGCCGCTCAGGAAATCGAACGGCACAAAGCGATCGACCGCGAACACCTGACCAAACTACGCACCGGTATTTTTGCCTACAAAGCCAAGTATGGGCGGTATCCGGAATACCTGACCCAGTTGGTGCCGGAATTCGTGACCGCGGACACCCTGATTTCTCCCCGTAAAAAGGCCGGTGCCCAGGATTTTGCCGACATGGACCACCCGGACCCCGGCTTGGAAACCCCCTCCTACGGCTATGAATTCAGCAACTTGGAATTCCGCGATGGACGGACGTTTGCCGAAATCAAGGAAGTGCAGCGCGCCGAGTGGGGGGATGCCATCCCGCTGCTGCGCTGTTTTGCCTACGGGGAGGTCATGAACATAGCTTATGGCGGAGACGTCTATGAGACGGCGCTGAATTGGGAATGGGATGCCGCGACGATGGATTTGGTGGATAAATATGGTTGGGGCCCGGGCCTGAAATCCGGGGAAATGGTGAAAGTGCGGGTCACCGGCGCCGACGGCCAGCCCGTGGCCAACGCCCAGGTCTGGGCCGACGGGCGCAACTACTCCTTCGACCTTCCCAACCGTCCCTTTGCCACCGATGCCGAAGGGTATGCCACCATCCCTGTCGGTGCAGATATCGACCGCACCTCTCTGGTGCTTAGGGCGGAAGCTCCGGGTCAGTCGAGTGCCACCACCCGCTATCCGGCCGGGGTCTTGCCCGAAGGCCAGTCGATGCTGCTGGGGGCTACGGAACCGGTGGGTGGGGTCGCGCTGGATGCCTCCGGTCAGCCCATGGCCAATACCCGGATTTATCTCAAAACCGGCGGCGCCGAAAACACCGAGGCTGCGGCCGCCGTGACTTCTGTCAGGACCGACGACAACGGCCATTGGCAGGCCGCGGTCCATCCGCAGGATCTGCCGGGCCTGTCCGCCCTGATTGGCATTCCCGGCGGCATGCCGGTGAAATACGTGCCCGGGCAGCGCCTCGACTCCGCCGCAGCCAAAGCAGGCACCGCAGAGGTCCGGTTGCCCGCCGCCCCTCCTTGAGCAGGACTGACTGCCAACCATGCTCTACTGCTGACCCGGCAGGAACGGGAACCCCCGGCTATATCCTCCGGCCATCCCCGGTTAAAACTCAGGCCTGATCGTAAAACCGGTATTCTTAAGTGGTTTTCGATTTTAAAACCAGGGGTCCATCGAAATAAAGGATTGACAGCTTGGTCTGCCACAAATACGACACACAAAATATTTCAAATCTTCAAGCAATGACCGCCTCCGTTCTGACACTCGCCCTCCTTTCCGCCACGGCCCTCGCTGTGCAAGCCGCCTCCATTGGAGTGAACTTTTCCGAAAATGATGGCAACCAGTCATGGCTGACCTCCACCACGCCGGTTGGCCCTACCGCCATCCAAAGCGGCTTCTTCAATACCACCAACAATCCTACCGGCGCGGCAGGCCTGCCGGTCCGGACCGGGTCCCTCGCTGCGGGGTCCCTGCTGGGTCTGGTGGACAGCACTGGCGCGGTCACCTCCACCAGTGTGGCTTGGAGCTCCCCCAATGCTTGGTACAACGCGAGCGGCACCGGATCCGACGAGGCCAGGCTCAGTGTGGGATATCTCGACGATGGCGGCGCCGGGGCCAGCATCACCTTTTCCTCCATCCCTTTCGCCCTGTATGATGTTTATATCCTGCTGGGTTCCGATGCCGGCGACACCCACACTTCTGAAATTCCGCGGGTGAATGGCGCCAACGTGCTCGCCGCTGATTTTCCCGCTTTCGGCAACCTCATCGGTTCGGGTGGAGGCTGGATTGAGGCCGATGGCACCAACCGTGGTAATTATGTCGTCGCGCGCGGCATCAGCGGTGCCAGTGTCAACATTTCCGGACAGAATAGCACCTCCAACCGCATCGGCATCAGTGGAATTGTGATCAATCAGGTCCCTGAACCCTCCGCCGCCCTCCTCGGGCTTGGCGCGCTGGTTGGCCTGATCGTCCGCCGCCGCCGTTGATCTGCTTATGGGCTGCACCGGGGGCGTTTTGGTTCCCGGTTTTTACGGTCGCGGGGCCCTGTGAATCAAGGCCCCAGGATGAGGCTGAGGGAAAAAGGCCCGCCAAAAAAATATAACCCTCCTCCGACAAGACCGTGTCGGTGAGCAGGGTTTGTCCGCGCTTATCGGGATAAAGTCGGCACGGCTGTTCAAACAGGCCGGCTTGGAGGACATGGCGCTGGAAGAGTTGTTTAAACTGCCAGTGGCAGCCCCCTCAGGATTTAGTCAATGGGCGCTGGATCGAAGCCCTGATCCAGTTGATGAGGGGAAGCCCGGGTTGGTATACGCCCGCTTTGGCGGCGGCGGAAGCGAACAACCATGCCACCAACAACAAGAGCCGGCGGCGGCTTCTCGCCAAAATGGCCTTTGCCTATCAGGAAGCCGGATTTGAAATCGGGGATTTCGTGGCCTTCGTGGCCTATCCCCTGACGACTACGGAACCGCCGGGCGAATGGGCCCCCGGCATCCCGCTCCGCAGTGCCATCGGCTGGGAAACCGCTGCCCGGAACGTCCTGAAATAGCTGCCGGGGTGGCTTGCATTTTGCCGTGCCGCCTCCGCTGGTTGCGGCATTTAGCGGCTCCGGAAGCCACCGTGGACGGGCATTCCCCCCGTAGGAGGCCGGCGGCACGGGCTTTGCAGAGGATAGGGGCAACCCATAGTCCTCCGAACCAAGGTCTTGAACCTCAATTTTCCGATCTCATGAAAACCCGTTTCCTGGCGCTGGCCATCCTGATGGCCGCTGTCACTCTCACCGCTTGCGGCTCCGCCCAGGAAGAAGCCCTCGAAGCCCAGGCCGACCAACTGGAACAGCAGGCCGAAGCCGGCCGCAAAGCGGGGGAAGCCGCCGCCCATGCGCAGGAAAAACAAGGTGAGGCCGATGTCGCTGCGACCAAGGCCAACAACACGTCCTCGGGAAACAAACCGAGGCGGTTCGCCACAACAAATAATCAGCCTTCCCGGTAGCCCGGACCTTCAACCCCCTCCCTCCCATGTCCCCCTCCTCCCCCGAAAGAGTCCTTGAACTGCTGCTGAGCTTCCACACAGCCATGCTGGTCACTCATGGCGGAGGGGACACCCTGCACGCGCGGCCCATGGAAATTGTCCATGTCAGCCCGGACTGCCATGTTTGGTTTTTCACGGACACCGACAGCCCCAAGACCCGGGAAATCCGTCAGGAGGATGCGGTCCTGCTCACGTTCCAGAAGGACCACCAGAAGTATCTTTCCATGGATGGCACCGCCGATCTCGTGACTGACCGCGCCTTGATCGAATCCTTCTGGCGGGAACCTTTCCGAGTCTGGTTCCCGGAAGGAATCAACGACCCCAACCTCATGCTGGTGCACATCATTCCGCACCAGGCTGAGTATTGGGACAACTCCAGCCTCCAGGGCGTGCGGTATCTCTACGAGGCTGCCAAAGCCTATGTGTCCGGCACCCAGCCAAAAATTGAAGAAGGCGCCCAGCACGGGAAAGTCCCCTTGGCCTGACCGGTGATCCCCCGTTTTTAACCCCGGCCCGACCTCTATGAAGCTCATCAAACCTCACTGGTCCGCCTGCCGCCCTGCCGGTAAAATCGGGTGGATTCTCCTTTGGCTCCTCGGTATTCCCCTGCCGATTCTGCTGCTGGTCTATTTCTTCAAGGGCGGCTGAGAAAAACGTCCCTACGTTTGCACTGTGGCGGCTGCGGGCTGATATGGCGGGGTATGACCAGCGCCTTGGAAAGGTTCATCCTGCACCTCGCCACGGAGCGCGGGCTTTCGGTGAACTATCAATTATCGAACCGGCAGACCCTGGAGGCGCTGGTGTCGTGGCTGGAGGCGAAACATGGGGTGAAGGACGCGGCGGCGGTGGAGTTGGGGCATCTGACGGACTATCTTTTTCTGCGGAAGGGGGAAGGGCTGAGTAATGCCTCGATCCGGCTGCAGGTGATTGCGGTGAAGATCTTTTTCCGCTGGCTGGCGATCCGGAAATTCATTCCGAAAGATGTGGCTGAAGGATTGCAGGCCCCGCGGTTGGATGCCTCCCTGCCGGAGACCCTGACGGAAACGGAAGTCGAGCATCTGCTGGCCAGCATCGAGCCGAAGGAACCGCTCGATTACCGCGATCTGGCGGTGCTGGAATTGCTCTACGCCAGCGGGCTGCGGATCTCGGAACTGGCCAATGCGACGATGGATCAGCTTTCCATGGAGGAGGGCTTCATCCGCGTGACGGGGAAGGGGAATAAAACGCGGCTGGTGCCGGTGGGCCGCAGGGCGCGGGCCGCGGTGCAGGCGTGGCTGGACAAGGGACGGCCGGAACTGGTGACGCGGAAAACGACCAGTCATCTCATCATCGGCAGGCACGGGCAGGCCCTGACCAATCAACGTCTCTGGCAGATCGTCAAGGCGCGGGCGGCCGCGGTCGATCTGGTGGTGTATCCCCACCTGCTCCGCCATAGCTTTGCCACCCATCTGCTGAGCGGCGGGGCGGACCTGCGGGTCATCCAGGAAATGCTGGGCCATGCCAACATCTCCACCACCCAGATTTACACCCACGTGGATCAGCGGCGGCTCAAGGAAGTGCATGCCAAATTCCATCCCAGAGCTTGAGGACATTCAGGATTGCCGGTTTATGGTTTATGATTTGACCGGAGGGTGGGATGAGGCGTGAGGCCGGACCAGGAATGAGCCATTTTTCCAATCATCCATCGTAAACCATCAAGCATATGACCGATTTCTCCGCTCTGATTCCTGCCGCCTGGGAGGTCCGCGACCGGGCCTACGCGCCCTATTCGAAGTTCCATGTCGGCGCGGCGCTGCTGGGGGCGGACGGGGTGGTCTACCGGGGCTGTAATGTGGAGAATCTGAGCTTCGGCCTCACCATTTGTGCGGAACGCAATGCCGTGGCTCAGGCCGTGGCGGCGGGGTGCCGGGAATTTACCGCGCTGGTGGTGGTGGCCGATACCCGGGAGCCGATCTCGCCGTGCGGCGCCTGCCGTCAGGTCCTGGCAGAATTCGGGGATTTCCCCATTCTGATGGCGACGCGGGAGGCTTCGGAAGAGACCACCTTGGGAATTCTGCTGCCCCGCGCCAAGACCGGAATCCTGGATGGCGTCTGACGCGGGCAAGGAGAGGAGGCAAACCGGCGGTTTCACGGATGATTCCAGAGCAGCAGCCTTTCCGCCGGCAAAGACGATCTGTGTGATCCGCGAAATCCGTAGTTTTCTCTCTGAACGCCAGACGGTTAAATTTGCTTGATCTTTTACTTTACAATTCCTGATAAATGCAGTTTTTATGGAAGACCTCCATCTTTCTTAATCCATGCAAACCAGCGAGTTGACTCCCCACGGCTACATTATGGCGCTTCCCCCGGTGATCCAGGGCACGCCCGTGGGCGAATTTTTCAACAGCCTGATCCGCGGGCTGGTCCACAAACAGAACAATTTCCTGGCGGTGATCCAGGGTTTCTCCAGCCTGATCCTGATGGGCGATGAATTGGACGAGACCACCAAGGAAAACCTTGAGCACATGAAGGAAGCGGCCCAGGGCGCGGCCGGTCTGGCCGAACGAATCCTCGCCGCCGGGGGGTGTGTCAGGATCACGCCGCAATCCGTCCAGCTGAAGGACTACCTGCCGGTGATGGACAACATGCTGCGCGCTCCCTTTTCGAAATTCAGCGTGCCCTTCCAGATCAATATCTCCCCCGACGTGCCGCCGGTGAAAATCGATAGTGGCCGTTTCAAGGAACTGCTCGGCGACCTCCTCCTCAACGCCGCCGAAGCGGTGGCCAACAGCGGCCAGCCGGGCGCGGCCGCCCTCGACGTTCTCCCCCCGGGCTCAGTGCCGGAAAGCCGTCCCGGTCATGTCGATGTCTTTGTCAGGAACACCGGAGCCCCGATCCCGCCCGAAAAACTGAAGGACGTCTTCAAACCCTTCGCCAGCACCAAGGACAGCAAACATTTCGGCATCGGCCTCACCGTCGCCTCCGTGCTCGCCTCCCAGATGGGCGCCACCCTCGGCGTGCGCAGCACCCCGGAAGCGACCACCTTCTGGCTGAGCGTCCCCGTCGCGTGACCAGCGCTGGTGGACGAAGGTCCTCCTGAGTCGCAGAGCATCGGCCAGTCCTTGGTGCTACCCAGCCCTTCAATCCGCCATCGAAGTGTTGCTCTTGCCGCCCCGCCCAAGTAGCGGCCAGCGAATGGGTTGGACTCCGCCCCAATCTCGGCACCGCACAGGGTTTATTCCTCCGATAGCACCCTGCCGGAATGTGTGTCACGGAACGGAATGGCTTTGAATCCATTCCTTCCTTCTCTTCTTGTCCTTGGCATGATCGGTCTGGCGGCTCCCGTGGGGCTGCGGGCGGCTCCGACGCAGGTGACGGTGGAGGTTTCCAAGGCGCTGCAGTCGTTTGATGGGCTGGGCTGCGGGGCGATTTTTTATGAGGGGCACATGACCAGCCTGGCGGCGCGGAACAAACCGGAAGAGCAGGAGAAGCTCTACGATGCGATGTTCAAGGAGGTGCGCACGGATTACCTGCATCTCTACATCCGCCACGATCACGAGCCGCAGAATGACAATGCGGACCCTTGGACCCCGGCGTTCAAGGACGGAGATTTCAAATACTGCGAACATACCCTGGCGATCTGCAAGGCGGCCCTGCAGCGGCAGCCGCAGATGAAGTTTTACGCCACGCTCTACACGCCCCCGGCGTGGATGAAAACGAATGATGATGTGTCCGGGGGAGGGCCGCAAAAAGGCACCCTGAAAAAAGGCCTGGAACTGGAGTTGGGGGAATACCTCTGGGCCTTCCTCGACCACATGAAGCGCAACGGGGTGGAGATGCACTATCTGAGCATCGCCAATGAACCGGACTGGCCGCACACCCAGCCGTCCTATTTCCTCGACCCGGACCAGCACGCGGCACTTTTTGCCAAAGTGGCGGATTACCTGACCGAAATGGCCAAGCGGCATCCGGAAGTGCCCCGGCCGAAATTGGTCGGACCGAACGGGCTCAGTGTCATCGACGGCGCGGAACATTATTTGCCGCCCCTGCTGCGGAAGGCGGGCAACCAACTCGATATCGTGGGCACTCACGACTACGACCGCCGGGGCGACCGGTGGAAAACCCTGACCAAAGCCGCCAAAGGCCGGCCGGTCTGGGGCACCGAGTGGTGTGTCAATGGTCCGGACGATTCGCCGGGGCAGATCCGGTCAGCCACGGAGTTCTGGCTGGCGATGAGTGAAGCCTTCAACGGCGGGGCCAATGTCTGGATGGCCTACGACTGGGTTTATCCTCCCCGGCAGGGTGGCGAGGCATTGATCCATCTGAAGTGGGGGGAATCCTGGGAACCGACCCGGATTTACCATGGGTTCCGGCAATTTGCCTCCAAACTGGAGCCCGGCATGACGGTGGTCTCCAGCAGCGTTTCCGGCGCGGGAGCCAGCGGCTTTTCCAAACCCGGGGTGAAAGCCTGTGCCTTCCGCAGCAAGGAAGGGAAACGCGTCGTCCTGAACGGGGCCAATGTGCCGGACCAGCCGGTGGAGTTGGTGGTGAATTTCCGGGGAGGGGGCGACGGTCCGGCCGGGGCGTGGCTGACCAGTGGCACTGACACCCTGTCGCCGCTGCCCGCCCAGCCTGCCAAAAGTGGCCCGCTCAAATTTACCCTGCCACCCCGCGGGATGCTCACGGTGGAAACCGGTGGGACCGCCGGCCGGTGAGGCAGCGGTCTGCCGGAAATGCCCGTCGGAAGGGCAGGGGCACGGAGAATGTCTTGCCATCGGCCTGCATTCCCGCCAAATTCCGCAGTTCAGTTCCTATTACTCCGTTCCTCATAAATACCAGCCTTCCATGACCAGCCGCCGTTCCTTCCTGACCCAATCCGGCCTCGCCGCCGGGGCTCTCGCATTTCCCAACATCCTGCACGCCCAGAACAAGGGCGACAAGCTGCGCATCGCCTTTGTGGGGGTCGGCGGGATCAACAAACGCCACACCGATGACACCAAGGCGGCCGGCGACATCGTGGCTTGTTATTGTGATGTGGACACCCGGAACTACGTCAACGCCCTCGCCCACAAGAACGACCCGAACTGGAAGGATGCCAAAGGCTATCAGGACTACCGGAAGATGATCGACGAGCAGGCGAAGAACATCGATGCCGTGATTGTGGGCACGCCGGACCACCACCACTTCCCCGCCACTGCCCTCGCCATGATGGCCGGCAAACATGTTTTCACCCAGAAACCCCTGACCCACACCGTCTGGGAAGCGCGGCAACTCCAGCTGGCCGCCGAGAAATTCAAAGTAGCCACCCAGATGGGCAACCACGGCCACGCCAACGAGGGCAACCGCCGCATCTATGAATTCGTGAATGGCGGGTTCCTCGGCGACGTCACCGAAATCCATTGCGTCACCAACCGTCCCATCTGGCCGCAGGGCGGGGAAAAGCCCACCACCACCGACCCCGTGCCGGCGGAATTCAATTGGGACCTCTGGCTCGGCCCGGCCCCGGCGCGGCCGTTCTCGCACAATCCCGCCAACAAACGCGGCGGGGTTTATCACATGTTCAACTGGCGCGGTTTCCTCGACTTCGGCGGCGGCGCCCTCGCCGATATGGCCTGTCACACCATGGACTCCATTTTCATGTCCATGAACCCCGGATATCCGACCGCGGTGGAGGTCATCGAGATCAATGGCCAGTCCAGCGACATGTTCCCCAAGGGCGCTATTTTGAAATGGACCTACGGCCCCGGCACCCTGCCGAATGGCAAGGCCCGCCCTGGTTTCACCGTCACCTGGTATGACGGAATGCTGAAAAATGAGAAAGGCGAAGACGCGCTCGCCCTCGAACGCGTGGCCAAGGCCATCGGGGAGGAAAAACTGCGCATGCCCGACGGTTCGCTGCAGAAAATCCCGACCAGCGGCAACGTTTACATCGGCACCAAGGAAAGCCTGCTCGTCACCGGCGACTACGGCGACCGTTCCCGCATCATCCCGGAAGCCAACATGCAGAAGATCGGCAGCCCGCCGAAATTGCTGGAGCGCTCCATCGGCCACCATGAGGAGTGGCGTCAGGCCTGTCTCGGGAACAAACCGATCGATTTCCCCGGCTCCAACTTCAAATACGCCGCGCCCTTCACCGAAACCATCCTCCTCGGCAACGTCGCCCAGCGCGTCGAGAAGGGCAAAAAGCTCCTCTGGGACGCCAAGGCCATGGCCTTCACCAACAGTCCGGAAGCCAACGCCTTCATCAACAAGTCCTACCGCGCCGGCTGGGACTACAAGATTGGCTGAACCGCCCATCCGATTCCCTTGGCCACGGCGCTTTCCGTCCTGCGGGAGGCGCCGTGGCCCTTTCCAACCGGGGAAAGCCGTCCGTTTCCCGCCTGGTGGTTCTTCATTGAGATTTCCCGGCCAGCAGGAATACTGCGCCTCCTCTCTCCCGCTTTTTCCTGCGGCGTCCGTTCTTTTTTCTTTTTTCCCTCACTTATCCGGCATGGCCCACGCCACTCAAACCTCCCGCGGTGTCACCGTCCTGCACACCGACCTGCTCACCACCCACGGCGTTCTCCTGATCCCGGCACGCCTTGCCGCCACGGATCTGCCGCGGCTGGTCAAGCTGGCGGGGGGGCGGACGGTCACTCTTCTGACGGAATCCAGCGCCGCTTACGCTCCGGCCCTCGCTCAAGCCATCGCGGCCCTGAACCTGGCCACCATCGAGCGGGGCACGGCCGGATCCGCCGAGGCGGTGCAGGCTGCCGTCCACCAGCAGGGCGTGGTGCTCTATGTGCCGCCCACCGTCACCGCTCCCGCGGCGGCGAGCCTGGCGATTCCCCACCTGCTGCTGCAGGACCTTTGCCATCACGGCGTGCCGCTGCAGCCCGTGGGGGTGGATTACCCCCGCGCGGAAGCCCTGACGATTGCCTTCGGCAGCGCGCCGGTTGAAGTTGTTTATGCCATCAGTGCTGTGATTCCAGCAGAGGCGGTGACCTATCCGGCCGTGCAGGCCGCGTTGATCGAAGCCAGTGCGGAGGCCTTTGCCACCCGGCCTTCCCTCAATGTCCCGCTTGGGCACATGCTGCTGGCAGGCTTTAAACAACATGGCGCCACCGGCGAGGTGATTGATGGCCTGGATGGCAGCGTCACTTCCTACGCCAAGGTGTTTGCTGCCGCCGCCGCCCTTGCGGAGCTGATCAAAAAAGAAACCGACCAGCCCCGCATCGGGATCGCCCTGCCTCCCGGCCGCGGCGGGCTCATCGCCAACATGGCCGCCGTGCTGGCTGGCAAAATCCCGGTCAATTTCAACTTCACCGCGGGCAAGGAAGCCGTCGAAAGCGCCATGCGGCAGAGCGGCATCGACCGTTTCCTGACCGCCGATAGTTTTGTCAGGAAAGTCCAGACCTTCCCGTGGCCGCCCACCAAGCAGTTGATGTTCCTCGAACGCATCATGCCCCAGATGCAGCCGAAGATCATCAAATGGCTGATCGCCCTCAAGCTGCTGCCCGTCCCCGTGCTCGCCAAACTGCTCGGGCTTTCCTCCGAAGGCGGGGATCGCGAGGCCGCGCTGCTGTTCACCAGCGGCAGTTCAGGGGAGCCCAAAGGGGTGGTCCTCAGCCACCGGAATATTGTCAGCAACGTCACTCAGTTTGCCATCCGCCTCGGCCTGTCCTCCGAGGACAAAATCCTCGGGTCGCTGCCCCTGTTCCATTCCCTCGGCGGCACCGTCACCTTGTGGTTCCCCATCTTCCAGGGCCATAGCCTGGTCACTTACCCCAGCCCGCTGGAAGTCACCAAACTCGCGGAATTGGTCGACAAACACGGCGTCGCGCTCATGCTCAGCACCCCAACCTTCCTGCGGGGTTACCTGAAGCGGGTCAAAGTGGAGCAGCTCGCCAGCCTCAAACTCATCGTCACCGGGGCGGAAAAACTCCCGCCCACCCTTGAGGAGGAGTTCCTCAAAAAGTTCGGCAAACCCGTCATGGAGGGCTACGGCCTCACCGAAACCTCCCCGGCCACCAATTTCAATCTGCCGGAGCCCGTCAACTCCCCTTGGCCCGTCCTCCCGGTCCGCCGCGTCGGCTCGGTGGGTCAGCTCATGCCGGGCCTCGCCGTCAAAATCACCGACCCCTCCACCGACGCCCCGCTGGCCGTCAACCAGTCCGGCATGATCTGGTTCAAGGGCCCCAACGTCTTTAAAGGGTATCTCAAACAACCCCGCAAAACCGAGGAAGTCCTGCAGAACGATTGGTTCCGCACTGGCGACATCGGGCGACTGGATGAAGACGGTTTCCTCTTCATCGAAGGCCGCCTCAGCCGGTTTTCCAAAATCGGAGGCGAAATGGTCCCGCACGAAATTGTGGAGGAGCACATCACCAAAGCGATGCATCTGGAAGGCGAGTCCGAGCGCCGCATCGCGGTGGTGGGGATTCCCGACGATGAAAAAGGCGAAGCGCTGGTCCTCCTGAGCACCGTCTCCAGCGAGGCGGTGAAACAGGAAATCATCCAGCTCCGTTACACGCTGCTGGAGCGCGGGGTTCCGTCCCTGTGGATTCCGAAACGCCTCGTCCGCGTCGAGCAAATCCCGGTCCTCGCCAGCGGCAAACTCGACCTCAAGGGCTGCGAAAGACTAGCCACCGCCCGCGGCGTGGAATAAGCCTCCGGCCGCCGCTGCCGGTTGGGTGACCGGGTGGTCCGGCCGTCCCGTGGGGACCGGGGATTCCCGGGTGGATCTTCCCGTGCCGCATTAAATCCAATGTTGCGCTTTTGCGGCTTGAAGATAGTCTCGCCGCAGCCTTTTGCCCAAAGGGCGATCCCATCCAGCGTCCCAGCCGGTCCGACCGGTCTTACTTTTTCACGATGAACCCATCCGCCCTCCTCCGCCGCCCGGCTGCGCCCCGTCCTCTCCTCCTCTCCCTCGCCCCGCTGGCCTGCGCGCTCGCGCTGCCGGCTATGCTCCATGCGCAGGCCCTGCCCGGCCTGCTTCCGCCGCCCGCCTCCGCCGAGAGTGCGGCCTTGGCTCCGGCGACCGGTCCCGTCGTCCGCTCCGTGGAAATCCGCTTCAAAGGCGACGCCACCGTGGACCGCGAACGCATCCTGTCCAACATGCGCCTGAAGACCGGCGAGATCTACACCAAGGAAAAAGAGGAACAGGATCTCCGCGCTCTCTATAATACCGGCGATCTGCTCGATGTGCAATTCACCACCACGGAAGTGGCCGGAGGCATCAAACTCACCGTCACCGTCGAAGCCCGGGCCGGCCTCGGCAACATTGAGTTCCTCGGCAATACCGTCTTCACCGCCACCCGCCTCCAGCAGGAAATCGAATTGAAAATCGGGGGTTCGGTGGATGACACCAGCCTCGCCAAGGCCAAAGACGCCATCATCGAAGTTTACAAAGCCAAAGGGTATCCCGACGTCACGGTCGATTATTCCATCACCAAGGGCGCCACCCCCGGCTTTTCCCGGGCGGTGTTCTCCATCAACGAAGGCGGACGCGGCATCATCAAGGACGTCATTTTTGAAGGGGCGACCTCCTTCTCCTCCGGCAAGCTCAAGGGTGTCATAAAGAGCGATAACCGGAACTGGATTAAATTCTGGGACCTCAAACGCCGGGTCGACCGCACCAAGATCGAAGAGGACATCAAGGCGATCGAGGAGTTCTATCAAAACGCCGGTTATCTGGATGCCAAGGTGACCAACGTCGTGCCGCAGCGCGTCGATGACAAAAACGTCAATTTGGTCTACAGCATCACCGAAGGCCCGGTCTACACCGTGGCCGCCGTCACCGTCGCCGGCAACAAACTCTATCAAACCGCCGACCTGATCCCCGTCTTTCAACTCGAAGCCGGCCAGACCTTCTCCCTCGCGGACATGAAGATCGACCTTGCCACCATCGCGGACTACTATGGTTCCCGTGGTTATGCCGATTCCAAGGTCACCCCGCGCATCGACAAACAAGCCGGCAGCCAGTTGGGCATCACTTACGCCATTGAAGAAGGCAACCAGTTCAAGGTCGGCAAAATCAGCATCTCCGGGAACCAGAAGACCAAGGAGGAAGTGGTCCGCCGCGAACTGACCATTGCGCCCACGGACGAATACAACACCATCAAAATCCGGAAGTCCCAGTCCCGCCTGATGAACCTCGACTACTTCGAGGGGGTGGACTTCATGCCGGTCTCGTCCAACCTCGGTCCTGACTATAAAGACATCAACATCGACCTCAAGGAAAAGCCCACCGGCTCGGTCCAATTCGGGGCCGGGTTCAGTTCCATCGACAATCTGGTCGGATTCGTGGAAGTCACCCAGAAGAATTTTGATATCGCCAACTGGCCCTCCTTCACCGGAGCCGGCCAGCGCTTCCGCCTCGGGCTCAAGGCCGGCACGGAACGCAAGGACTTCATCATGAGCCTGACGGAGCCCTACTTCCTCGGGCAGCGCCTCTCCCTCGGCGGGGACATCTTCTACACGGAGAAAAATTACCTGAGTGATTATTACGACCAACGCGACGTCGGCGGCAGCATCAACCTGCGCAAGCCCCTCGGTGACAATACCGATCTGCGTCTGACCTACACCCTGCAACAGGTGGAGATCTACGACATTGATGAGGATGCTTCCGAATACATCAAATCCCAGGAAGGAGACTACCTGCAAAGCCGGCTCGGGGCCGCCTGGGTTTTTGACAACCGCGACAGCTTCCAGATGCCGACCCGCGGCCATAAGATCAGCGTGGAAGGCAATGTCAGCGGTAGCTTCCTCGGTGGCGATGTGGACACCGTCAGCCTCAGCCTCTCCGGTCAGAAGTACTGGAAAATGCCCTTCGACACCATCTTCAGTGTGCAGGGTGAAGTGGCCTCCGTCGACACCACCGGAGACGGGGACAGCGTGCCGATCTTTGAACGCCAGTTCCTCGGCGGTGCCAACAACCTGCGCGGCTTTGAATACCGCAACGTTGGACCGAAGGATGAAAACGGCGAACCGATCGGGGGTAACACCCTCGGATGGATCACGGCCGAACTCACCTTCCCCATCGTGGCCAAGATCCGGGGTGCCGTCTTTGCAGATGCTGGTTTCGTAAATCCTGACTCCTGGGATTACTCCAGCTCCGACTACAATGCCGACATCGGCCTTGGCGTCCGGGTCAATCTGCCTCTGGTTGGTCCAGTCAAAATTGACTACGGTATCCCGATCACCACCGATGAATTCAACGACGACGGAGGTCAGTTCCAGTTCAGCGTGGACTACAAGTTCTAACCGCAACCAGCTTTACCCCACAGCCGCTTCCGCAAGGGAGCGGCTGTTTTGTTGTGAATGGAGGCCGGCCTTCAGAGGGGCGCAACCCGTCGGAAAAATGGCCCGTCATCCCTGCCGCCTCACATCCACGCATCCAGCAGCGCGGCCACATGGGATAGATCGCCGACCGTGATATCCGGGCGGGACTCGGCGATCACTTCCGGAAACTCATACCCGGTCAGCACCGCAATGGAACGGATCCCCGCGGCCTGCGCTGCATGGACGTCGTGCCGCATATCACCGATCATCACCGTGCGCGCCGGCTCCAGCCGATGCTCCTCCAGAATCCCGGAGATGCGCTTCGTCTTGTCCCTCACCCCGGCATAGATCACTTCAAAAAAGCGGCTCAGCCCGAGGGCGGCCGCTTGCGACTCCACCGCTTCGGGAGGGGCGGAGCTGAGCACAAACATCCGGCACCCCTGCCGGGCACAGCGTTCCAGAAAAGGCAGGGCATGCGGAATCAGTGTCACCGGCGCGGTGCTCGCGGCCATTGCCGGACGGAAGATCAGCTCCAGTTCCTCGATCCCGACGCCCGGCAGCATGCGCTCATAAAAGCCCGTGAAGGGCAGGGAAAACTGACGGCGGAACTGCTCGCGGTCCATCGGGGGCAGTCCGTAGCGCGTCAGCACCGCATTGGTCGCCTCCACCACCGGTGGCAGATCATCCACCACCGTGCCCGACCAATCAAAAATCATGTTGCGCATGGCGCGCCGTCGTCCCCCGGTCCTGCAAAAGCAACCTGAAACCGTAGCTTGCACCGCCGCCGCAACCTCAGCACATTGAGGCTTAAATGTCTTTCCGTGCTCTGCTATCCGCCCCGCTATGGCCGCGCCTCCGGCAACATGGCGCCCGCTATCTCTGGCTCGGCCTCTTCATGGGCGTGGCCATCTTCGTCTCCCTGAAAACCGGCGAACACTATCCGTTCTCCCACTTCCCCATGTACGGGAATCCCAATCCGAAACCAGTCGATTATTATTTTCTCACCGATGTCACCGGCCAGCCGCTGCCCGTGGTCGATCTCACCGGCGACACCGCCCCCAAGCTAAAAAAACGGCTCAATACGGAACTCAACGAGTGGGGTTTTGCCAACGGCACCCGCGTCAAATCCGAGATCCCCCCCGACGTCAGGACCCGCCTCACCAAGGAAGTCCTCGACAGCTTTGTCGCCCAGTCGAAACACCGCGGGACCCCGCTCCCCGCCCGCGTCCAGCTTTGGCGCGGCGAAATCCACACCGGCCCGGACGGCTACCACGAAACCTTTGTGATGGAGGCGGAAAACTAGCATGACCTCCCTGATCCGCGAAACCCGCACCCACGGGCTGAAGGAAGCCCTCCTCGGCGGCACCGGCCTGCGTGAGGTGGGCCGTCTCGAAGGGTTTGTTCTCCGCTTCCTTTTCGCGGTCGTGGTCTGGCGCAGCCTGGAATTTTACCCTGCCTATCCCACCGCGCCGAAACCCGTCGGCCTCGCCGCCTGGCCCGCTCTCTGGGAATGGCTCGGCTGGGAAATCACCCGCCTCTCCGATCCTGCCTTCTGGGCCCAGTGCCTGACGTGGGTCAAGGTCGCCCTCGTTTTTTACGTGCTGGGTTTCGCCCTGCCGCTGGCCCTGCCGGTCATCACCGTGGTCCACATCGCCATCCGCACTCTGAACAATTCCCAGGGCGCGGCGCACCACGGCTTCCAGATGGTGAGCCTCGCCCTGCTCACCCAGATGCTGGTGGTCTGGTTCCTCGCCGCCGTGCGCGGCTGGTATTTTGTCAGGAAAAACGGCTTCCCGCGCTGGGCCGCCCCGGGCAACTGGACTTGGCTCTGGGTTTACACCATCGCCATCGCCGCCGCCAGTTACATCATCTCGGTCTGTTCCAAGCTGGATGAATCCAAAGGCCAGTGGTTGAAAAACTCCCCCTACGTCGCCACCCAGATCGTCAAAACCCACCGGCAGAATTACTACAACAGCCTCGACCCTCAATTCATCCAGGGTGTCCAGCCCGCCACCGCCCCGGTCGCCGATCCTGCCACCGACCGCTACCGGCATCCCATCCCAGCTTCCGCGGATTGGCTGGGCCGTCACCCGGACCTCGCCCGCCTCATCTTCGGGGCTGGCTTTTTCCTGGAGTTGCTAGTCATCCTCGCCATCCTCGACCGCCGGGCCGCGCTGCTCTTCGGCCTCGGCCTGGTGAGTCTGCACGGTTCCATCGCCTGGTTGATGGAGCTCTCCTTCCCTTTCAACGAGCGCATCGTGGGCGTCTTTTTTGTCAATGCCGCCGGGTGGCTCATCCTGATGGCCAAAGATCCCGCGTGGCGTCCTTCCCGGAAAGTCTGGCTGTTTTGCCTGCTGGGCGCCACCGTTCTGCTGGCCGCCCACCTCGCTACCGCGGCCTCTGAGTCCACCCTCGCCCATTTCCTCGACCTCGCCCACCACCCCGCCGCCATCATTCCTGGCCTCTTCAACTGGCCGGTCGCCATAAAATGGGCCGTGGTTCTTGCCACCCAGACGTTGCTGGTGGCCTCGGTGTGGGTTTCGGTAAAGTCCGTCCTCCGGAGACCCGCCTGACAAAAAATAGTTCCTATAAGCCCTATAAGTCATCCAGGTCCTATTTCCCCGGCTCCCGGCCCACGGCAGAAAACGCGCCCTCAATTCTCCCCTTTCCCCATCCCTTCAAGCCGGTAGCCTGCGCGCTCCCTTTTCCCCGATCCCATGAGCGCTCCCGCCCCCAACTACAAGGACACCGTCCACCTGCCGAAAACCGACTTTCCCATGAAGGCGGACCTGATCCTGCGCGAGCCCGTCCGTCTCGCTGCCTGGGAAAGCAGTGGTCTCTATCAAAAAATCCAGGCCCGCCGCCAGGCCCAGGGTGCCCCGCGCTTCCTGCTCCACGATGGCCCGCCCTTCGCCAATGGCGACGTCCATATGGGCACCGCCCTCAACAAAGTCATCAAGGATCTTGTCCTCAAATCGAAGACCATGGCCGGCTTCGAGACGCCTTACATCCCCGGCTGGGACTGCCACGGTCTCCCCATCGAATTCAAGGTCGTCAAGGAAGCCCGCGGCCTCAGCGCCCCGGAAATCCGCCGCCGCTCCGAGGAATTTGCCCGCAAGTGGATCGACATCCAAAAGGCCTCGTTCCGCCGCCTCGGCGTGCTGGGGGACTGGGACCATCCCTACCTGACCCTCACGGCTGGCTACGAAGCCACCGTGATGCGCTTTTTCGCCACCGCCGTGGACAAGGATCTCGTCTACCGCAGCCAGCGTCCCGTCCAGTGGAGTTACGGCGCCAAAACCGCTCTCGCTGAAGCCGAAGTCGAATACCAGGAAAAGACCTCGCCGGCCATCTTTGTGAAATTCAAAGCCACCACCGGCCCCGTCGCTGAAGCCGGCGGTTCATTCGTGATCTGGACCACCACCCCGTGGACCCTGCCTGCCAACCTCGGCATCATGGTCAGCCCCGGTTTCACCTACATCCTCGGTAATTTCACGAATGCTGAAGGAGTGGAAGAAACCCTCGTGATCGCCTCCGCCCTCGTGGAGTCCTTCACCCAGAAAACCGGGTTCGTCCTCGACCCGACCAGCGCCAAAGACGTGCTGGGCTCTGCCCTCGCCGGCTCCATCGCATGGCATCCGTTCCTCGACCGCGAAAGCCGGGTCATCGCCACCAGTTTTGTCACCGATGATACCGGCACCGGCCAGGTCCACACCGCCCCCGGCCATGGCATGGAAGATTACATCGCCGGACGCGAAAACGGATTGGGCCTGATCTCCCCCGTGGATGATGACGGCAATTTCACTGACGAAGTAGGACTGCCCGATCTGGTAGGGAAAAACGTCTTCGCCGCCAACGAACCCATCATCGCTATGCTCATCGCCAGCGGCCACCTGCTCGGCCGCGAGAAATATGTGCACCAATACCCGCACTGCTGGCGCAGCAAGCTGCCCATCATCTTCCGCTCCGTCCCGCAATATTTCCTGAAAATTGACGCCGTCCGCCAGCAGGCCCTGACGGAAATCGACACCACCCAGTGGCTGCCGCCCTGGGGACGGAACCGCATCTACGGCACCGTGGAAAGCCGCCCCGACTGGTGCATCAGCCGCCAGCGCACCTGGGGCGTGCCGCTCCCCGTCTTCTACAAGGAAGATGGCGAAGCCGTCCTCGACTCCGCCGTCGCCCGCAAGGTCGCCGACCTCGTGGAACAGCACGGCACCAACGTCTGGTTTGAAAAAACCGACGCCGAACTCTGTGGCCTGCTCGGCCTGCCTGACACGTGGACGAAGGGCAAGGACACTCTGGATGTCTGGATCGATTCCGGCTGCAGCAGCATCGCCGTCACCGAAGCCCGTCCGGAATATGCCGGGAACGAAGGCATCGCCGACCTCTACATCGAAGCCACCGACCAGCACCGCGGCTGGTTCCAGAGCAGCCTGATGTGTTCCGTCATCCACCGTGGCAAGGCCCCTTACAAAGCGGTGATGACCCACGGTTTTGTCACCGACACCAGCGGCGCCAAGATCTCCAAGTCCGGCGACAAGCCGATCAACGCCGAACATTACTATAACAAATACGGGGCCGACCTCGTCCGCCTCTGGGTCAGCAGCGTGGATTGGACCCACGACGTGCCCTTCTCCGACAAACTCTTCGAGCAGAACGGCGAAGTCTACCGCCGCTTCCGCAACACCCTGCGCATCCTCCTCGCCAACCTCGGCGGTTTTGAGGCCAGCACCCAATCGGTCCACCATGACCACCTGACCGTGCTCGACCGCTGGATTCTGGAGCGTCTGCATACCGTCACCACCGAGTGCCTGAATGCCTATGCGGTCTATGATTTCCGCAAGGTCTTCATCACGTTGAACCAATTCTGTGCCGTCGATCTGAGCGCGCTCTACGTCGATATCTCCAAGGACCGGATGTATTGCGATGCGCTCGACAGCCCGCGCCGCCGCAGCGCCCAGACCGCGATGCACCGCGTGCTGGACAGCCTGTGCCGCCTCCTCGCCCCCATCCTCGCCTTCACCGCGGATGAGGCCTGGGAATTCGCCGGTCACCAGGATAGCATCCATGAGCACGACTTCCCGATCCCCGATCCTGCCTTCGCCGGCAGCACCGCCACCCAACAGATCGCCGAGCTGCAAAAACTCCGCGACGTCCTGATGCTGGAAGTGGATAAAGCCCGCAAGGAAAAGCTGATCGGCAGCAATCTCGAGGCCTCAGCCATCCTGGAAGTGCCCGCCGGCAGCCCTGCCGCGGCGGCTCTCGCCCAGCGCAGCGATGCCGAGGAATTTTTCATCCTCAGCGATCTCGAGATCCAGGAAACCGCCACCGCCGCACCCGTCGCCAGAGTCACCCGCACCAGCTACAAAAAGTGCCTCCGCTGCTGGAGGCACCTCCCTGGCATTGGTCAAAACACCGCGCACCCCGACCTCTGCGGCCGCTGTGCCGGAGTGCTGGCCTAACAGCAGTGCGCCTTCCCCTCATGCTCCTTGCCATCATGGCAGGCCGGACAGACGCCGAAGAATTCCAGTTCATGGTAAACGTGATGATACCCTGACTGCTTCTCCAGCTTCCGTTCGAGGGTGCGCACCGGGCATTCGATATCAATCTCCGCGATCTGGCCACAGCCGGTGCACACGAGGTAATCGTGATGAAGCCCGTGCTGCACCAGAATAAAATACGTGGAGCGGTCGTGCAGTCCCAGCCGCCTTACCACCCCGTGTTCCTCCAGCTTCATCAGCAGCCGGTAAACCGTGGCCGGGTCGCACTGGCCGGAAAGACTCTCCGTCGCCGTAAGGTCCGCGATGGTCATCGGCCGCCCATGTTTCGCCATCTCCGTGATCAGGAGATCCAGGGCCTTGGTGCGCCGCAGCCCGCGACCGCGCAGCCGTTCCACCACACTTGCCACCAAAGCTTTAATTTCCGCCGATTTCATAGGCTTAGAACACTTGAAAACTCAACCCCACGCAATCGCACAAAAATGTTGCGCCTCCCTCCCGTCCCCCGGACCGTGTCCCGCCCCACTCCCGCTGAAACCTTTCCCATGAAACTACTCCCCGCTCTCCTGTTCCTCTTCACGGCCACCCTCCCCGCGCTCCGCGCCGAGGACCTCCCGCGCGCCAACGCCATCGAAGAGGACGCCGTCCGTGCCTTGCTCGGCAAGAAGAGCATCATCACCGGAAAAGTCACCGACGCCTTCGAATCCCCCAACGGCATGACCTTCCTGAATCTCGACGGCGGCAAGTTCACCGTCGTTGCCTGGAAGGAAAGTTACGACAAGTTTGAAGGAGGCAGTCCTGCCAAACTCTACAAGGACAAGACCGTCGAAGTCACCGGCGAGGTGTTTGAGTACCGCTCCAAAAGCGCCGCCAAAACGGACCCCGGCAAACTCGAAATCAAACTCACCTCCCCGGATCAAATCAAGATCCTCACTCCTGCCTCCGACGCCAAACCGGAGGAGCCCAAAGCAGACCCCAAGGACAAATCCTCCAAGGCCAAAAAGGAATCCAAAGCCAGCCAGGAAGAAAAACCCGCCGGCGAGCCAAAGGAAACCGACGCGAAAACACCGGCCGAAAAACCGGAACGCATCGATCCCAAAAAATACTTCAAATAACCAAAAAGAGCGCGGACTGGCAGTCCGTCCCGGAGCCCCGGCTCCTCAAAACCAAAGCCGCTGGTAATATTCCGGAGACACCGGAACAGAAAGCCGCTCCCGGAAAAAGACCCCCGCGCCTCCCCCCAGTCTTGCGCAGGGTGCAGAGTGCCATTATAACACTCCTTCATGCTCCACGATCCCGAATCCTCCGCCCAGTCTCCACAGCACTGGTCGTGGAAGAAAATCACCCTGTGGTGCTTCGGTATTCTGCTCATCTTCATCATAGCCATCCTCGTCTACGACGAGAAGCTGGAACCTTATGACGATCTGTTACCAACCGTAACCGTCGTTCCGGATGCGAAGACAAATAGTTATGTGTTTTTGCGGGAGCGGTGGGAAAATTTACCTGAATTCGACAAAGCTGACCGGGTGCTTGCAAAAAACATGCAGCAAGGCACGGAACCTTGGGATGATTCCTTGGTGATAAAGCTCCGTAAAGGAAGAGAGAGCTGCGTTTCAGATTTGAGGACGGCTCTTGCAATGCCACAATGGGTGACAGATCCTCTGCACACCAAAGAACAAAATGTCTTGGCCTTTCAGGATAAATGGATCATTCCAACCTTTGTCTATTTGGGATTCGAGGTAACTGCGGCCGGACGGGCTGGCAACAATGAGGCAGCCATTGCTCTCGTCAAGGATTTGCATCGTTGGAGTCATCTGCAGATAGCCGGCAGCAGCAACATTATTTCCAGTTTAATCGGCAGCTCCTTGCTGGCTAGTGCGGCCGAAAGCTGTTGTGGGATTATTGCTCAAGGCAATCTGGAGCGCAGCCAATTGGATTCGCTTGCCCTGCTCTGGCAGGACGATCCGTTGGCGCAGCCTGCCTTGGAGGAATCTTATCGAGGGGAGTTACAGAATTTCCGCAATCAACTGAAAGCTCCCGACTACTTGACTCAAGTTCGAATCAGTGACAAACCGCTCCCTTCAAGCGCACGGTTTGTTTTCAAGAAAAACCTGACGACTAATCGGTATCATCGTCTGATGCGACAATTAATCGACGGACTGCTCAAGCCGACTCCAACACTGGAGACATCCACTGTAGCCCGTCTCCAAAAATCAATACAAAGTCAAAACCATGTTTCGTGGTGGATGGACGCCAACTTCGTGGGATCACGCCTCACAGACAACCACATGTCCACATGGCTAAAGAGCCTTAACAGCTTACCTTTGGTTTATTTCAGGGGCAGGGCCTTGAGTGTGAGGCTCGCCATTCACCGTTGGCAGGCTGACCACTCGGGTGGAATACCGGATACGCTGGACCAGCTCGTTCCCAAGTATTTGGCATCGATTCCTTCCGACCCTTGGAATGGAAACCCTCTGATGTGGGACCGTGGAAGCCAGATTATTTATGCAGTAGGCTCCGATTGGGTAGCTGATCTCCCGGTGTTTTTAAAAACTGACCAATCCTGGTTTGCCGGTTACTCGGAGTCACCGGGTCTTCGCATGGCGGTGCCGGGTGCCCGTGCCCCGTAGCATGACTCTGCCGCAGGCGAGTCGTGGGCAGGGGCCATTGCCTCGGCGAACCTCACCAATGCATCGTCCATGGCCACTACACACGCGTAGTCTGCGACACGCCCATGCCACGTCACCTGAAAGCCTCCGCGCCCCGCAGGCGTTCCTTCCTTCTGAGAATCCCCCCCGGCATGAAATCCTCCGCGCTTCCCCGCCTCACTACTACCGCCATTTGGCTGGCGGCGGCAGGCAGCGCATCGGCGGCGCCCAGTTTCACCCATGACGTGATGCCGCTGCTGAGCCGCGCAGGTTGCAACATGGGAGCCTGTCATGGCAGCGGCAGCGGGAAGGGGAATTTGAAGATTTCCCTGCGCGGGGAATCACCCGCCGGAGATCATGCCGTGCTGACGCAGAACGTGCGCAGCAAACGTCTCAACGTGGACGATCCCGAGTCCAGCTTTCTCCTGAAAAAACCGGCGGAACTCACCGAACACGAGGGCGGGAAGCGGTTTGAAAAGGACTCCGAGGAATACCGGGTGCTGCACGATTGGATCGCGGCCGGGGCGCCGATGGACCCGCCGGACGCTCCGGTGCTCACTGCCCTGACCGTTAGCCCGCCGCAGGCCATCGTCACCGGCCCAGCGCGCGACGTGCAGCTCACCGCCACCGCCACGTTCTCGGATGGTACCTCCCGCGATGTCACGCGCTGGGCGGTCTACGAACCTTCCAACCTCCTGCCCAAGGTCACCCGCGACGGTCTGGTGCAGGCGCAAAAAACCGGGGAAACCACCGTGGTGGTCCGTTTCGAGCAACTGAAAACGCCGGTGCGCCTCGCCTTCATCGCCGACCGGCCGGACTTTGTCTGGAACGCCCCGGCCCCACGTAATCTGGTGGATGAACACGTCTTCGCCAAACTCCAGCAGATGCGCACCCTGCCATCGCCGGACTGTTCGGACACTACCTTTGTCCGGCGCGCGTTTCTGGACGTGACCGGACAGGTGCCGACCCGGCAGGAAGCGGAATCCTTTACCGCCGAAACGGATCCTGACAAACGTTCCAAACTGATCGGTGACCTGCTGGAGCGTCCGGCCTACGCGGACCACTGGTCCATGAAATGGGCGGACCTGTTGCGGGTGGAGGAGCGCATCCTCGATACTAAAGGGGTGGCCGCGTTCCACGGCTGGATCCGCCAGGGCGTGGCGGAAGACCGGCCGCTGGATGCCTTTGCCCGCGATGTGGTGGCCTCACTCGGCAGCACCTACGAAAACGCGCCCGCCAACTTCTACCGCTCCCTGCGCGAGCCGACCCAACGCGCCGAAGCCGCCGCCCAGGTCTTTTTGGGCACCCGCCTAGGCTGTGCCAAGTGCCACAACCATCCCTTCGAGCGCTGGACGCAGGACGATTATTACCGCTTCTCCGCCGTCTTCGACCGGATTGGTTATACGATTCTGGAAAACAAACGGAAGGACGAGAACGACAAGCTGGAATTTGTCGGTGAGCAGGTGCTCTACCTGAACAATCAGCCGGAACTGAACGACCCGCGCACCAAAAAACCGCCCACTCCCGCGTTGTTGGGGGAGAAGGCGGATCTGCCGCAGGATACGAATCATCTGCAGTCCTTCGCCGAATGGATGACGAAACCGGAACACCCGCTGTTCGCCCGCGTGCAGGTGAACCGCATCTGGTCCCACCTTATGGGCAGTGGTCTCGTCGATCCCATTGATGACTTCCGCCTGACCAATCCACCGTCGAATCCCGCCCTGCTGGATGCCCTGACGGAATATTTCATCCAGCACGGCATGAAGGCCAAGCCGCTGATCCGCCTGATCTGCCAGTCGCGCACATATCAACTATCCAGCACCCCGCTGCCGGAGAATGCCGACGACACCCTGAATTATTCTCATCCTGTGGTGCGCCGCCTGCCAGCCGAGCCCCTCCTTGATGCCATCTACCGGGCCCTCGACCGCACCCCGGATTTCTCGTCCTATCCCGACACCAAAACCGCCGCCGCTATCCCCGGAGTGAAACTGGGAGCCCGCAAGTCCAAGCCCACGGAAGACGATCGTTTCCTGAAGCAATTCGGCAAGTCCCCGCGCACCACCACCTGTGGTTGCGAGCGCAGTGACGAAAGCTCCCTCGCCCAGGTCTTCACCCTCACCAGCGGCCCCGGCATCGCGGAAGTCATCAGCGCCTCCGACAACCGGCTCGCTGCCCTGGCCGATCCCGCCATGGATCCCGCCGAAGCGGTGCGTGACCTGTATTGGCGCAGCCTGAGCCGGCCGCCGTCGGCTGCGGAGCTGGAGTTCCTGTCGCCGCTGCTGGCCGAACCGGCCACCCGCCGCGCCGCCCTCGAAGATATCACTTGGAGCCTCATCAACACCAAGGAATTTCTGCTGAGACACTGACAAAATGGAGCGCGGACTTGTAGTCCGCCCCGGAGCATCGGCCGCTCTCCGGCACTCTCCAATCCAACAAACCCTTCTCCGCTTTCCTCCATGTCCGCCTGCTCCTCCTTCCACCCGTCCGGCCTGCTGTCGCGCCGTTCCATGCTGCGCGCCGGGTCGTTGGGGATGCTGGGCATCACCCTGCCAAAGCTCCTCCAGGCCAGCAGCCAATACACCGGACCGAAACCTCCGGTCCGGGCGAAGAGTGTGATTTTCCTCTTCCAATGGGGCGGGCCGAGTCATCTGGAAACCTTCGACATGAAGCCGGAGGCGGACGAAAACTGCCGCGGCCCGCACAAACCCATGCGCTCCGCTTCGCCGGACATTGAGGTCAACGACCGCCTCCCGAAAACTGCTGCGGTGATGGACAAGGTGACCCTGATCAAGAGCGTCCACCACAAGATGACGAATCACAATTCCGCCGGCTACTACGCCCTCACCGGCAAGGCCCCGCCCAGTGACGACCAGCGGCTGCGTGAATCCATCGAACTTTTCCCCGGCTACGGCTCCATCGCCGACAAACTGATCGAGCGGCCCGATCCCGCGATGCCGACCTACGTGTCCTACCCGCATATCATTTCGGACGGCACGCCCACCCCGGGACAGTTCGCCAGCTTCCTCGGTAAAAAACACGATCCGCTCTACGTCCCCTCCGATCCCAATGATGCCGGCTTCAGCCTGCCGCAGTTCAGTCTGCCCACCGGCCTCAGCATCGACCGGCTACGGCACCGGCGCGGCCTGCAGCAATTTATCGACCAGCAGGCCAAACTGATGGACTTCAGCGCCGAAGCCAAGGGTCTCGACGAATACTACGCCAAAGCCCTCGGCATGCTGAACAGCACCCGCATCCGCGAGGCCTTCAATCTGGGCGCCGAGGCTGACAAGATGCGCGAAGCCTACGGCCGCACCACCTACGGGCAGGGCTGCCTGCTCGCGCGGCGCCTCGCCGAAAGTGGCGTCAAGTTCACGACTTGTTATTTCAGCGACAGCATCGGCGGGCAGAAAACCGATGGCGGAGGCTGGGACACCCACGGGTTCAACAACACCCGGATGTACCCGATCATCGAGCAATACCATTTGCCCATCACCGAGCAGACGTTGCCCACCTTGTTGTTGGACTTGGAACAACGCGGCATGTTGGACGAGACGCTGGTCGTCTGGATGGGAGAGTTCGGGCGCACCCCCAAGATCAACGCCAACATCAGCCGCGACCACTGGCCGCATTGTTATACCGTCCTCCTCGCCGGCGGCGGCACCAAGCGCGGTTTCGTCCACGGCTCCAGCGACGAAACCGGCAGCCACCCCGCCACCAACCCCGTCACCCCCGACGACGTGGCGGCCACGATTTACTATCTGATGGGCATCGACCCCCGCAGCGAAGTGATGGACGCCCAAGGCCGGCCGATCATGATCTCCAGCGGGAATCCGATCATGGAAGTGGTGGCTTAGTTACCGAGAAAGTAGCCATCATCGCTCCGCGTGATGAGCCTGGCGTGTCACTGGGAGAACCCATTCCCGGAATGCAAAATGCCATCCCCAAAGCAGCCCCCAGTGGGGGTGGTGGAGCAAAATTCGCCGCGACTTTCAGGCCGGCGATGTGCGGCGAATGAGCACGGCCGGAAGCGTTCTGCGACATCTCAAATCTCCCGCGCGGTGTAGTGCGTTGGCTCATCACGCGGAGCGATGATGGCTACTATCCAAGGCTACTTTTCTGCCAACGGCTTCAGCTCGATCTTCCGGAACCACACTGGCTGGCCTTCGGCCTGGAGCGCGATGTGCCCGGAACTGAGCATGAGCGGCTGGCCGGCCTGGAGGAGGTCGGTGGCCGGGGCGTTGTCGTTTTTGGGATCGAGCGTGGGCTTTTGATAGCGGAGGACTTCCACGCCATTCACGCGATGGATGATTTCCTCGTTGCCGCGCACTTCCACTTCGGCACGGACCCATTCCTCGGCCGGAAAGGTCGGGGCGCTGGAAGTCAGGATGTGCTGGCGGGTGAACTTGCCTTGGTATTCCACGTTGGTGCCCGGCGTGCAGAGGTTGCCGGTGGAGCGGGCTCCTTTGCCTTCGTCAGCGAGGAACTGCATCTCGAGGCTGCTGGGAAACCCTTGATCGAAACGCATGCTCTGCGGCGGCTGGGCATGGATCATCACGCCGCTGTTCAGGTTGGTGTAGCCCGGGGCATCCGGCACTTTCACGCCGGTGAACCGGTATTCCAGCCGCAGGAGGTAGTGCGAGTAGGCGAGGTTGGTGAAGAGATGGCCGTATTGGGCATCGAATTTCGGATACTTGTCATAACTGACTTTCAGAATCCCGTCCTCCACCCGGAAGGTGTCCGCATAGTTCTCCCCGAGCGGCCGCTTGGCGATCTTGATGGTCCAGCCATCCAGATTGGTGCCGTTGAAGAGCGCGATCCAATCCGGAACCGCAGCCGGCTTGGTTTCCGGAGCGGCGGCGGGTGCGGCAGGAGCCTCCTGAGCTACTGATGGCAAAGGAACGGAAAGGGCCGTCAGGGCCAAAGCAGAAAGGAAAGGAAAAATCCGGGACATCCTTCCCCATGAGCCCGGGACGCGTCATTTCCAACCGCAACTTCTTGACGCGCTGGATGCGCCCACTGCACGGCTGGCGCCGCAGGTGCCGGATCTTTATTGTCATCTACCAGCAGGACACATCGAGCCCCGTAGGGGTGACATCTTCCCCGGCAGATGCCGCCCCGATGGGGCTCAAATGAGGATGGTGGACGGGGAGCTATAAAGATGCCGCCCCCAACGGGGCGAAGAACATGCCGGCAAACAAAAACCCGCCTGGTGAATGACCAGGCGGGTTGGATAGGAATCAGCGGACTGGAACCGGCGGCGGTTACCGCTTCATCGCCCGGATCAGGGCGTCGGCCATGTCGGAGGGGGTGACGGCGATTTCGATGCCGGCGTCTTCCATGGCGGCCTGTTTAGCGGCGGCGGTGCCTTTGCCGCCGGATACGATGGCTCCGGCGTGGCCCATGCGGCGGCCGGGAGGGGCGGTGGCTCCGGCGATGAATCCGGCCATCGGCTTCTTGACGTTGGCCTTCACCCACTCGGCGGCCTGCTCTTCGTTGGTGCCGCCGATTTCACCGATCATGATGATGCCTTCGGTTTCCGGGTCCTCGTTGAACATTTTGATGACGTCGAGGTGGGTGGTGCCGTTGATAGGATCGCCACCGATGCCGACGCAGGTGCTCTGGCCAAGGCCGCGGGAGGTGAGCTGCCAGACGGCTTCATAAGTCAGGGTGCCGGAGCGGGACACGACGCCGATGCTGCCGCGCTTGTGGATGTAGCCCGGGGCGATGCCGATGCGGCAACCGCCGTGGGAATCCTTGCCGGTGCCGGGGGTGACGATTCCCGGGCAGTTCGGGCCGATCAGGCGGGTTTTGCTGCCTTCCATGGCGGCGCGGACGCGCATCATGTCCATGACCGGAATGCCTTCCGTGATACAGACGGCGAGGTCGAGACCTGCGCCGACGCCTTCCAGGATCGCATCGCCCGCAAATGCCGGGGGCACGAAAATGCAGGAAACCGTCGCGCCGGTCTGACGGGCAGCTTCTTCCACCGTGTCAAAAATCGGCACTTTGTGGCCGTTGTGCTCAAACGTCTGCCCACCTTTACCGGGCGTCACGCCAGCCACCAATTTGGTGCCATAATCGAGTGAGAGTTGAGCGTGCTTGGCACCGAAGGCACCAGTGATGCCTTGAACCAGAATCCTCGTATTTTCGTTAACTAAAATGGCCATGGGAAATGGGAGAGTCTAAAAGTGGGTAATGGGTTTTGGATCAGGCGGCCGCTTTCACTTCCGCGACGATCTTCTGCGCGCCTTCCGCCATGCTGGTGGCGGAGGTGATCTTCAGACCGGAAGCGTTGAGGGTGGCGAGGCCGGCGGCGACGTTGTTGCCTTCGAGGCGGACGACGAGGGGGAGTTGGAGGCCGACTTCCTTGGCGGCGGCGACGATGCCCTGGGCGATGATGTCGCAATCCATGATGCCGCCGAAGATGTTGACGAGGATGCCCTTCACGTTGGCATCGCCGAGGATGATCTTGAAGGCGGCGATGACCTGGTCCTTGCTCGCGCCACCCCCGACGTCGAGGAAGTTCGCGGGACTGCCGCCGAAGTGCTGGATGATGTCCATGGTGGCCATGGCGAGACCGGCACCGTTCACGAGGCAGGCGATGTTTCCATCAAGGCCGATGTAGTTCAGATTGTATTCGGAGGCGGCAACTTCGCGGGGGTCTTCCTCGGAGGTGTCGCGCATGGCGACGATTTCCGGGTGACGGTAGAGCGCGTTGTCATCGAAGTTGAATTTGGCATCCAGGGCGAGGATGCGGCCGTCGGGGGTTTCGACCAGCGGGTTGATTTCCACCTGGGAGCAGTCGGCTCCGAGGAAAAGCTTGTAAACATTGCTCAGCAGCACGCCGAATTGTTTCGCTTGGTCGCCTTTGAAGCCCAGTTGAGCGGCGAGGGTGCGGATTTGATATGACTGGAGACCGGCCAGCGGGTGCACGCCCATGTGGATGATTTTTTCCGGGTGGTGCTCAGCGACGTGCTCGATATCCACGCCGCCTTCCGTGCTGGCGATGATCACGGGAGCCTTGGTCTCGCGGTCCATCAGGATGGCGAGGTAATATTCCTTCTTAATATCCACGCCCTCGGCGATGAGGACCTTGTTCACCAGCTTGCCTTCTTCGCCGGTCTGGTGGGTGACGAGGACTTCGCCCAGCATGGATTTGGCCAACTCGGCAGCCTTGTCCGGGGAATCACAGAGATGCACCCCACCTTTGAAGCCGTTTTTGAAGACCCCCTTGCCGCGTCCGCCGGCATGGATCTGGGCTTTCACCACAATGGTTTTGCCCGCCAGCGCCTCGGCGGCCGTCTTGGCCTCCTCCGGCGTGCCCGCGACGGCGCCGCCGGGGGTGGGGACGTTGTATTTCTGGAAAAGTTCCTTGGCTTGATACTCGTGAATGTTCATGCGGTGGCCAAATGGGCAGGTTTTAGGGAATAGGAAAGCGAAAGTGCGGGTGGCGGGACGGTTTTCGAGACGCGGATGGCCCAAGGATTCAATCCGTAGGTGATTCTCACAGATTCGTTTTGCCGAAACTCTTGGAATATGACAGGATAG
>CAIZWU010000298.1 GCA_903936775.1 uncultured bacterium | reverse complement strand
CGGCGGCGATGAAGTCCTCGATCATCTCCTCCGGTTTGCGTTTTTGCTGGAGATCACGCCCGGCTTCGTCGGTGCCGGGGTAGCCGCCGAGTGGGGTCAGCGCGTCAGGGGCGAAGGCGACGAATCCGGCCACGGCCATGCGGCGGGCGACGTCTTCGATGTAGGGATTCAGGCCGCGGTTCTCATGAACGACAATGATGCCGGGTTGTTTGCCATCAAGTTTGGCGGGCTGGGCAAGCAGGCCGCGCATTTTGCCGCCGCCTTGGGGGGACTCGTATCCGGCGTATTCCGTTTTGATGCGGGGGTCGTCCTTGGGGACCTGTTGTGCCCACGCGTAGTTGGGACCCAGGGCCTCCAGCAGGGCGGCGGCGGTGAGGCCACCGACGGCGAACTTGGAGGCGCGGTCGAGGAAGGTGCGGCGGGTGACTTTGCCATGCACATACTCGTCATAGAGGTCCAGAAGTTCCTGGTCGAAATCGGCAGCGGTGGTGCGGTTCATGGTGTTTGGAATAAGTGGGGAGCAGCAGGTTTCTCACGGGAATGGTCCTCCGGAAACGGGCTGCCGGGTGAAGTCGAGGGAGGCGGGATGGGGGTTAGGGAGCGGTGGGTTGCTTTTTGGCTTCCCACGCCCCGCTCATCAGAGCGTTGCCAGCGTCATCGTTGGCGGACCAGGTGCCGGTCAGTTGGCCGGCAGCGCTTTCCGTGGCGCTGACGCGGAGGATGCCGCGGCGGCCATCGCGTTCCATATCAAACTCTAACTGGAGCTGGCCGCCTTCCCATTTCACGCGGTCCACGTTGCGTTCCCCTTGTTCGCCGGTGGCCACGGCGGTGAGCTGGCCGTCCTCCTGACGGATCGTGACGGTGCCAGGCCGGGTTCCACCATCGGGCAGCGCGGCGGTGGACTTCCAGGTGCCTGCCGGGGAGTTTCCGGCGGTTTTGGTCGGGCCGAGGTGTTTTTCAAACCAAGCTACCAGGGCGGTGGAGGCGGTTTTTTCATCCGGGCCGGTAAAACTATGGCCCGCTTCCGGGAAGGCGATCAATTCGGAGACCACTCCTTCCTTGCGGAAAGCCGCGAGGATATTTTCGCTGTGACTGGGAGTGACCAAGGTGTCCTTGCCGCCATGCAGCAGCAGGCTGGGGGCATCATCAGCGGTGACGTGTTTGATCGGAGAGACGGCGTCGCATTGCTCCATGGGAAAATGGGTCGCGGGGAAACGCTGGTCATTCATGTAGCCGTTCAGATCCGTCGGCGGGAAGTAGGCCACCACCGCGGCCACCCGGTCGCTGACTTTGCCCACGGCGTCGGGGGCGGAGGGATTGCCGGGATCGCTGGTGGTGCCCAGCATGAGGGAGAGATGGCCCCCGGCGCTGCCGCCAAAGACGCCCAGGCGCTCCGGGTCGATGCCGGTGGTGGCGGCCGTCATCCTGACATGCCGCACGGCCCGGCGGACGTCCTCCACCGCATCCGGCACTTTGAAAAAGGGGCTGCTGCCATGGCGCACGAGGAAAAGGGTGAAGCCATGATCCAGCAGCATTCCGAAGCTGTTGCGGTCCTTCGCCGCGAGAGCCCCGGCGACCAGTGGGGCAGGATCCGTCCAGCCGGAAACCCATCCGCCGCTTACCATGAAAAGCACTGCGGCGCCATTGGGTTTGGTGGGTTTGACGACATCATAGGTGAGCGCCATGCCGGCTTTGTGGCCGTAAACGACATCCGGAGTGATGGCCGGAATGGTGGTTTCGGCCGGGCTGCGTACCGTGGGCAACAGCGCGGCAGAGCAGCAGGCCAGCAGCAGGGCCGGGCGGAAATGAAGGAGGGATGGTTTCATGGGAGTGGGCAGGATGGAGCAGGGGTCTGACTTTGGACGTTCCGGCGGTGGGCGTTGTTACAAGCAGGGTTGAATCAGAAGGGATGCCGGAAGACAATGTCAAACCAGCGCGGTCTTCCGGAAGGGCTGCCATTCCGGCCGGCCCAGGGAGCCATGCGGGCAGGAGGAGGTCCGCTCAGCCCTTGCAAAAAGGCGGGCTTTCCGCAACAGGTCTTCACCTGTATGTCCGATGAAGCTACCCCTCCCCGCCTCAGTCCGCTGTCAGCGCTGATCTTCAGTTCCCGCTGGTTGCAGCTGCCGCTCTATCTCGGACTGATTGTGGCCCAGGGTGTTTATGTGGTGCTCTTCATGAAGGAGCTGAAACATCTGGTGATGGATGCCCGCACGTTGACGGAACAGGCGATGATGCTGATCGTGCTGGGACTGATCGACGTGGTGATGATTTCGAACCTCCTCATGATGGTTATCGTGGGCGGATATGAGACTTTTGTCTCCCGGCTGCGCCTGCAAAATCACCCGGACCAACCTGAGTGGCTGAGCCATGTGAATGCCTCCGTGCTGAAAGTAAAGCTGGCGATGGCCATCATCGGGATCAGTTCGGTGCATTTGTTGAAGACCTTCATCGCCGCCGGCAATCTGGGCTCGCCCCCGGTCCCGTCCCCGCCGGGCGTCGTGGCCATAGGATCCTTCACTGCTGAGGGCGTGATGTGGCAAACCATCATCCACGCCGTGTTTATTCTCTCCGCCCTTGGGATCGCCTGGACGGACCGCATCATGCAGGCTCCGCCTGCCGGAAAGGAACCCAAGCACTGAGGGATTGGGTCGGCTACCGGGCCTCTTTGCCTTGGCCCGCGTCATCATCGCCTGACAACTCCGTTTTGGAGGCTTGGTGGACTTGGAATTTGCCGTCATCCCAAACCAGGTCGAATTTCCGTTTCCCAAAGCGGTAGGCGGAACCGCGGCCGTCCTGGCGCTCGAACCGCTCATACGCGGCAGCCTCTACGATATTGGCGGATCGCCGGGGCCGGAAATGCAACGTCAGATCCACCTCCTCCGGGATGACGCGGCGGGTGACGTCCTTCCATTCATCGCGAACCCGCTGCAGCACAAAGGTCTGGTTCCGTTCCGGCTTGGCGCCGTTGGCAAAAGGCTTGGCCATATGCACAAACACGAAAGGGACGCGCCCCTCCGGGACCGGGAGGATCTTCAACCAAAACATGGAGGTAGAGCCCGGACTATCCGCAGACGGGCCGTCGGAATACCAGTGGAGCCAGCCGTTTCCGTAATCCAAACGGTTGTCAGAAAAAGGCCCTGAGGAGAGTTGCTCCAACAGCCGGCCCCGGTTTGCCCCCGGGATGTCTGCCAGATAGCGGTCGGGCAGGGAAAGGATCGCCACGTTGAGGTATTTTCCATCGGCGGCAGCGGCCGTCCCGGCGTTGGCTAGAAGCAAGGCAGCAATGATGGAGATGGTTTTCATGGTCGGACAGGTAAGGCGCCGGAAGCGCGTGGGGGTGCACTTGGAGTCTATCGTTTAACCTGTCCGCTGGGAAGAAGAACTCATCCCGGCCCGCAACCCGATGCCCTGGTTGAAAAAGAGCGGATAGAGACGGTGCCGGAATGCAGTAAAAGAGAGGCCATGAAGTCCCGTCCAGCCAGCCGCCGTCATTTTCTTGCCACCATCCTCGCGGCCTCCGCTGCTCCTGCCGTGGTCCGGGCCGGGGCTGGCAAAAAACTGGATGTGGTGATCATCGGGTGTGGTGGCCGCGGAGCAGGGAACATGGGAGAGATTGCCGGGGCGGGGGAAAACATCGTGGCGCTCTGCGATGTGAACCAACAAAACCTCGCCGCCGCCGCGAGGCAATTTCCGGGGGCGAAGACCTTTACTGATTTCCGGAAACTCTACGACGAATTCAAGAGCTTCGACGCCGTGGCGGTGAGCACTGCGGAGCATACTCATGCCTTTGCCACGTTGCCGGCCCTGCAGCGGAAGAAACACGTCTATTGCGAAAAACCGCTCACCCATAACATCTGGGAATGCCGCAAGATCCGGGAGGCGGCGAAACAGGCCGGCGTGGCCACGCAGATGGGCACCCAGATTCATGCCACCAGCAACTACCGCCGCGTGGTGGAACTCATCCAGGGCGGAGCCATCGGTCCGGTCACGGCATGCCACGTCTGGGTCGGCCGGGCCTGGGGATTGCAGAGTCAGGAAGCCGCGAAAAGGAATGGCGACATCGTCTATGTCACGGGCCGGCCCACGGAGGCCCAGACTCCTCCACCGTTTCTCGACTGGGATCTGTTCCTCGGGCCGGCTCCGGAACGCCCCTTTCACGAAGTCTATTTCCCCGGGCCGAAATGGTATCGCTGGTGGGACTTTGGCAGCGGGACCATGAGCGACCTCGGCTCGCACTGGAATGACCTTCCCTTCTGGGCCCTGAAATTGGATGCTCCGCTCACGATTGAAGCCAGCGGCGGCCCGGCGCATGCGGAACTGGCCCCGGCCACGATGTCCGCCACCTATGCCTACGGCCCGCGTGGTGACATGCCGGCCTGTCAGCTGACTTGGTATCAGGGGGAAATGCGGCCCGCCGCGTGGACGGATAAAAAGATCCCGCAGTGGGACAGTGGCGCGCTTTTCATTGGGGAAAAAGGCATGCTCTTGGCCGATTACGACCGCTACCTGTTGCTGCCGGAGGAGCAATTCAAGGACTATCAGCATGCCGGTCCGCGCATCCCGGAGAGCCCGGGACACCACAAGGAATGGCTGGAAGCCTGCCGGAGTGGCGGCCCCACCACCTGCAACTTCGAATACAGCGGAGCCCTCACCGAAGCCAATCACCTCGGCAACGTCGCTTTCCGCACCGGAAAGAAACTGGTGTGGGATGCGGCCAAAATGGAATGCCCGGGCACCCCGGAGGCGGCCCGCTTCATCAAACGCGAGTACCGCAAAGGCTGGGCCCTCGTCTGAGCCTCCACACCAGCCCGCCGTCCGGCCGGTTATTCCGGCGGGATGTGGTGGCAGGCCGCTGGTCTAGGTTTGGACGGATGGCGTTCAGGAAATGGCGTTCAGGAAATGGAGTTCACCAACCCGGCAAAACGAAGGCGCAGGGCATCACTGTTTCACCGGCGCGATGTCTTCTGTTCCATTGTCAGCGCGGGCGCGGGCGCGGGCGGCGGCGGCCTCCTGCCATAGCGGCAGGGCCTCCGGCGGCTGGGCCTCCGGCTGGGCCAGCTGCCAGGCGGCCCAGGTTTCGATGCCGAATCCGGCAATCTCACCGAGATAGTCGATATCCGTCTGGGCGGTGGGCTCATCCACTTCCGGTTGATGCCACATCTCGGAAATGAGGGCGAGGGCTTCCTCCCAACGGCCCTGCTCCATGCGGATGCGCCACATTTGTTCCATGTTGGTGGCCAGGCTCCGGTAGTTGGCGTGGCGTTCCTGGCGCAGTTCGTGGCATTCCCGGTAGCATTGATAGGATTGCTCCAGCTGCCCGGCCGCCTGGTGGACCCTGGCCTCGCAGTAAATGGTCTTCATGAGCACGGCGCGGCTTTCCTGCACCGAGGTATAGCGCCGGGCTTCCCGGGCGTGCCCGATGGCCTCCGCGTGGCGTCCGGCGGCGCTTTCCGCCATGGCAAGGGCACGCAGGCAATCGCCCGCATCGGAACGGTCGGGATTGCCCTCCCCGGGGGCTCCGCGTGCGAGGACAAGATCCAAGGCTTCCCGGGCGTGGCCGATGGCGGAATCATGCTGCCCGGCATCACTTTCGCATTTGCTCAACGGGATGAGCAACCGAACCGGGTCCGTGTTCTCCCTTGGCTCCAATTTCTGACTGCTGGCGATTCGTTCCCGGAGCAGTCCGGCGGCCCGGGCAGGATCACCCTGGCGCTTCAGGAGGTGGATCAACTGGTTGAAGACGGCGGCGTGGATCCGCCCGTTGGAGGCACGCCGGCATTGCATCAGCGTCTGCTCCGCTGCTGGGTAGTCCCCCACCTCCTCAAGGGCAGCGGAGTGAGAGAGCTGCAGACGGAGAAGGTCACTTTCTTTCGGTTTGAAAAGGTCAGCCATGGCCATGGTCTCTTTGGAAAGCGCGAGGGCTTTGCGGCCTGCATCGAGCATCAGCAGGACTTGGACCCGCTCCCGCTGCACCTCAAACCAGAAGGGGCTGCCCTGCCTTCCTACGGACTCGACCCGTTTCAGGAGAGTCTCCAGCCGTGGGGGAGCCGCGGTGCGGAATCCCCGGGTTTTCAGGTGTTTCAAGTAATCCAGCTCTGCGTCCAGGGCCTCGGCACTGTCCGGTCCATGCACCCCGGCCAGCACGGCGGTCCGGGTTTCCATCAAATTGAGCGAGCTTTTCCAATCCCCCATGGTGGAATACAGGGCTGAGACCTGCTGGAGGAGCAGGCTCTGCCGTTCCGGATCATCGGCGAGTTCCTGGAGCGGCCCGGCGTTGCGGTCGAGGGCCCGGTGCAGCGCTTCCGGATTGCGCCCACGGTCGATTTCCTCGGCCGCATCGTTCAGCAGGCCAGTTAGGAAAT
>CAIZWU010000297.1 GCA_903936775.1 uncultured bacterium | reverse complement strand
GGGTCACGAGGCAAATGCTTGCCCGGGCAACGCTTCATTCAAAGATGGACATCTACCGCCACCCTACTTTCGACATGGCCTGCGCCCAGTTTGACCGCGTGGCAAATCTCCTCGAAATCGACCTCAACGACCGCGACCGCCTGAAATACCCCAAGCGCGCCCTGACCGTGGCCGTGCCCGTCCGCCTGGACGATGGCCGGGTGGAAGTCTTCAGCGGCTTCCGGGTGCAGCATCATCTTTCCCTCGGCCCTACCAAAGGTGGGATGCGCTATCATCCGGAGGTGGCATTGGGGGAAGTGGCCGCGCTGGCCATGTGGATGAGCTGGAAATGCGCCCTGACCGGCCTGCCCTACGGCGGAGCCAAAGGCGGCGTCGCCTGCGATCCGGCCAAACTTTCCCAGCACGAACTGGAGCGCCTCACCCGCCGCTTCACCCAGGAAATCATTCCCTTCATCGGCCCGCAGGTGGACATTCCGGCCCCGGATGTCGGCACCAACGAACAGACCATGGCCTGGATGATGGACACCTATTCCATCCATGCCGGCCATGCCGTCCCGGCTGTGGTCACGGGCAAGCCGGTCAATCTGGGTGGTTCCCTCGGCCGGCGCGAGGCCACCGGCCGCGGCGTGGCCTTCCTCGTGGGCCGCGCCATGGACACCCTCAAACTCAAACCCGAAGGCACCACCGCGGTCATCCAGGGTTTTGGCAACGTGGGGTCGGTCGCGGCTGGCACCATTGCCCGCTCCGGCACCAGAATCATCGCTGTCAGCGACGTTTCAGGTGGCGTCTACAACCAGAACGGCCTGGACCTGAATGCCATCGATGATCATCTGGCAAAACACCGCACCCTGGCCGGATTTCCGGGAGGCGAACCGATCTCCCAGGAGGACCTGCTGGTGCTGCCCTGTGACATCCTCGTGCCCGCGGCGCTGGAGCGCCAGATCACGGAAAAGAACGCCGGTCAGCTGAAATGCCGCATCCTCGCGGAAGGCGCCAACGGCCCGGTGACCCCGGAAGCGGACGCCATTCTGGAGCAGCGTCCCGACATTTTTGTGATTCCAGATATCCTCTGCAATGCCGGAGGGGTGGTCGTCAGTTATTTCGAGTGGGTGCAGGATCTCCAGAGCTTCTTCTGGGACGAAGCGGAGGTCATGGGCAAGCTTTACCGCATCCTCGAAACCGCCTTCCGGCAAACCGTGAACACCGCCCGCGACCGCAATATTTCCATGCGCACCGCTGCCCTCAGCCTCGGCATCCAACGGGTTTACGAAGCCAAGAAAAAGCGCGGACTGTATCCGTGAGGAAACCCATTTGCCGGGGATCCTAAGCCGGGAACCGCTCTGCCAGTAGATCCTTCACTTCCCGCTCCAGCGCCAGTTCCGCATCGCCGGACGCGGCCCTCAGCGCCAGAAACGACGCCAATCCGGCCTTGTTATACCTTCCCCGCCGCTCCGCCAAAATGAGCCGGTTTTTCGTAGTGTGGGCGGAGGGGATGAATTCGGTGGCGGTGGCCTCGTAACCAAGCGCACGGAGGAGCGCAAGCCGCAGGGCATCGGTGATGGTCGCGGCGGTATCCCGGCGCAGATTCGGGGAATGCAGGATCACATCCAGCGGATGACTGGAGCCGGTGCGGGCGGCAAGGGTTTTGAAAAAGGATGCCAGCTCCGCCTGACAACACGGGGCCACCGCCAGGATATCTGCCGACCGCCGCAAGCCCAGCGCGAGGGCATCGTCGGTCGCGGTGTCGCAGGCGTGCAGCGCCATCACGGCGTGCAGCCGCTCGGGCAGCACCGCGTCGCGCAACGGGACGGCCTGGAAGGACAT
>CAIZWU010000296.1 GCA_903936775.1 uncultured bacterium | reverse complement strand
GCGTCCGCCTCTCCTCGTCGGTGGGCTGGACCTATCAGACCTACGTGGCCGATCTGGAACTGCTCCCTTCCCCCGCCGACCCGGCGACTCCCGTGATCCAGATCAATGCCAACACCATTCAGCTGAAAGGCCGCGCCACCAATGAAGACGGCACCCCCATGCCTATCAGCCAGGTGTCCGTGGAACTCGTTTCCGGCTCCGCCAATCAGTTCGAGTTCGTCAATGGGGCCGGCCAAAACAATGCCAATCAGCCCATCGGCGCCCGCGCCATCTCCGCCCCCGGCAATGGCACCCTGGTCCGCGACCCGGATCGTGAGGATGGTTTCATCGCCACCTTCACCGGCCTGATGGGCAATGACGTGCATCGCGCCATGTATGAGTCCTCCCAGTCCGCCAATTGGAACGGCCGGGCTCCCACGGAAATTACCATCAGTGAATACGTCGCTCCCGGAACCTCCGGACTCGAAGGCGGTTGCATCCCCGCCGATGGCGGAGCGCCCGCCGTTTTGGAACCGCCCACCGGCGATACCCTCCTGAGCGCCAGCAAACTGGTCTTCCCAAACCTGATTCCCGGCTCTACCTTCGTCCGGCCGTTGACGATCCGCAATACCGGCTCTGCTCCCGTCACCCTCTCCGGCTTCCCTATCAGCGGCGTTGATGCAGCGAACTTCACCATCGTGGGCGACACTTGCCTCGGCACCCCGCTGCTGCCCGGGCAATCCTGCACCGTGCAGGTTCAGTTCAACACTACGGGAGCTGCCCTCGGAGCCAAGACGGCCTTGATGACCGTGATGGATGACGTCGCAGGCACCGTGAAAGTCCCGCTGCTCGGCGGCGTGGTGGCCCAACCCCAAGTGTTCCTCACGGCGACCCCGGTGGCCATCAACTTCCCGGATACCGCAGTGAATGAGAGCGCCACGCGTCGCGTGACCATCACCAACGAAGGTCAGCTGGACTCGCTCCCGGGCATGACGGTGACCATGACCGGAGTAGGAGCCAGCCAGTTCCAAACGCCGAACCTCCTCATCCCTGACTCCATCCCCGCCGGCGGATCGTTTGTCCTTCCGCTCGCCTATTACCCACTCAGTCTGGGGGCCGCCGCCGCCGCTGCGGATCTCGCCTACGCTCCCTACGCAGACGCCCCGGCGACCGTACTGAGCATCCCGATGACCGGCTTCTCCGGCATCACCGCGGAAGGGTTCAACGACCCGCCGGTCGACCGTAATATCGCCGCGTTCTTCGTCCGCGACTACGTCTCCTACACCGGAATGCCCCTCCAGGCGATGGCAGTCATCGAACTGGTGCGCAATGGACACGTCATCGCTGCCACCGACGGTCTGTTCCCGCTGCCAGACGTCACGGATCCGACCGGAGCGACCGGCTATATTGACCTGAACCACTTAGGCGGCGAGTGCTGGCCAACGTTCACCCCGGACATCGCTCCGGGCGACGTCATCCGCGTGACCGAAACCTCGTTCCCGATTGATGCGGACGGAAACTACTCTGTC
>CAIZWU010000295.1 GCA_903936775.1 uncultured bacterium | reverse complement strand
GGGCGGCGATTTCATCCACGGTGGTGGTGGTGCGGGCATCGGCCAAAGTGGCGAGGGCGGCCCGCTCCCGGGCGCGGGCGCCGGGATTGACGGACAACAACATGGCGAAGACCGCGGCCTGGGCGCCGGCACTGTCGCGGAGGAGGCCCCGCAACTCCGGTGGGATGAGCGAGTTGATGTGGATGGCGGATTTGATCTCCTCGGGGGTAGGCTGGCCGATGCGGTCGAGCGCGGTCATGGCCTGGCTGGTGGTGACTTTCCGGCGGATGTCCATGAAACCGGCCATGGCGCCTTCCGGATGGGCGCTGACGGGAACGTTGCGCATGCGACGGGCTTCGATCTCCGGCAGGGTGACGGTGGGCCACTTCCCGTCCCAATGCGGCAGGATGGCCTTGATGCGCTGCTCCAGCGGCGGGTGGGTGCTGAGGGCGGAGAGGAAAGCGTTGCCCATGGCATTGCTGAACATGAGGTGGCTGGCTTCCTCGGTGCGCGGGTTTTTCAATTGCGAGCCGAAGGCGTAACCGCCGATCTTCAGCAAGGCGCCGCCGATGCTGTCAGGATTCCGGGTGAACTGCACGGCGGAGGCATCGGCAAGGAATTCGCGCTGCCGGGAGATGGCGGCCTTGATGAGATTGCCGAAAAAGACCCCGAGGTAACCCAGGACGAGCAGCAGGATGCCGCCCAGCAGGAGCAGGAGCCGGGGATCAGCATCCTTGCTGTTGCGGCTGCCGCCTCCGCCCATCTCAGCCGAAAAGCGCAGGAGGATGCGTCCCATGATGGCCATGATCAGCAGGCCATGCACCACGCCGATCAGCCGGAGATTCAGCCGCATGTCGCCATTCAGGATGTGGCTGAATTCGTGGGCGATCACGCCCTGCAATTCATCCCGCGACAGCGCCTTCATGCAGCCGCGGGTGACGCCGACCACGGCATCGGCCGGGGTGTGTCCGGCCGCGAAGGCGTTGATGCCTTCCTCATCATCCATCACCCAGACCGCCGGCACGGGAATGCCCGAAGCGAGGGCCATTTCCTCGACAATATTGAGCAATCTCCGTTCATCGGGATGGGTGGTGTCAGGATCGACGGCGCGGCCGCCCAGTTCCCGGGCGAGGGCTGATCCGCCGCTGGAAAGCTGCAGGATCTTGAAGCCACTGCCGAGGCCGATGGTCCCGGCGCTGACGGCCGCAATCATACCGAGGAGTTTCCAGTCCAGCAGGCCGCCCTTCCAGCCGGTGGCAAATCCGGCTGCGAGGTAGAGCAGCACGATGATGGTGACGACCGAAGCCGCGAATAGCATCAGCAGCAGCCGGGTGCGGCGACGGGCGTCATCCTGGTTCTGGAAAAAGTCCATGGGGCGGGGAACTGGAGGTCGGGGGGCTGAACCAAGCTGCGGGCCAGCATGGCGGGGCTGGCTACGGAACGAGCATGGGCAGATCAGGAGGAGTGGAGAAATCAGATCCTGAGCATGGGGCAAAGGCAGCGGATTGCTCCACGTCCATCGTGCCGTTGCCTGCGGGTCTGATCAAATCACCTCATCCTTCTCCGTGGCCCTTGTTCGGGTTCCTGGTTAGAACTGGACCTTGACCGGAGTGCGTTCGGCGTCGTTGGAGACCTCGAAGAGCTGGGCTTCCGTGAAGTTGAAGGTGCCGGCAATGAAGCTGCTGGGGAACATCTCCCGGCGGTTGTTGTAGTGCATCACGGCGTCGTTGTAGGACTGGCGGGCAAAGGCGATTTTGTTCTCCGTGGAGGTCAGTTCCTCGGTGAGCTGCATCATGTTCTGGTTGGCCTTCAGGTCGGGATAGGCTTCCTGGACGATGGAAAAGCGCGTCATGGCCGCGGTGAGGCCGGCTTCAGCCTGATTGAGGGTCTGCAGGGCAGCGGCGTTGGTGGGGGCGCTGGTGACGGCTTCGCGGGCGCTGGAGGCTTGGTTGCGGGCCTTGATGACGGCTTCGAGCGTGTCTTTTTCATGCGCCATGTAGGTCTTGGCGGTTTCGACCAGGTTGGGGATCAAATCATAGCGGCGCTTCAACTGGACGTCGATTTGGGAGAAGCCGTTTTTGTAGCGGTTCCGGAAAGTGACCAGACCATTGTACAGACCAATCACCCAGAACACGGCAATGGCGGCGACGGCGGCGAGGATAAGCAGGATGACAAGAATGGTGGGCATAACGGATGGGAATGGGTGGAGAGGACTGGCCGAGCATATCCCGGACCGGGCTCAGGTAAACGATTTCTGTGGGGCTTCGAGAATAATTATGCGGGGGTTTTGGAACGCGGTCTCACGGCGGCCGCCGTGCCATCAGCCACCCCGGCACATTCACCAGAAAAATCAGGGTGGCAAAAATGTGGGTCAGGAAATTCAGGCTCATCACCTGACTGATGCTGAGATGCAGCGCGATGATGGCCAGCCCTCCGGCCAGTGCCCAGCGGCGATTGATGAGGACCACGAAGCCGAGGAGCTCGACCAGCAGGCCCGCCCCGAAGAAGAGGCGGGCCAGATTGGGATGATCCACGAGAGTCTGGGTTACGGTCTGGAGCCAGGCCGGCGGCATTTCGAGGGTGTCGTGATAATGCGACCAGTTGGTTTTTAGGAGCTGCACCGCGAGATAGGGGGCGTCGTAGAGCCACATGAAGTTGGAATTGGTCAGCTTCACCACCCCGCAGACCACATAGGATGCGGCGATGACCACGGTGCTCCACCAGATGGCCTGCTGTTGCGCGGTGAGGCCCGGGCGGGTCCAATGATCGGCCGGTTTCTCCACGCCAGGCCCGCGTGGGATCAGGTAGACGAGAAACTGCGCGAGAAGCATCATGGTCACCATCTGGGTGCTGTGATTGATCGCGCCCTGGGAATTGCCGAGGGTGCCGATGACGATGCTGAAAAACAAGGCGGGCAGGAGGCCGAGGGTGGGCAGCCAGCCGGCCACATACAGGGCGAGGCCACCGAGGGTGAGGGCTTTCAGGCCCAGACCGGGAGGGGATTGGCCGATCCACGTGAGGTCCAGAAAATGCGCGATCCCATTGGGGAATTTCTGGGTGGTCCAGGCTCCGGTCTCCCACTTGATCGTGTAAAAGACGAGTGCGGCAAACCCGGCACGCATCAGCAGCATTTCGAGCGCGCTCCAGTCGAATGGGCCGGGCTGCCACGAGGGGCGGTTGATGGTGTTGGCAGAGTCGCTCATGGGGTGGGCACTGGGAGTTCGGCGAGGCGTTCCGGTTCAAGATGGGCCAGACCGCCGTCTTCGAGGCGGAAGGTTTTCCGGTAGAGACGCAGTTGGGAAACACTGGCGGGCATAGCCTTGGGGCGGATGCGCTCCACGATGGTGGCCATGACGGCCCGGCCGGCGGCAGCCCTGTCTTCCGGGGTGGCCGTTTCCAGTTTGCGGCCAGCGGATTTGGAGATCGTGCTGAGTTCCTTTTTATACATCTTCTTGGCGGTGCCGGAACCGGTGCGGAAGACGGCATCCATGGGCAGGGCGGCATCTGCCTGGTCGGTCACATAGAGGATATCGGCCTCCTCATCGACATTGGAGTACATGGGGAAATTGGAGAAGGGATACCGTTCCTTCACGATGAAGAGGAACAGCACCACCAGAAGCATGGCGCGGAAGGGCAGCCGTTGCCAGACGGCTGCCAACCGGGGAGGCAGGGAGACACTCATGCCCGGAACCTGGGGGCGGCGGTGCAGGAACGCAAGGCCCCCGAAAACGCACGGGGCGATGCTGGGATTGCCGCCCTGTTGCGCCTCCGCCCGCCCGTTTGACTTGCCCCTGCGCCCGGGTGATGAGGCCGGGACATGGCCCGTATCGAATCGCGTTCCCCTGACTTCAAGCTCCGTCTGATGGACCGCTGGCCGGTGTATTACTGGCGGCGTTACCCTCATTTTCTGAAGGCCAATGATTGGAGTTTCTCCCGGGTGAATGCCCTCCCGCTCCCTGCCGTCCAGCAGGCGCTGGAACTCGGGTATCTGCGCTGGCCCAAGGCGCTGGCCCCGTGGTGCCAAGGCAAGGACGTGGTTGATGTCGGCTGCGGCATGGGGCTGCACGGCCTGGGGTTTTTGCTGGAAGGGGCGCGCAGCTACACGGGGGTGGATCCGCTCATCAAACCGAAGTCGGGGGTGCTGAAGAGCCTGCACTCCGGGAAGCGGCTCGATTGTGGCTGGACGCCGGAGATGCTGATGGAACGGATCGACCGGTTCCGCATGATCCGGGGTATTTCCAATGAACTGGAAGGCCGGAGGTTATTTGATGTGGCCACTCTGCACAATGCCACGGAACACCTGACCGATCTGGCCGGGGTTTTTGCCTCGGTGGCCCGCCTGCTGCGGCCGGGCGGGCGGCTCATCTTCAGCCACCACAATTGGTTTTCCTGGAACGGCCACCACCAGGAACCGAAAACCATCGGACGCCTCGACCTGACGAATCCTGTCCAGCAGCGCTTCGCCGACTGGGCGCATCTTGACGGCACCCACCCGCCGGATCATTACGTGATGACCAAACTGAACCGGCTTCGCTTGGAGGAAGTCCGCGCCATCACGGGCCAGTATTTTGAAATCGAGCTGGAGCGGACCACTCCATCCACGCCCAACCAAGGCGCGGGCCGCCTCACCGGGGCCATCCACGCCCGCCACCCGGAGTTGACCGCCGCGGACTTTACGACACAGAGCCTGTTTTGTGTGGCGCGGCTGAAAACTTAGCCAACAAGAGCATCGGCATCCGGCCTCTGCGGCCCGGCGCCGGCCCAACCGGGGTGGACGAAGCTCCCGCCGGGTTCCCGCGGTCTGGCTTTCCAGAGCCTTGGAAAAACTCCTGCTCTGCTACTCAGCAGGAGCTTCGTCCACCTGTCCGCTCCCAAACTCCGTTGCGCTCCGGTCGGCCCGTGCTCATGATCGCCCCATGGAAATCATCCACTCTGCCCAAGCCCCTGCCGCCATTGGTCCCTATTCCCAGGCCGTCCGTACAGGAAATCTCCTCTTCGCCTCCGGGCAGATCCCGATCGATCCGGCCACGGGCAAGATCGAAGCCACCGACTTTACCGGTCAGACCCAGCAGGTCCTCTCCAATATCAAAGGCCTCCTCGAGGGCACCGGTTTGACCATGAACCACGTGGTGAAATGCAGCGTCTTCCTGAAGGACATGGCCGATTTCCCCACCCTGAACCCGCTCTACGCCGCCGCCTTTGGAGATCATAAACCCGCCCGCAGCACCTTCCAAGTTGCCAAGCTCCCGCTGGATTCCATGGTGGAAATCGAAGTGGTGGCGGAGTATCCGGGGTGAAATGTGAGCAGTTTTCCTCTGCGTCCCATCGCCTCACTTCACAAAAATCGCCCCATCCTTCATGTCCAGACAGTGCTCCTTCAGGGCGGTGCGGGTGGATTTGGAGAGGTAAACCTTGATGCGGCCTATCTCGAAGATCTCGTGCGGTTTCATTTTGTTGATCGGCTGCCAGAGCAGGCTGGCGTAGGCCTGGCCGGCGCGCTCGCCGCTGGCGAAACGCACGTAGTCGAGCTGCGGGATGAGGCCAAAGTTGCCGCCTTCGGTTTCTTCATGCCACTGCGCGAGGTAAGCCCGGAAGGCTCCCGTGGTAATGACTCCGCAACGCAACCGTTCCAACATGGCGGGACCGTGCATCGCCGCGCTGCCGGTGCAAGGGCGGTGGGCCTCATTGGTGGAGTTTGGCCGGGAAAACCCCGCGGGGCAGTTCACCGCTCCGGAGCACCTCCCTCTTGATGCGGGCGGATTCCTCTCCCAGATAAGCCGTCTTATGTCCAGTACTTGGGGTCAGGCTTTTCGTATCACCACCTGGGGGGAATCCCACGGTGGCGGGGTCGGTGTGGTGATTGACGGCTGTCCGCCCCGGGTGCCGCTGACTTTCGAACACATTCAAACGGAACTGGACCGCCGCCGTCCGGGGCAAAGCGAAATCACCACGCCCCGCAAGGAAGCGGACCGGGCCGAGATTTTGAGCGGGGTCTTTGAAGGGCTGACCACGGGCACCCCCATTTCGATCATGGTGCGCAACGAGGATCAGCGGTCCGAGGCTTATAACGAAATGGCCACCAAATACCGGCCCAGCCATGCCGATTACACTTACGATGCCAAATACGGCTTCCGGGACTGGCGTGGCGGGGGGCGCTCAAGTGCGCGGGAAACCATCGGACGGGTGGCGGCTGCCGCAGTGGCGCAACAGGCCCTGCGGGCGCTCTATCCAACGCTGGAAGTAATTGCGTGGGTAAAGAGCGTTTACAATCTGACCGGCACCATCGACCCCGCCGCCGTGACCCGCGATCTGGTGGAAAGCAATATCGTGCGCACCGCCGATCCCTTGATGGTGGGACCGATGACCGATCTCATCAAGAAAATGCGCAGTGCCGGCAATAGTGTGGGCGGCGTGGTGGAATGTGTGGTGCGGAATTGCCCGCCGGGACTGGGCGAGCCGGTGTTTGATAAAATCGATGCCGATCTCGCCAAGGCCATGCTCAGCCTGCCTGCCACCAAGGCCTTTGAAATCGGCAGTGGTTTCGCGGGCACCCTCCTCACCGGCTTGGAGCACAACGATCCCTTTCGCATGGAAAACGGGGTGGTCCACGCCACCAAAAACGACTCCGGCGGGGTGCAGGGTGGTATGAGCAATGGCGAGCCGATTCTCTTCCGGGTGGCCTTCAAACCGGTCGCCACCGTGATGCACGAGCAGGACACGGTGACGAGCACCCCGCACGAAGACACCACTCTGAAAGGCCGCGGCCGCCACGACCCCTGTGTGCTGCCGCGTGCGGTGCCGATCGTGGAGGCCATGACCTGGCTGGTGCTGGCCGATCATGTTCTGCGGCACCGGGGGCAGATGGGGAAATGAATCTTTACCCAATCGGCGGCCCAATACAGAGCCTTTGAACGCGGAGCCTTGAACGTCGGATAATTTTTATTGCCAGGCCGGTCCGTTTGGTATGGACCGTTTCCCCATGCCTTTTTCCCTCACCTCCGAACCCACCCTGCGCCTCACCATGCTGGCTTTTGCCGGTGTTTGTGTGTTCTGGGGGGTAGCGCGCGGGATTGGGCGGTTGGTGATGCTGGCGGTGTCGGTCATGGCCGGTGCCGCGGCGGGGTGGTGGTTTTTCCGGTATGCTCCGGGCCCTTTGATTTCGTGGCTGAATGGGTTTCATGCTGAAGCGATCCAGTGGGGCGCGGTGGCCAGTGGCGTGCTGGCGTTCTGGTTTTCCCAGCGGTTCCTCGGGGCTCTGTTCAGTGGTCCAGGGATGGTTCCGGCCGGGGCAGCCCAGCGCACCCGGGCCGGGTTGTTCAGCCTGGTGCCGGCGTTGCTGGTGCTCTGGGGAGCGGCGATGGCGATCCGATACAGTGGCGGGGTGGCGCGCATGCGGTGGGTGGAAAACGCGGCCATGACCCAGCGTGCTGGGCCGCCGGAGGAACCGCCGCTGCTCTCCCAGCTGAGCAATGGCGTCTCCACCGGCACCCTGGGCCAGCTATTGGATAAAGTGGATCCCTTTCACTCCCGCGAAGCCTCGGCCCTCGGTGCCCTGCTGGCCCTGCGCCGGAATGAAACGGCCTGGCAAAATCTGATCCGCCAGCCGCGGATGGCTCCCTTGGTGCAGTCCGAAGTGATGCGTGCCCTGCTGAAGGATAATGATGTGCTGCATGCCCTCAGCTTTTCCTACTACAGCAAGCTGCTCACCCTGCCGGAGCTCACCGAGGCAGTTTCTGCCCCCGCCGTGCGCGATGCCTTGCGGGCGCTTCCCGTCGAAGATGCCATCCGGTCTGCCCTCGCGGGCACCCCGGCGTTGCCGGCCGCGCCGCGTGCGGTCATCGTGGAGTGACACTTTTTCACCCTGAATCCACAATCGTCCCAATTTTCGGAACCGAATCTGCTTATCCCTATGTCTGACCCTATGGCCCGCAGCACCCGCACTCTTCACGTTCCGCCTCCCAGCGAATTCCACCAATACCCGCTCGATGAGCGGATCCGCCTTTCCTACAGCACTTTGGAACGACTGAGGCGACCCAACGGAGGCTATATCGCCAGCCCGTATTCCGCCGAAGACGGCTCCGGGGATGCCTACAACGTCTTCTGGATCCGGGATATCATGTTCGCCACCTACGCGAACGAATACCTCGGGTGTTTCGACAAGATGATCGAGAGTTTCCGCCTCGTGCTGGATATTTTCAAACGCTACCACCTGGGCATCATCAAGGCGTCCATCCTCAAGCCTAATGTGCTTGATCAGCGCGGCCTGTTCATGCCGGCCCGCGTGCATCCCACCACCCTCGAAACCATCACGGATGACTGGGGCCATCACCAGATGGATGTCTTCGGGCTTTTCATGTATAAAATGGGGGATCTGATCCGGAAAGGTTATGGCTTCCGCTTCACCGCGGAAGACTTCACCCTCATCAGCCATATCCGGAATTACATCTTCAACATGGGCTTCGAGGAAGACTTCGGTATGTGGGAGGAAGGCCCCGAGGCCCACAGCAGCAGCTTCGGCGCGGTGCTGGGCGGCCTGACCATGTGGTTCGATCAAGGTTTCTACGACTACAAATACAAACAGAAAACCGAGATCGGCACCCTCGTTCCGGTCAGCCAGCGCATGGTGGCCAACGGCAACAAAGCCCTCGCCGAACTGCTCCCCCGTGAGTCCCCCAGCCGCCCCTACGATATGGCGCAGCTCAGCCTGATCTGGCCCTACGCCATCGTGGACTACGAGACCAAGCTGATGATCCTGGAAAACATCGAGACGAATCTGGTCGGGACCCGCGGCGTGCGGCGTTATCCCAACGATGTGTATTCCGGTCACGGCACCGTCGCCCACGAAGGGGAGACGGCGGAATGGCCGCTCGGTCTGGCCTGGCTGTCGATTTGTTATAGCAAGCTCGCGGAATACGAACAGGATTTCGACGCCAACCATCACCCGATTCATCTGAGCTGGGAGCAACGCTCCGCCTATTTCGACCTCGCCGTGAAATATTTCATCCAACTGGAGAGCGCCATGACTCCTGAAGGTTACGTCCCGGAACTCTACCTCGGGACGCAGATGGGGCACAACACCCCCCTCGCGTGGGCCCAGAGCTTCCACATCATTTCCGGACAGATGCTGCTCAATCTTTCCTACAAACACCCCAGCCACTTCAAAATCCCGGCCAGCCTGCTGCGCCGGGCCGTGGGGTGAGGCTGTCTCACGGGTTGGCAGGGATGATCAAACACCGGCCGCTTGCCATGGGCCGGCCTACGGATAGCTCCCGGGATTTGCCGGGGTGGCTGGAGGCGTGGTGAAGGAACGGACCCGGAAAGCAGGCCCGGGGCAGGGAGGCAAGGAGGAGGAACTTCCGTGTTTTCAGAGGAACCAACTTTCCACGAAGTGAAAACCATCCTTCACCTGACAACCGTAATTCCCGCCCAACCATGAAACAAGGATTCCGAATGGAATATTACTTTGGAATACAAACCGTTCAATGGACGCTGGACAGTCAAAATGAGCGGATTCAGCGAGGTGGGGGAATGCAGCCAGCACAAAACGACTCTTTTACCGGCCGCTGAACACGGTGCCGTCGGGAAGATGCAGGATGACTCCGTTCATGAAATCCGACAGCTCGGATCAGATAAAAAAACACCGGTCCGTTTGCGCGGACCGGTGTTTTGGGAATGAGCAGGCGGAACCTAGCGCTTGTAGGCGGCGTTCCACTTGGTGATGTTCGCGGCCTGGGCGGCGAAGAGATCGTCGGTGGGGTCGAGGACTTCGATGGATTTGATCTTGTCACCCTGACGGATGGCGTTCACCACGTCCTGGCCTTTGGTGACTTCACCGAAAACGGTGTGTTTACCGTCGAGGTGGGGCG
>CAIZWU010000294.1 GCA_903936775.1 uncultured bacterium | reverse complement strand
GTGGGGACGATGTCGTTGCACCCGGCGCGTTTGCTGACGGTGATGTGGTGCTCCTTGCGTTGGTGGATGGGGGCGCACAGGTCGAGGTGGCGGATGGCTGTGATGCGGAAGTGGAGGAGATAGACGTGGCCGGTGGCGTGGTTGATGCCTTTGGTATCACGGGGGGCGTGGGCGGCGGCGGGAAACGGCCCTGCGGGTGGATCAATCATAACCCCCAGCTCCCCAGTTGGCAGGTTTTTTCGCTCAAACATGAACTGACCTTCTGAAATATTGAGTCAGGAATAGCTTGTAGGGCACTCACGACGCTGCTTAGATTCGCCACTTTATCAAATGCCCCCTCCCAGTAGCCACCACAGCCTTTCCCCGTCCGGATTCCCCCAGGGATCGCCGGCCCTGCAGGAACTGGGGCTGAAATCCTCCCCGGGCGGTGCCCACATCAGCCGCACCATTATGTTGGCCGAGTTGGAACAGGTGCTGGCTTCCGTGCCAACGGGGAGCGCCGCATCGGAATATCGGGCGGCCATTCTCGACCGGAATGTCCTCGGAAAGACGACCGTCAGCACGCGGCAGAAGTCCCTCCGGCATTTACGGGAACTCTACGCCTTGGACGAGAGCGTGCCGCTCTTCGGGGTGCTCCGAAAACTCCATCAACTCGCCCCCGCGTCCCTTCCCTTGCTAGCGGTTCAGGTGGCATGGTCCCGGGATTCTCTGTTCCGCTCCACCTCCCCGGCAGTTTTGGAGGTAGCCGACGGAGATCTGGTCACCCCCGGCCAGCTGGCGGCGGCGGTCGCGGCCGCATTCCCAAGTCAATACTCGGAGCTGAATCAGAACAAAGTGGCCCGGAATGCCGCTTCCTCGTGGACCCAGTCCGGGCACCTGCTGGGAAGAAGTAAAAAGACCCGCCACCGCGTTCAGCCGACTCCGGTGGCCGTGACCTTGGCATTTTTTCTAGGCCAGGCTGCCGGCTTTCACGGGGTCGCGGTGTTTTCCAACCCATGGTGCCGGCTCCTTGACCTTGACGCGGACCGGGCGCGGTCCCTCGCACAGGAAGCCCACCGCGCCGGACTCCTCAACCTTCGCGCCATTGGGGATGTCGTGGAAATCAGCTTTCCCCTGCTTGAGGAATTCCTATCTCCCCGCCCATGAATACCATCGACCGGCTCCTCGCCAACTACTCCCGGCAGGTGCGTCTGCCATGGCCCGCCCGGCTTTCCGGCAAACAGCGTATCTGGTTCGCCGTCTATCCCCCGGTGGAGGAACGCAGGGTCAGGGCGCGGCTGCCCCAATTCGAGGCGCACACCCTGCAAGCGGGCCACGGCTGGTCCACCGTCGATCTCACCAGCCTGCTCCCGGAATACCTCGCGCAGCACAAATACCGGGAAGCCATCTTCGCCGATCCCAAACACCTGAAGGCCAGCCGCGAGTTGGAATCCCGCGCTGCCGCCCTGGTAAAGGCCGCCTGCGCCAGCCCGGATACCCATGCGGACAGCGTCGTCGCGGTCACCGGGCTCGCCTCCCTCTTCGATTTCATGCGGGTCTCCAGCCTGATTGAGAGCGTCGAGGACTCCGTCCAGGGCCGATTGCTCATCCTGTTCCCCGGGGAGTATCAGGGGAATGTTTACCGATTCATGGACGCCCGCGACGGATTCAACTACATGGCCGTGCCTATC
>CAIZWU010000293.1 GCA_903936775.1 uncultured bacterium | reverse complement strand
TACCATCATCATGGATGGCCATCCCGAAGCCGTACTGACATGGAATAACCAGACGTCCTGGAGGCTCTCAGGCATCCTGCTGCGCGAAGGGTTGAATTCCCTGACGGTGCGCATGCTGGATGCCGCCGGCCAGCCCGTGGGTACGCCCCTCAGCTACGCCTACACCAAAATGGGCAACGCCCCGCCGGCTATGCAACTCAGCGCCTCACCGGCCTCATGGCACGTGGGGCTGGGCCAGACCCTGACCCTGAATGCCGGCACCAGTTTCGACCCGGAGGGCACCGCGCTCAGCTACACCTGGAACTGGACGCCCGGCACCGGAAGCATGGTTGCCAGCCCGCTGCCCTATCTGCGGACGGCGGTTTTCACCACTCCAGGCCTTTACCAGGTTACCGCCACCGGCACAGACGAGGCGGTGCCCACGCCACAGTCCGCCGCCCAGACAAGGGAGATCACTGTTTTCAACACGGAGGATTTCGAGAGCTTCAAGTCTGAAATTCTCCCCCCGGTCTGGACCCTGCAGGCGCTGGAACGGCGCGATAATTATTCCCCCGCTTCATGGTATTCGCTTGAGGACCAGCCGGGCAAACTCCTCCTTCAGGTGCGGGACGATGCCCCTCATCCCCTTGCTTATGCTTCCCCGGCCTTTCCCTCCCTGTTCCGGCCCTTGCCTGCCTCGCAGGACTTTGTCCTCGAGACCAACTTTGATTACGACGGCAAGCGGACGGGTTCCGCGTTTGCCGGAGTGACGGTGGAGGTCATCGAGAGTGGAGTCACTATTAAATATGCCTTCGGCGTGGAAGGAGGCATCAATTGGTGGCTGAAACGGTCCAGCGGCGGAAGTTTCGCCAACCAGGGAACTGCTTTGGCCTTCACGGGCACCACCGCAGTCCTGCGGGTCCGCCGGTCCGGGACGCAACTGCTGTTTGAACGGCGCTTTGATGAAGGATGGACCACGGTCCGCGCCCAGACTCTGCCTGCCGGTAGCACCGTGATCCGCGGCGGCCCCTTCATGGCCACCTCCACCGCGGAGAATGCCCGCATGGCCTTTGACTACGTCCTTCTCGCCGACCCCGGAAATACCAACAGCCAACTCAACAACCTGCGGATTACCGAACTGATGTATTCCCCCAAAGCCCCGGCCATTGCGGAATGGATTGAAATCAAAAATACCGGGCCCGGCGCCGTCTCCCTACTCGGGGTGCGCTTTCCCCAAGGCAATCCCTTTGATGAATTGGTGCTCCCCGACCTTAGCCTCGCCACCGGCCAATCCGCCATCGTTACCTCCAACACGGCCGCCTTCCAAACCCGCTACGGCACCACCGCGCTTGTGGCCGCCCAGTGGTCCGCCGGGGCGCTCAGCAATGGCGGAGAACTGGTCAGGATGCTGGACGCCGATGGCAACAGCATCCATGAGTTTACCTATGACGATTTCGAGCCATGGCCGGTCGCGCCCCGGGGGCTGGGCCCGTCCCTTGAAGTTATCAGCACCGCGGGCAACTATGGGGATCCCTTGAACTGGCGGGCCTCCTCCGAGCCGGAAGGGTCGCCTGGAACTACCGGGGTGGGTCCCGACACCGACGGCGACGGCATTCCAGACTCCGTGGAATCATGGTTCGGGACCAATCCGGCCGATCCCGGCTCCATCGCGGTCCTGACACTCTCGGCTGCTGGCCGGTTCAGTTTTCCCACCGTCCCGGGCCACGCCTACCGGGTCTGCACCAGCAGCACTCTGGCTCCCTCCAGTTGGTTGGTCCTGGAGACGATCACAGCCACGGCCGCCTCCACCAGCTTCATCGATTCCACCACCCCCCTTCCTGATTCCCGCTTTTACCGCGTGGAGGCCTTGCTTCCATGATGAGGATAGCCCGGCGCGATGGCTCCTGCAGCCACAGGGGAGTTTCCGCTAAGGAGCCCTTCCCGGCCCATGATGTTTATCAGCCGGGGGCCGTGGCCTCCCGCGGATTCCTCACCCCTGCCACTGCCAACGCTCGGGCCACCAGCGGTATTGTTCCGGGGTTGCCTGGATGATGTGGCCAAGGCCCGGCCAGGGAAGGTGGAACCCGAAACAGCGGGTATGCTTGGCGGAGGTGTCGGCCCAGTAACATTGACGGCTCCGGATGGCCAGGTCAGGGTCGTGGTCGAAAGCGATGTTCCACTCCGGTTTGGCGAACATGAGGAGGTGGTGGTGGGCCAAGTCCATCAGGTGGAGCAACTCCTCCCTGTCCGAGCGCAGGCGGAAACAAGCGTGGCCGGCAGTGTGGCCGGGGGCGGCTTCAATGGTCACCTGGCCTCCAAACAGAGTCGTGCCGGCTTTGACAGGTTCGAGCTGCTTTCCGAGGATGTCGAAGTTGGCGCGGACTTCCCGGATCATGCCGGGAATGCCTTTGGGATCGCGGCGGGATTTGGAAAAATCAGGCTCAGGGGAACGCCAGAATGCCAGTTCCTCCTCGAGGAGATGGATCACGGCATTGGGGAAGGCCGGTTTTCCTGCGTCGACAAAGCCGTTGAGGTGGTCAGCATGAGCATGGCTGAGGAAGCCGGTGGTGACTTGCTCCGGGCTGATGCCGACGGCGGCAAGTCCGTCCTTGAGCCAGCCCATGCGGGGATTTTTTCCCTGACCGAACCCAGCGTCGAAGAGAGCCACGGCTCCGCCGCTTCTGACCACCAGCAGATTGACGTAGAGTGGAAGGGAATCGAGGGACTCTCCGTGACGGATCATTTCCTCACGCATGGCAGGACGGGCGGATTCGGGATGCATCAGATCAAGGCCTTCGCGGAAGGCGAGATCACAGTCGCTGATGGACCATGCTTCCATGCTGCCGATACTGAAGCGGTAAACAAAAGGCTGGCGGAATGACGGAGGGGCCGGAGGGATTGCCGGGCTCTCCCTGGCGTGGGAGGTGACGGAGGCGAGTGCGGGCAGGCCGGCGAGGGCGGCGGCGACGAAGTGGCGGCGGGAGCGGTCCGGGGCTGGTGAGGACATCCCGCCAGTTTACGGTGGCCGGGCAGGCTGGCGAGCAGGAAATGCAAGAGAAGCGGGTGAATCGATTCACGGTTTCCGGGGCGGTGGTTTTGCGCATGATGGGCTCACTTTCATGCCTGACCGATCTGCCTCCCTGAAGAAGTCGCTGCTCCCTGCCTGGTTTTTCCCGGGTTGGCGACGGCGGGTAGCGCGGTGGTCCTGCTGGGTCCGCTGGCCGGTGGTGATGGCGGGTTGGGGCTTGTTGCTGGCCCTGGTGGGGCTGTTGGTGGTGGATCTGGCCTATCGTTCCCTCGCGCGGCGGTATGATCTGGCGGAGCTTGGGAAGATGCCCGAGCGCAGTGAGGTGTATGATGCGCGCGGGGGGGTGCTGGGCCGTTTGCACGGGGAGAACCGGACGGTGGTGCCATTGACCGCAGTGTCGCCGCATTTTGTGAGATGCCTCCTGGCACGGGAGGATAGCCGTTTTTATGAACACGGCGGAGTGGACTATATCGGCGTGGTGCGGGCGTTGTGGCGGACATTCAAAGACCCCACGGTACGCCAGGGGGCGAGCACTATTTCCATGCAACTGGCCCGGAACAGTTTCGACCTGACGCGCGAAAAATCGATCCACCGGAAGCTGCTGGAGATTGCCCTGACGCGCCGGATCGAATCCCAGCGGACCAAGGACCAGATTTTGGAACTGTATGTGAACCGGATATTTTTTGGCACGGGGATTTTTGGGGTGCAACGGGCGGCGGAGAGCTATTTTGGCAAAGCAGCCAAGGACCTGACGCTTGATGAAGGCGCCATGCTGGCGGCAATCATCCGCGGGCCCAACGCCTTTTCCCCCTTCCGGCATTATGACAAAGCAATCAGCGGCCGGAACATGGTGTTGGACCGGATGGTGGAGACCGGAGTGATGGCTGCCGAAGAGGCGGCGAAGGCCAAAGGGGTTCCAACCAAGGTGCTGAAGGAGCCGAAGGCTGCCAAAGACACCTGGGCGCTGGACGCCGTGCGCCGCGACTTGGAAAAGCTGTTGGACGAGGGAGAGATCGGGGAAGGCGGGCTGAAGATCCATACTACCGTGGAGCCGGCCCTGCAGCAGGCCGCTGAAGCGGGCCTGACGAAGCAATTGACCGCCATTGAAAAACTTCCCGGTTACGTCCATCAGAAGTGGGCCCTCTATGAAAACATGATGGAGCGCGGCCTGGCGGTGGAACCGGAATATCTGCAGGGGGCGGTGGTGGTGCTGGAAAACGGGACCGGCGCCATCCGGGCCATCGTCGGAGGGCGGGATATCCGCCACAGCAGTTTCAACCGGGCTCTCCTCGCCAGGCGTCAGGTAGGGTCCACTTTCAAGCCGCTGGTTTATGCCGCGGCCGTTGAGCATGCGGGTCTGCTGCCGGGACAACTGGTGGCCGATGCCCGCATCCAGCCCGGGGAAATCCGCACGGCGGAAGGGGATTTCAGTCCGCAGAATTCCGATGAGAGCTACCAGGCGCCCCATCCTGCCTCGTGGGGCCTCGCCAAGTCCCGGAATACCATGGCGGTGCGGGTGGGGGAAATGGCCGGGATTGACCAGGTAAAGGCGCTGGCAGACAAGGCCGGGTTGAAGTTCATCGAAGGCCGGTCGCCACAGATCTATCTGGGCAACCTCGGGGCCACCCTCGAAAGCCTCACCAGTGCCTATTCCCTGCTGGGTAACAACGGCGTCCGGTGCCGGCCTTTCCTGATTGACCGGATTGAGAACAGCGCGGGTGAACTGGTTTACCGCAGCGGGGTGATGTCCTATGAGGTCGTGAGTCCGGGCACGGCCTGGCTGACCACCCTGATGATGCAGAAAGTGATGGAACCCGGGGGGACGGCCGCAGGGGTGAAGCAAATGGGATTCGACGGACTGGCTGCCGGCAAGACCGGCACCACAGATGACTACCGGGATGCCTGGTTTGTCGGATTCAACCCGCGGCTAACCTGCGGGGTCTGGGTAGGTCTGGATGATCCGGAGCGGATTATCCACCGCGGCTACGGCAGCCGTCTGGCCTTGCCGGTGTGGGCAGGAGTGATGGCGGCGGCCGGCCCCCTGGGCTACGAGCCGGGGGCCGGGTGGCAGGATCCGGGAGCTATAGCAAGCCGGCAGATCTGCGCTGCTTCCGGAAAGTTGGCTTCCCCCCGCTGTGGGGCATCTGCCCTAACGCTCGATTTGCCGTCCAGCCACGTGCCCGCCACCGTTTGTGAGTTGCACGACTCGTCCCCGGCGGTGGTGGTGCCCGCCCGGGGGGCGATACCGGAACGTCAGGCTCCCGGGTTTTTTGAAAGACTGGGGCGGTTTTTCCGCTGACTTTTTAAAAAAATGGACTGACTTGGAAAAAGTTGGAATCTAGCGCATTTTGAACTTGCGCATCGTCTAGCGGAAAGGTAACTTGGTGCGTTGGAATGCCAGGGGTGCTATCGGATATTTGGTCCGAGGGTGACCTGGGTCATCCCAAACACCACACCAAGGATACCAATCCAAACCACAAAACAAACTACCATGTCCGCACCAGCACCACGTACCATGTATGGCATCAGCCGCATCGATCAGCCTGAGAAAAAAAATCACGGCTGGTATGTCCGCGTCACCTACAAAGGCAAGACCGAGCAGAAATTCTTCGCTGACAAGGCCCACGGCAGCAAGCCCAAGGCCCTCAAAATGGCTCAGGAACACCGCGATCATCTCGTGACCCTCCTCCCTCCAGCCCGTCAGGAAGCCGCAGCCCGCAAGCGCGCCGTCTCCAAGAAGGTGAGCACCAAGAAGGCCGCCCCAGCCGTAGTCGCCAAGGCTCCTGCGAAGAAGGTTGCAGCCAAGGCTCCTGCGAAGAAGGCTCCAGCCAAGGCCCCAGCCAAGGCTCCAGCCAAGGCTCCAGCCAAGGCTCCAGCGAAAAAGGCTGCCAAAAAAGCCGCCAAGAAGAAGTAATCCACCGGGGTTTACTGATTCCCCTCAACTGTCCCGCCGGATCGGCTTCATCCCCAATGCCTGCTGCTGCAAAGTAGTCCGGCATGAATCCGTTCCGGTGGCTTGACAGTCACCGGCACTGTGCTGCCTTCAGGGCATTCATGTCTGATCCCATTCACAAGCCGGTTGGAATCCCTCCCCACCCCTTCCTTCGTGCGGAGGGAGTCTGCCGCACCTACCACGTGGGCGGCACTGCCATCGAAGTGCTAAGAGGCGTGGACTTAACCGTAGCCAAGGGAGAGCGGATTTTCCTGTGCGGACCCTCCGGTGCTGGAAAAACCACGTTGCTTTACGTCCTTGGAGGGTTGGAGCGCCCCGACCGTGGAGAGGTTCTGCTGGAAGGGAAATCCGTTTACGGCCGCAGTGATGCCAGGCAAGCCGCCCTCCGGAATACCGATATCGGCTACATTTTTCAAAATTATTTGCTTCTGCCTGAGCTGACAGCCTTGGAGAACGTCTGTTTACCAGCCATGATTGGCGGGCGCAAAGCAAAGGCCCGGGCGGTGGAACTGCTCGAAAAAGTCGGCCTCTCGCCGCGACTCCACCATCTCCCGGCCCAACTTAGCGGCGGTGAGCAGCAGCGCGTGGCCATTGCCCGTTCGCTGATCAATGATCCTTCAATTGTTTTTGCCGACGAACCCACCGGAAACCTCGATTCCAAAACCGGAACGGATGTCATGAATTTGCTGCTTTCCGTGGTTGCCGACGAAGGGAAAACCCTCATGGTGGTCACCCACGACACGCGCCTTGCAGGGCAGGGGGACCGGATGCTGGTTCTGCGCGACGGGATGCTGGTGGACTAGTCGTTTACCCTGCGCCCGCGCCGGATTCAGACGCGATCCCTACTGACCGGGCGTCCTCATTGATTAACCAGCCCTCCATGAAGATCTATATCGACGGAACTCTCCACGAAGAAGCCGCAGCCAAAATCTCTGTGTTCGATCACGGGTTGCTTTATGGTGACGGCGTTTTTGAGGGCATTCGTTTTTACAACCGCCGCGTCTTCCGGTTGGAGGAACACATCGAGCGCCTCTATGCCTCGGCCCGTTCCATCCTGCTAAACATCCCTCTCAGTCCGGAGGAAATGATCGTTGCCGTGCAGGAAACCTGCCGTGCCAATGAACTCGACAACGGCTACATCCGACTGGTGGTGACCCGCGGCAGCGGCCCGATGGGGCTAAGCCCCTACAAGTGCCCCAAGGCCTCCGTGATCATCATCGCCGCCAGCATCCAGCTCTATACTGACGAAGCCTACCGCACTGGACTGACCATGGCCACCTGCGCCACGCGGCGCCCCATGCACGATATTCTCAGTCCCCAGGTGAAAAGCCTGAATTACCTGAACAACGTGATGGCCAAAGTCGAAGCCATGCAGGCCGGAGCCGAGGAGGGCATTATGCTCAATGAGCGCGGGCTGGTCGCCGAGTGTACCGGCGACAACGTCTTCGTGGTGCGGAAGGGCGCCATCACCACCCCGCCCATCAGTGCCGGAGCCTTGGATGGCATCACCCGTTCCGTGGTGTTCGAAATCGCTGCGGAGCTCGGCATCCCCATGCAGGCCGCTGACCTCAGCCGGCATGATATTTACACGGCTGATGAGTGTTTCCTCACGGGCACGGCGGCTGAAGTCATCGCCGCGGTGAAATACGATCAGCGTATCATCGGCACCGGCACCCCCGGACCTGTCACGGAACGCGTGATCCACCGCTTCCGTGAAATCGCCGGCAGCACTGGAACCGCCTTCTAGGCCGACCTGATCCGTCCGGTTCCCCCTCCCCAATTTTTCTGCAACACTCATGAAGGACCTCAGCGACGGAATCTATCATTGGCTGTACCAAGGCTTGAGCCTGCGCCAGGTCGGGCTGGCGGTCGGCCTTTTGCTGGTGTTGGGGCATGTCTACGCGCTGCTGCGCCAGCAAAAAATCCTGCCTTGGCTTTCCACGCTGCCCCGCTCGATGAATGTGGGGACTTTTTTTCTGACTCTCTCCTTTCTCATGGCCTGGATGGTCGCCACCTCCATGGATCTGGGGGAGTTCAACAAAGCGCGTTGGCTGGCCCAGTTTGCCCTGCCGGTCTTTTATGTCGGCACTTTGTTCATCGCCAATGATTACCTCGGCGCCCGGTCCCTTGGCACCTTCCTGCTGCTGGCGGCCTGCCCGGTTCTGAATGCGGCCATGCTCAAGCCGCCGGAATCCCGGCTGCTTCTCAGTACTCTCGCCTATGGCTGGATCCTCCTCGGCCTGTTCTGGGTTGGGATGCCTTTCACCATGCGGGATCAGATTGCATGGCTGCAGGCCAAGCCTTCCCGGTATCGTGCCATGTGCCTCGCCGGTATCATTTATGGCGCCTTGGTGCTGGCGGCGGCGCTGATGTATTATGGCGGAGCGGAATCCGCGTTCATCTGAGCTGTAACGTTCCTCATCCCCCCTTGGTGACATGTTCAAATATTACCTGCCTCACCTGACGTTCTTCATCGCCTTCTTTGCGGCGGCGGTGCCCATCCTTTATTACATCCAGAGGAAGAACCCGAACCCCCGGTTCCGCCCTGGTTTTGGCGAGATGTCGTTGATCTCCCTGATTGCGCTCTTCATCTGTGGGGGTATGGCGATCGGTTTGGGCAGCCTCTTCAAGCCGGAGAATGATGGTTCGTCCATGAAGAAAAAACCGAACGAAGGCGCCGGGTGGTCGGCCACAAGTGCTGACGACTCCGACGGCGGACCGCGCAAAAAATCCAAGGATCGCGATAAGGATGCCGACGGGGACGAACCGCCCCGCCGCCGGCTCAACGACCGGAACTAGCCTTTCCCTGCGCTGATGACTACCCCTGCCGCCGATCGCCAGTGGATTAAATTCCGCCACGCCCGCTTCACTGCGCGCTTCCCGGCTGATTTTCTTTACTCACCCTCCCATTACTGGATGATGGCCGTGCCGGGCGAGCCCGGACTCTGGCGGGTGGGTTTTACCAAATTCGCCACCCGCATGCTCGGTGAACTGGTGGATTTCACCTTCAATCCTGCCGAAGGCGGCCCCGTCCAGCCCGGGGAGATGATCGGCTGGGTCGAGGGTTTCAAGGCCGCCAGTGACGTCTTCTGCGTCATGACAGGACAATTTGCGGGTAGTAATCCCGCCCTCAAGGCCGATGCCTGCATTGTCCGCAGTGATCCTTATCTTGAAGGATGGCTCTACAGCGTCCGCGGCGAGCCCGAGCCAGGGCATCTTGACGCCCAGGGTTACCTGGAACTCCTCAATGCCACCATCACCCGCATGGCTGAACAGGAACATCCCGAGGAATAAAACGCCGATTGCCCACGTATTGCCTTTTCCATGAAATCCTATCGCCTCAATCGCCTCTTCCATGCCCGGTCCCGCCGCTGTTTCGATGTCGCCGTCGACCACGGGTTTTTTAATCAGCCGGGCTTCCTCACCGGAATCGAGGACATGCGCGAGGTGATTAAAACCCTGGTCGAAGCCGCTCCGGACGCGATCCAGCTCACCGCCGGCATGGCCCGCCACCTTCAAGACCTCCCCGGCCGCCTCAAGCCCTCCCTCGTCCTGCGCACCGATGTCGCCAACATCTACGGGAAATCCCTTCCTGACACCCGCTTCAGCCTCATGCTGGAAGAAACCATGCTTCAGGCCGTGCGCCTTGATGCCGCCTGTGTCTGCGTTAATCTCTTTCAAATTCCCGGCGCTCCCGAAGTCCACGCTGAATGCGTCAAAAACATCCTCCGGCTCAAGCCCCAGGCCGACTATTACGGCATGCCCATGATGGTGGAACCCCTCGTTTTCCAGCCCAACGACATCGCCGGCGGCTATATGGTGAATGGTGACGAAACCACTATCACGCACCTCGTCCGCCAAGCCGTCGAACTCGGCGCCGATATCATCAAGGCCGATCCGACGGACGACGTCAGCATCTACCACCGCGTCGTCACTGCCGCCTCCGGTATTCCCGTCCTCGTGCGCGGCGGCGGCCGGGTCAGTGATGAGGAAATCCTCACCCGCACCCAGGGCCTGCTCGCCCAGGGCGCGGCCGGCATCGTCTACGGCCGCAACGTGATCCAGCACCCCAATCCCAAGGGCATTACCCGTGCCCTCATGGCCATGGTGCATGATAACGCGGATGTCCCGACTGCCCTCGCGATGATCTGAGGCTTCAGGAATCCATCTGTTTTTGCTTTTTCCAAAGCCCCGGCGCCCCCATCACAGTCCGGTCGGATTACCGCGAACCCCGGTTCACGAATGGATTCGGTCCCACCATCGTGCCGTGCCGCAGTAATGTAATCCTCCGCCTCTTTCCTCTCATGAACGAAGCCCTGCTCCATTCCCTGCGCGAAATTCTCGGTCCCGCCCACGTTCTCACGGCCTCGGAGGATCTCATTCCATACAGTTTTGATGGTACCGCGGCCCTCAAGCAAAAACCCGGGGCGGTCGTCTTCCCTGCCGATACCGAACAAGTCGCCGCCTGCGTCCGCCTCGCCAATGCCCACGGCGTCACGATCGTCCCCCGCGGCTCCGGCACGGGCCTCAGCGGCGGCAGCCTGCCCTTGGACGGCTGCCTCCTCATCGTTCTCGTGCACCTTGACCGCATTCTCGAAATCGACCCCGCCAACCTGACGCTCCACGCTCAGTGCGGTGTCGTCACGAAAACCATCGACGATACTGCGGCCCTGCATGGGCTTTTCTATCCGCCCGATCCCGGGTCCATGAAAATTTCCACCATCGGTGGCAATGTCGCCGAAAATTCCGGAGGCCTGCGCGGGCTCAAATACGGCGTCACCCGTGATTACGTCATGGGACTCCGCATCGTCCTGCCGGATGGCACTATCACCTTCCTTGGGAATAAATGCGTCAAGGACGTTGCCGGCTACAGCATGAAGGATCTCTTCATCGGCTCCGAGGGCACCCTGGGCATCATCACCGAGGTGTTGTTGAAACTGGTTCCGCGTCCCGCCTCCCGCCGCACCCTGCTCGCGCTTTATGACAGCATGGAGCAGGCCGCGGCCACCGTCAGCGCCATCATCGCGGCCCACATTATTCCCTGCACGCTGGAGTTTCTCGACCAAATGACCCTGCGCTGCGTCGAGGATTTTTCCAAAATCGGGCTCCCCACCGATTGTCAGGCCCTGCTTCTGATGGAGACCGATGGCCACCCGGCCGCAGTCGCCGATGAGGCCGCCCGCATGATGGAAATTGCCCGCGCCCACGGAGCCCGCGAGGTCCGGATGGCCGCCGATGAAGCCGAAGCCAACCGATTGGCCACTGCCCGCCGCTCCGCTTTCTCCGCCTTGGCGAGGATGCGCCCCACCACCATCCTCGAAGACGTCACCGTTCCCCGCAGCGAGTTGTCCAAACTCGTCGCGTTCGTCGCCGCCACCGCCAAACGGCACCAACTGCTCGTCGGCACGTTCGGGCACATGGGCGATGGCAACCTGCATCCTACTTTCCTTACCAACGAACGCGACCACGACGAAATGCACCGCGTCGAACTCGCTCTCAGCGAAATCGTCGATGAAACCCTCCGCCTCGGCGGCACCATCACCGGCGAACATGGCGTTGGTCTCGCTAAAAAAGCCTTCCTCCCCCGGCAGTTCGACGACGGCAGTCTGGCTTTGTTGCGCTCCATCAAAAACACCCTCGATCCGGCCCATCGCTTCAATCCCGGCAAGATCTTCGACATTTTGGAGAAATAGGGAGCCCAAGGCCTATCGCCAGCCACCAACCGCCTGAAAACCGCTTTCCGCTCCATGCCTGCCAGTCCCTCCCTTCTCGCCAAGCTGGATTATTCCGTCCTCCAGCAGTGCATGCACTGCGGCATGTGCCTGCCCACCTGTCCCACCTACGATGAAACCAAACGCGAGCGGAACAGCCCGCGCGGGCGCATCTCCCTGATGCGCGCGGTGGCCGATGGCGAGCTCCAGGCCAGCCGCGCTTTCGCCGAGGAAATGTATTATTGCCTCGGTTGCCTCGCCTGCGAGACGGCTTGTCCGGCGGGAGTGGATTACGGTTCCCTTTTTGAAACGGCCCGGGCCGAAGTCGAACGCACCGGCACCGCCGTCACGCCCCAGCGCAGTTTCTGGCGCTGGCTCACCTTGCGTCACTTGTTCCTCAAGCCCCGCCTCCTCCGGGCTCTCGGAACCGCGCTCCGGTTCCATCAACAATCCGGTCTCCAATCCTTCGTCAGGAAATCCGGTCTGCTGCGTTTCCTCCCGCCCTCCCTGCGGAACCTGGAGCCCCAGACGCCCCCCATTGCGGCCGCGTTTTCCCACGAACTCATCAGCCCTGTCGAAAGGCCCTCCAGCCCTCCCCGCTACCGTGTCGCCCTGCTCACCGGCTGCGTCCAGGATCTGGTTTTTCCCGACATTAACCGCGACACCGCCGACGTTCTCCTTGCCAACGACTGCGAAGTCCTGACGCCTCCCGTCCAGCCCTGCTGCGGCTCCCTCCACGCCCACAACGGCGACCTCGAATCGGCCCGCCAACTGGCCCGCCGCCAGCTCGATCTCTTCGCAGTCGACAAACTCGACGCCATCATCACCAACGCGGGAGGCTGCGGCTCCCACCTCAAAAAATACGGCCATCTGCTTGCCGATGACCCCGCCTACGCCGCCCGCGCCCACACCTGGGACGCCAAGGTCAAGGACATCCACGAGTTTCTCATCCAGACCGGCTGCCGCATCCCCACTGCCGGCTGTGGTGAGACCGCCGTCACCTATCACGAATCCTGCCATCTCTGCCACGGCCAGAAAATCACAGCCCAGCCCCGCCAGCTCCTCAAGCTCATCCCCGGCCTGACTCTGACGGAACTCCCCGAATCCTCATGGTGTTGCGGCAGCGCCGGAATCTATAACATTACCCAGCCGGAACAGTCCGCCAAGCTCCTCACCCGCAAGCTCACCCACCTTGCCACCACCCAGGCCCCGGTCGTCGCCACCGCCAATCCCGGCTGCCACCTCCAACTCCAAAACGGCCTCGCCGCCCAGCCTGGCCATCCCTGCCAAACCGTCACTCAGCCTGTCACCCTCCTCGCCCGCGCCTACCGGGCGGAGGCAAGGCAGTCATCACTATCTACTGGTGCATCCCGCTGAATGCGACGCTGCCCCGCCTCGTGGATGATCCACAGCAGCGCCGTCACTGCCGCAAAGACGGCCGGCAAAACTGCCGGACCGGCCTGCTGCGCGGCGAGGCCGGCCAGCGATGGCCAGACGGCGATGCCGAGGGTGGCGGCGGTGACCTGGAGGCCAATGGCGTTGGCGGTGTGGGCGGGGCCGGTGCGTTCCGGCGTCAGGGTCATCAGGCAAGGGAAGATGGGGGCAAGGGCGAGGCCGGTGAGGAGCAAGGAAATCAAGGCGGCTGCGGGCGGGGCATACGGCAGCAGCACCAAGGTGGAAAGGGCGGCACCCGCGATGCCGAGGCGCACCAGCCGCGCCGCGCCGGCCCGCAGCACGAGGAATCCTCCCAGGATCCGCCCGGCGAAAATGGCGGACCAGTAAGTGGTGACGATACCTCCGGCGAGGGCGACCGGGACCTGACGGCCTTCCGCGAGCAGGGTGAAGGACCATTGGCCGACGGTGCTTTCCACGCCGGAGTAGAGGAAGAAGAGCCACAAGTGCCAGCGCACCACCGGAAGGGCGAGGGTCGCCCGCAGCGGAGCCCGGAGTGCAGGGACGGGGGATATGGGGCCGCCGTCCGCCCAGCCATGGCGTGTGAAAACGAAGAGAAGGGTCAGGATCAACAGGATTCCCCCGACCGCCAGGTAACCCGTGCGCCACGCGCCATGCGGACTGACGGCGGCGGTCATCACCGCAGGGCCGGCCGCGGCTCCAAGGCTGTAGCAGGCGTGCAGCCAGTTCATGTGCCGGGCGGAAAAACGGCGGGAGACAAAGTCATTTAATCCAGTATCGATGGCACCGGAGCCGAAACCATGAACCATGGCCGCCAGCACAAACAGCCACCATGCCGGGGTGCCGGCGAATCCGAAAACGGCGAGGGTGACCGCTGCGCTGCTGAGGACCAGCAGGCGTCCGGTGCCAAGAGAGCCCAGCAACCGGCCCGAGGCGGAACCTGACAAGGCATAGGCCATCCCCATGGCAATGAATGCGGCGGCGGCGGCCGCTTGCGGCAGAGCGAAGCTGCCGCGGATGAACGGCCATGCCACGCCCAGCAAGGTGTCCGGCAGGCCGAGGCTGACGAAGCCCAGGTAACAAATGACCAGCAGGAACGGGGAGGTTTTATTCATGAGCTTCCCGGCATGCCATCTGGCAGCCAATGCTGCCAAAACAACGGATTTCCCGGACCTTCAAGCACCGATGCGGAATCAATCCTGATCCATGGCCGTGCCGCACTCCCCGTATGGGTTGCCGGAGCCTCCAATTGGCTTGGCATAGCACGGCCAGCCCGGGTTCCTTCATTCTTTCGCGGCACACGCTGAGGAGGGTGTCATCGCCATAGCCCACGGTCGTGATCGCGACGATAGCACAGTAGATCGATTGGGGAATGTTGGAAAAGTCAGGATTGGCATCCTGCTCATTGACATACATGCTGGTTCCTTCCACGAAAACCACCGTGAGCACGGTGATGAAGAACACCGTGATCTTGCGGCGGTTGGCGGGGGAGACGTCATGGTCCAGTCACCGCGACGCCGGAAAATCGGGAATGGCAGGATGGGTTGTGCCTGCGTCCCGGGATCTGAGGGATGATTGACCTCCGCGGGACGTGTGAAATGGTTTTGCCGGAAGTGCGGCCTTCCAGGGGCGGAGAAGCCTGTTTGGAGAAGGCTCAGACGAGGCGACTCCGGAGGCGTTTCAAAGCATGGAATTCTGGTTTCTGGCGCGGGAGGCTGTGCCGTCAAGGAATGCTCGGGAAATGGTCCCGGCGCTGGACACCCGGGCGGGAAGGATTAGAATGCCGCGGATGAAATTTACTCTTTTGCTGATGAGTGCGATGCTGCTGACTGGTTCTGCGATGGCGGCCCCTGCGGATTGGCCGATCAATCAGGATGAGGCCAAGGTGCCGGTATACGTGCTGCCGGAGCTGATGAAGGCGGCCGATGGGACGTTGGTAAAGACGGCGGATGATTGGCGGTGGGAGCGGCGGCCGGAGTTGTTGAAAATCTTTGAAGAGGGCATGTATGGAAAGGCTCCGGCGCGGCCGGCCTTGGTTTATGAGGTGCTGGAGGATAGCGTGCCGGCCTTGGACGGGAAGGCGCGGAGGAAGCAGGTGCGGGTGTATTTTGGTGGCAAAAAGGAGGGGCCGGCGATGGATGTCCTGATTTATGTGCCTGCCGGAACATCGGGACCCGTGCCGTTTTTCTGGGGGCTGAATTTTCAGGGAAATCACACGGTCTCGGCCGATCCAGGGATTCTTCTGCCGAGACCCCCGGTGGAATCGGCGGACATGCCGCGGCCGAAGCCGCTTAAGGCATTTGCCCGGGGCGATCAGGCGGATCGCTGGCAGATTGAGTGGGTGCTTTCACAAGGTTACGGCACGGCGACGGCCTGGTATGAGGACATTGATCCGGACTTTGATGATGGTTTTAAAAACGGCGTGCACGGGCTGTTTCCCGGGATTGAGGCGAAACGGGATGGGACCACGTGGGGCAGTCTCGCGGCATGGGCCTGGGGGCTGCGGGTGGGGATGGATTATCTGGAAATGGAGCCGTGGTGCGACGCCCGGCAGGTGGCACTGCATGGTCATTCCCGGTTGGGCAAGGCCACGCTGTGGGCGGGCGCCCAGGATGAGCGGTTTGACGTGGTGATTTCCAATAACAGTGGCTGCGGCGGGGCGGCGCTGAACAAACGGTGTTTTGGTGAGACGGTGGGCCGGATCAATACCAGTTTCCCCCACTGGTTCGCGGGGAATTTCAAACAGTGGAACGGCCGGGAGGCGGAAATGCCGTATGATCAGCACGAGTTGCTGGCGTTGGTGGCCCCCCGCGGGCTGCTGGTCTGCAGCGCCGAGGAGGACCAGTGGGCCGATCCCGAGGGGGAGTTGCAGGCGACGAAGCAGGCCTCGCCGGCCTTTGTGCTGCTGGGGCAAACGGGCTTGGAGGCAGGCTTCAAACGGGAGAATCTGGCGGTTTCCCCAGGCAATCCAGGATACTGGCAACGGCCCGGCAAACACGATGTGACGGTTGATGATTGGAAACGGTGGACCGGCTTTGTCAAAGCCCGCTGGGGAAAATAACATGGACACCGGCCGTCGTCAGTTTTTGGCCGGATTGCTGGCTGCTGCAGCGGCGTCAGGGAGTGCCCGGGCGGCGGGGGAATTGGATGGCTTGCGGTTCCGCGTGGCCGCCGATGGCTGGGGACTTGCGGGGGCCGGGGAGGTGGAGGCCGTGCTGAAGTCGGCGGCCGGGGTGTTATGGAAATATTTTCCGGCCCAGCAACGCGAGCCTTTTGTGGTGCTGCGGGGCCGGGAAGGGCCGATCGTGCTCTATCAACGGAATGTGGTGGGGGAGATCGTGATGAAACTGGATACCGAGGACTATTTGTGGTGCCAGTATGTGTATCAGTTTTCCCATGAATTCTGCCATATTCTGAGCGGTTTTGAGGACCGGGCAGGGAAGCGGAACAACTGGTTCGAGGAGACGGTCTGTGAGGTGGCCTCCCTTTTTGTGCTGCGCCGGCTGAGTGAAGTCTGGGCGGCCCATCCGCCGTATTCCAACTGGCAGCAATATGCGCAGGAATTCCGCCGCTATGCCCAGGGGGTGATGGATGGCCGGACCCAGGTGGGCGACGGCCATCTGGGGGATTTTTACCGCAAGCACCGCAAAACGCTGGAGGAGACGCCGCGCGACCGGTCGCTGAACGGGGCCATGGCGTTGCCCCTGCTGGAACTGTTTGAAGGCGCGCCGGAATCGTGGGAGGCGGTGGCATGGCTGAACCGCTCCCCTTCCCAGGAGGGCGGGACCTTTGCAGAGTATCTTGAAAAATGGCGGTCCGCCGTGCCGGTCAAACACCGGAATTTCGTGGACGAAGTGAGGCGCCGGTTCGGGCTGGGGGACCCGGGGGCAGGGGCCGCCGGACCCGCCGGACCTGGGCATTCCCGTGATTGAAGCGGCCGGCCGCCTGCGTTACTAATGCCATTCCATGTCCATCTTATCCCGATCCACCCTATTGTCAGGACTTGTCCTCGCCGTCACCGCGCCGCTGTCACCCGCTGCTTTTTACGGCGATCCGCCGGACGCCACCCACCCGTGGGCGATTCATGATGAAAACCGCCCGCAGCCTGCCCGGGTGGAGCCCGGCACCTTCAGCAGCCAGGAACAGCCCGGCAAACCGCCGTCCGATGCCGTGATTCTTTTTGATGGCACCCCGGCCACCTTGAAGAACTGGGTTTCCGACAAGGACCCGAACCAAGCCACCAAGTGGGAAGTCAAGGATGGCAGCCTGCAATGCGTGCCCGGCTCCGGATACGTCCGCACCAAACAGGAGTGGGGCGACTGCCAGCTCCATGTCGAGTGGTCTGCTCCCAGCAAGGTCGAAGGCAACAGCCAGGGCCGGGGCAACAGCGGCATCTTCCCCATGGGGCAGGTGGAAGTCCAAGTGCTCGACAATTTCAACAATCCGACCTACGCCGACGGTTTTGCCGGCTCCGTCTACGGGGTGAATCCTCCCATGGCCAATGCGGTGCGCGCACCCGGCGAGTGGCAGGTCTACGATATCGTTTTCCGCCGCCCAGTCTTCAAGGAGGGTAAGATGGTCGAAGATGGTTATCTGACCGTTTTTGTGAATGGTGTCCTGACCCAGGATCATACGCCGCTGGAAGGCGGCGGTGGTCACAAGGCCCGCTCCAAGGATCATCCTTTCCCGGAAAAAGGCCCCCTCAAGTTGCAGGATCACGGCAATCCTGTCCGCTACCGGAATATCTGGTACCGCCCGCTGCCGGCCCGTGCCTCGGAAGGCGGCGATGTCAGCCACATGAGTGCGGAAGCCACCACCGCGAAGCGTCAAAGCATCGCGGCCAGCCTCCGGGCCGATGCTGCCAAGGAGCAGGGGAACGGCAAAATGCTGAAGCTGATGGAGTCCCTCGTCTATGCACCGGATGCCGCGGCCTTGGCTGAATCCACCAAACTCTCCACCGCCTTTCTGGCTTCCGTCAAGGATCTCAGCGGCGATGCCCTGGAGCAGAAAAAGGGGTCAATCCGTCAGGTCCATGAAGCGTTGAAGTACCTTTCCAACTATAAAATCCTGCCGGCCGCTCTGCCGGAAGAATCTGCTTTGGGCGGGATCATCGAAAAAGCCGGGTGGAACGCGCCGAAGAAATAAGACCGCCTCCCCATCGGGAAGACACTTTGAAAAACCTGCGGGATGGTTCCCGCAGGTTTTTTTATTTTCCGGGATGACGCAAGCAGGAAGCAGAAGCAGGCGGGGAAAGGGTGCAGTCCGGGATTTCTTTTTGGCGGGATTGATTCAAGGTGTGCGGAGATTTTTGTCTAACCCAACCCGCCTGTGCTTCCGCTGCTCGACTCCCTCCGCCTTCTAAGTGAACCGACCCGGCTGCGGTTACTGCTCCTGCTGGATCAGGCAGAACTGACGGTGGCGGAGTTGCAGGAGATTCTGGCGATGAAGCAGAGCCGGATTTCGACGCAGTTGGGGCTGCTGAAGAACGCCGGTCTGGTGCAGGCGCGGCGGTCGGGGAAGAACTCAATCTATGGGCTGGACCGGGTGAGTGCGCCGCTGCGTACGCTGCTGCGGGAAGGCGCCCCGGAAATCCCGGAGGCCTCGGCGGACCGGGCGGCGCTGAACCTCGTGCTACGCAAGCGTTCCGACGCTGCGCGGATTTATTTTGACCAATTGGCGGGCAAATTCGGCCGCAGTTATCTGCCGGGCCGGTCGTGGAAAGCGCTGGCGGAAACCCTGTTGTTGTTGATGCCGGCGCAGGTGATCGCGGATCTGGGGGCGGGGGAGGGAACCTTTTCCCAATTGCTGGCCCAGCGGGCGGAGCGGGTCATCGCGGTCGATTCCTCGGAGAAGATGGTGGAATTTGGATCTCAGGTTGCCAAGGCGAATGGGTTCACCAATCTGGAGTACCGCCACGGGGACCTGGAGGAGCCGCCGATTGGGGATGCCTCGATCGATTTGGTGTTTCTGAGCCAATCCCTGCATCATGCGGCGCGACCGGACCGGGCGCTGCATGAGGCTTTCCGCATCACCCGGCCGGGAGGCCGGATTGTTATTCTGGATCTGCTGAAGCACGAATTCGAACAGGCCCGGGAGCTGTATGCCGATCTTTGGCTGGGATTTTCCGAGGTCGAATTGCAAGGCTACCTGGAAGCGGCTGGATTCCGCAATATCCTGGTGAGGACGGTGGACCGGGAAAGCGAGCCCCCGCATTTCCAGACGCTGCTGGGCATGGGGGAAAAGGCGGGCGCCTGAGCCTGATGGGGTCCGGCCGGGTGATTGGTTATTTCTTGGAAGGAGCCGCCGGAGACTTGCCTTTGGCAGCATTCATCTGGCTCATGGTCATCATCTTGTGGATGTTTCCCTTCGGCATGATGGTGTAGATGCCGTCATCCCCGTGGTATTCGCCCGTTTCGCTGACCCACGGCTGGTTGTCATACCGGTAGGGTTCGGTGGGGCCGGCGGGGAATTTGGTGGGGACAATGGAGGGGAAGGAAAGGGCGTCCTCCATTTCCTTGAGGCTGGTAGTTTTGCCGCCGGATTCCTTCAGTTCGCGGTTTAAACGGCGCAGGTGGGCGGTGGTATACCATTCCGCTTCGTGGATACCGTAAGGCTCCATCTCTTTTTTCCACCATACCCAGAGAGCTTCGTCCGAGTCCTCGCTCTCGTCCTCCGGTTCCTGCGGCCAGGAGGATTTGTCCACGAGGTAGCTGGCGAGACCGGCATACATGCCTTTCAGTTTGTTGATGGCATCAATGCTTTCAGCTTTGGCCAGCTGGGTCTTGTAGGCACTCAGGCCGAGTGCGATGAGCAGGGCGATGATGGCCAGTACGACCAGCAATTCCACGATGGTCAGGGCGCGCCGCTGCCGCGGCGGGGAAGAACAGGAACGATCAGGCTTCATGGGGCGGGGGAGACGGGGGGAATCAGATATCCAGATTGCGGACGTTGAGGGCGTTGTCCTCGATGAATTGGCGGCGGGGTTCGACCACGTCCCCCATGAGGATGGTGAACATGCGGTCAGCTTCCACAGCGTTGTCCTCGTTCATTTTTACCTGGAGAAGACGGCGGGTGGCCGGGTCCATGGTGGTGTCGAACAGTTGGGAGGCGTTCATTTCCCCCAGTCCCTTGAACCGGCGGATTTCCACCCCGCGGCGGCCGATATCGAGGACGCGCTCAAGGATTTCCGGGACGGAGAAGACCGGTTGGATTTTTTCCTCGGACTCGATGACTTCAAAGAGCGGTTTGTCCTGGGCACTGAAGTGATCGAGGGCGAGGCCTTTTTCCTGCAATTGGGCCAGCAGGCGGGAGATGGCGCGGGCTTCGTGGACTTCGTAGAGACGCGCGCGGCGCTTGGTGACCGGTTCGGGTTTGCTGGCCGGGAGGGCGGCAGCATCGGCCGGGGCCTCCGGGGCGGCGGCGACCACGGCGGCACCGAGGTGCAGATCGGGGTTGGCCTCGCTATAAATGCGGAGGGCGTCTTCATCATGGATGTAATGAACTGATTCCTCATTGCCGGTCCGGACGATGACGAGGTATTCCGGCAGCCGGTGGGTCTCGGCATCGCGGTGGCTCATGTAGGTATCGAAGTTCCCTCCCTGACGATTGATGATGTCGGAGAAGCGGCTGAGGCGCATCAGGAGTTCGAGGATTTCCCGCAGGGGAGCGGCGGCAATGATGTTGCCGTCGGCGAGGTTTTTAAGCTTCACCTCCTCGGCGCCAAGGTCGATCAGGATGCGGTTCAGGGCGACGTCGTCCTGCACGTATTCGCTGCGCTTCTTCCTCATCACCTGATAGAGCGGCGGCTGGGCGATGTAAAGATAGCCGCGGCGGACCAGTTCGGGCATCTGGCGGCAGAAGAAGGTCAGGAGCAGGGTGCGGATGTGGGAGCCATCCACGTCGGCATCCGTCATGATGACTATTTTGTGATAACGGGTTTTTTCGATCCGGAAGGTGCCTTCCTCCTCGCCATTGCCGATCCCGGCGCCGATGGCAGTGATCATGGATTGGATTTCCTTGTTTTCCAAAGCCCGGTCGAGGCGGGCTTTCTCCACGTTGATGAGCTTGCCGCGCAGGGGCAGGATGGCCTGGGTTTTGCGGTCGCGGCCCTGTTTGGCGGAGCCGCCGGCGGAGTCACCTTCCACGATATAGAGTTCGGACAAGGCTGGGTCTTTTTCGGAACAGTCGGCCAGCTTGCCAGGCAGTCCGCCGCCGGTGAGGGCGGATTTGCGGACGGTCTCGCGGGCCTTGCGGGCGGCTTCGCGGGCGCGGGCGGCCATCAGGATGCGGTCGAGCAACCGTTTGGCGATCGCGGGATTTTCCTCGAAGTATTTGCTGAGACCTTCGTAGGCGATGGAATTCACCACGCTTTCCACTTCGTTATTGACCAGCTTGCCTTTGGTCTGGCTGGAGAAGCGGGGGTTGGGAAGCTTGACGCTGAGGACGCAGATCATACCTTCGCGGCAGTCGTCGCCGGTGATGGCGGGGTCCTTGTCCTTCACCAGATTGTTGGCCTTGGCGTAGACGTTGATGGCGCGGGTCAGGGCAGTTTTGAGGCCGGTGAGGTGGGTGCCGCCGTCGCCATTCGGAATGCTGTTCGCATAACAAAGGATCTGCTCGTTGTAGGAATCCGTGTATTGCAGGACCACATCGCAGTAGATGTCCTCCTCGGGTTTGCCGGGTTCGATCTCCACGCTGCGCTTGCTGCGGATGTTGATCGGCTCGGCTGGGAGTACGGTTTTGTTTTCGGCAAGCTGGTTGACGAATTCGATGATCCCCTTGTCATAACGGAACTTCTGATGGCGTGGTTTTTCGCCGCGTTCATCCGTCAGGTTGATGGTCAGGCCGGGATTGAGGAAGGTGAGTTCGCGCAGGCGGGTGGCGAGGCGGTCGAACTGGAACTCCGTGGTCATCCGGAAGATTTCCGCGTCAGGGAAAAAGGTGATACGGGTACCGGTGTGGGCCGGATTTTCCAGGTCGCCGATGATCTTGAGCGGCGAAGTGGTGACGCCGCGTTCGAAAGCGATCATGTAGATGTGGCCATCGCGGAAGACTTCGGCTTTGAACCATTCGCTGAGGGCATTGACGCACTTGGCGCCCACGCCGTGCAGACCGCCGGAGTATTTATAGGCCCCCTGACCGAATTTACCGCCGGCGTGGAGATTGGTCAGGACCAGTTCGATCGCGGGCATCTTGAACTTGGTGTGCATGGCCACGGGAATGCCGCGGCCATCATCCCGGATGGAGCAGGAACCGTCCGTGTGGAGGATGACGTCGATGATTTTGCAGAAGCCGGCGAGGTGCTCGTCGATGGAGTTGTCCAGTACTTCAAAAACGCAGTGGTGGAGGCCGCGTTCATCGGGATCGCCGATATACATGCCGGGGCGTTTGCGGACCGCTTCGAGGCCTTCGAGTTTGTCGATTTGCTCGGCACCGTAGGCCTGGCCGACGGCTGGCATCATGTCGGCGTCTTGTTCGGGGAGAGGAATGTCCTGGTCTGGCATGGGAAAAAAGCGGGAAGCCCCGCCGGGGCGGCGGAAGCGGGAACCCGATATAAAGCGGAGAAGCGGGCAAAACGCAACCCCTTGGCGGGGGATTCCACAGAGCGGGCCGGAGTGGCCATCCGGGCGGGAAATTGGCCCCCGGCATGGAATTAAACTTGCGGCGGGGCGGGGAACCCCTATACACGCAACAGTCCTGCCGTTGATTCTCCGGGATTTCGGTTTCATAGTCCTGTTCTGTCTTCATTTCACCCCAACTCCCACGTCCTGTGTTAAAGCAAATCATCGGTCAAAAGCCTCAGCCTGTTGCCCCGCCTGCCCCGGTGGTACCCGCTGCTCCTAGTTATTCTCCTTCCCAGGAATCCTACTCCAAGCCCGCCCCTTCCTATAATCCCGCCCCCCCAGTCAAATCTACTTTTTCAATGAGCACCAACAAAAATATCCTCAGCAGCGACGTCGAAATCAAAGGTTCCCTCAAGTTTTCCAACGATCTCATCATTGATGGCAAGATCGAAGGTGAAGTCACCTCCGATGGCTCCCTCACCGTGGGGGAGAACGCCCTCGTGATCGGTGAAATCCGCACCAAGTCCGTGGTCGTCTTCGGCAAGGTGCAGGGGAACATCACCGTCACCGAGCGCTGCGAATTGAAGAGCAACGCGATCCAGGAAGGGGATATTGTCGCGGGCACGATGTCCATCGAAGAAGGCGCCTCCTTCTCCGGCCGTTCCTCCGTCGGCAAGAGCGCCGTGGCCAACGCCCAGGCCGCCAAAAAAGCCGCCGCGCCCCAATCTTAAACCAGCGCTGGCGGGTAATCCGCGGCCTGACTCCGGCACCGGGAACAGCGGATCACCGGTTGCGAACAACCCGGAGGACTGACCGCTGATCCAGAAAATCAAAGTCGAATGCCCGCATTGCGGCTCCCGGCAACGGGAGTCCCACAGCGGGCTTTCGATGTATTGCCGGACCTGCGGGCAGCACATCAAGCTGTCCGGCGGGGCATTGGTCCCAGCGAAACGCCGCGGTCTCTGGGGGCTGGGCAAGGC
>CAIZWU010000292.1 GCA_903936775.1 uncultured bacterium | reverse complement strand
CTTCGCGGCCACGCGTGAAGTGCGGAAGGCCAGTATCTTCGGCGAACTCATCATCATGGTGGTTTACCTCCCAATCCTGACTCTCACCGGCATCGAAGGAAAAATGTTCTTCCCAATGGCCTTCACGGTTTTAGCAGCGCTGGGCGCGGCCATGATCCTATCCGTTACGTTTGTCCCTGCTGCCGTCGCCATCTTCCTGAATGGCCGCATCAGCGAGAAGGAAAACTTCCTGATCCGGGGAGCCAAGAGTCTCTATCAACCCATGCTGCGCGGGGTTCTGGCCGCCCGCAGTGTGGTCGTGGCCGGTGCTGCGCTGTTGGTGCTGCTTTGTCTTTTGCTGGCCTCCCGCATGGGCAGCGAGTTCATTCCCCGGCTGGATGAGGGCGACTTCGCCCTGCACGCTCTGCGCATTCCAGGCACCAGCCTGACGCAGGCCGTGGATATGCAGCGCACCTTGGAAGCGAAGCTGAAAACCATCCCGGAAGTGAAGGAAATCTTCACCAAGATCGGCACCGCCGAAATCGCTACCGACCCCATGCCACCCAGCGTGGCGGACTGCTTCATCATGATAAAACCGCGCAGCGAATGGGCCAACCCCGACATGCCGAAATCGGAGCTGGTGGATAAAGTTATGGCCGCCGCAAAGTCCATCCCCGGCAACAACTACGAGCTGCTCCAGCCCATCGAGATGCGCTTCAACGAACTGATCGCGGGCGTCCGCAGCGATGTGGCCGTCAAAGTATTCGGCGACGAAATGGAAGTGATGGAAGAAACCGGCGGGCAGATTGAGAACATTCTCAAATCCGTGCCCGGTGCGGTCGATGTGAAGCTGGAGCAAACCACCGGCCTGCCCGTCCTGACCATTGAGATCAACCGTCCCGCGCTGGCCAGCTACGGGCTGAATATTGCCGAAGTGCAGGAGGTCATCGAAATTGCCATCGGCGGCAAGGAAGCCGGTCAGGTCTTCGAGGGCGACCGCCGCTTTGCTATCCTCGTGCGGCTGCCGGAGAATATCCGCACCGACTTGGAAGCGTTGAAGCGTCTGCCCATCCCGCTGCCGCAAAAAGCAGCGGATGGCAGCAAAGGAATCACCCGCATTGCCTATCCTCCGCAAACCAGTGTGGCGGAAGCCGACACGATTCCGCTGGGCGAACTGGCGGAATTCAAACTTGCTCCCGGCCCCAACCAAATCAGCCGGGAAAACGCCAAGCGGCGAGTCGTCGTCACCGCCAACGTGCGGGGCCGGGACATTGCCAGCTTTGTAGGCGAAGCGCAGAAACGCATTGCCGATGAAGTCACGGTGCAGCCGGGTTACTGGATCAGTTGGGGCGGTCAGTTTGAAAACCTCATCTCCGCCAGCCACCGGCTGAAGATCGTGGTGCCGGTGGCGCTGCTGCTCATCCTCATCCTGCTCTTCAGTGCCTTCGGCTCGGTGAAAGATGCCCTGCTGATCTTCACGGGTGTTCCCATGGCGCTGACGGGCGGCATCATTGCGCTGTGGATGCGGGATATTCCGCTATCTATCTCGGCGGCGGTCGGATTCATCGCTTTGTCAGGCGTTGCGGTGCTGAACGGCGTGGTCATGATTAGTTTCATCAAGAAGCTGATCGAGGACGGCATGGGCTTGGAGGACGCCATCCTTGGCGGTTCCCTAACGCGCCTGCGGCCTGTGCTGATGACCGCTTTGGTGGCATCCCTTGGCTTTGTGCCGATGGCCATTGCCACCGGCCCCGGGGCGGAAGTCCAGCGCCCCCTCGCCACTGTGGTGATCGGTGGTATTATAAGCTCCACCATCCTGACGCTGTTGGTGCTTCCGGCCCTCTACCGCATGTTCCACCGGGCATCCCCGCGCCAATCCTAAACATGACATCCAATCCCATGCGTATCCTCCGCCACGATTCACCGCGTTTCCGCTTCCAACTGAAAAGCCTGAACCGCTCGGCGGAGGCCGCGCCGGAGGTGGCGGCTACCGTCAGCAATATCATTGCGGAAGTGCGTGGTCGTGGGGATGCCGCCGTGTTGGAATACACGGCGAAATTCGGAGGCCCTGCGCTGAAGCCTGCCGGAATGCGCGTGACGGCGGCGGAATTCCAAGAAGCGGATACATCGACTAGTGATGAAGTAAAAGCCGCGCTCCATCTGGCGCATAAAAATGTGCGGGACTTTGCCCGGCGAGGGTTGCGGAAGGACTGGCATATGAAAAACCGTCAGGGCGTTCGGGTGGGTGAATCGTTTCACCCCTTCGGACGCGTCGGCATCTATGTGCCCGGAGGCAATGCGCCGTTGGTTTCCACGGCCATCATGACGGTGACGCTTGCGGCCACCGCAGGCGTGCCGGAAATCGTGGTCGCAACTCCGGCGGATTCCGCAGGCAAAGTTCATCCGCCGCTGCTCCACGCGCTCCAGCTCGCTGGGGCGACGGAGGTTTATCGGATCGGGGGAGCGCAGGCGATTACGGCTTTGGCCTACGGCACCAAAACCATTGCGCCGGTGGTCAAAATATTCGGCCCCGGCAATGCCTATGTGGTCGAAGCCAAACGTCAGGTTTTTGGAGCCGTCGCCATCGACCTCCTTCCCGGCCCCAGTGAAATCATGGTCATCGCCGACCAGACGGCTGATCCGGCCTGCCTTGCCGCAGACTTGCTGGCGCAAGCCGAACACGGCCACGGCAGCGTGGTCTTCGTGACGGATTCGGAAACCATCCTGACCGGAATCCAGACGGAACTGAAACGGCAAATGGCGGAGGCCCTGCGCGGGGAACATTTAGCGCATGTCGTGGAGGATGGCTTATTTCTGGTGCTGGTTGCACAGCTTGGCGATGCGGTGGCCATAGCCAATGATTTTGCGCCGGAGCATGTTGCTGTCGTCGCGGAAAACGAGGATGAACTGGCCAGAGGAATCCGCACTGCCGGAGCCATTTTTCTGGGCCACTGGTCACCGGTGGCGGGTGGTGATTTTGTCGCTGGTCCCAGCCACGAACTTCCCACCGGCGGCTCCGGCAAGTCCTTCTCCGGCCTGACCGTGGATCAATTCCAGCGCCGCACGAGCACGGTGTGCTTTGACCGGAAATCCTTGAAAAAATCCCTAGGGGCTATCCAAACCATCAGCGCCGTCGAAGGGCTGGACCGCCACGGAGCATCCGCCGCCATCCGTATAACTAGCAAACAAAATGAATAAGTGTTAGCTTCGGCGGCCCGCCTTTCCAAATTTAAACCGTTACCGATGACCCCAACAAACTACCCCTCCCTCTGGAAGCATCGCATCTTCCAACAGCTTTTTTGGGCACATGCGCTGAGCCTCATCGGCAGCGGGCTTACGTCGCTGGCTTTGGGTTTGCTGGCGCATGAGCTGGTGGGGGCCTCCGCCTCCACCGTGCTAGGCTTCACGCTTATGATCCGCATCATCGTGATTGTTCTCTGCTCCCCGTGGGCTGGAAAACTGGCCGACCGGTTTGGAGCGCGGCAGGTTATGGTGTTCTCCGACATCCTGCGTGTTGCGGTGATGGTCGGATTCTTCTTCGCCGATTCAGTCTGGCAAATATACGCCTTGGCGGTGGTCTTAAATTTCGGATCGGCCATCTTCACTCCGATTTACCGGGCGGTCATTCCGGGAGTGGTCTCCGAAGAGCAATATCCAAAAGCATTGGCGGTCGGCTCCATCGCTTACGACACGGCAAATATCCTCGGCCCATCGCTGGCCGCGCTCGTCATTTCCCTCGTCGGATTTCGCGGCAATTTTATCGTGGATGGGCTGACCTTCCTTGGCAGCGCGGCTTTGCTGATCGGCCTTCCCCGCCTCGCCAGTGAAGTGGCGGGACAGGCCAAAAAAGCTCCGACCTCCGTGCGGCACGGCCTGACCGCGATGATCCGTCGCGCTCCCCTCCTCCAATCTGTTCTGCTTGCCCTGCAAACCAGTATTGGCGGTGCTTTTGTTATCGTGGCGACGGTTGATTTTGTGAAAAACGATCTGCGCCTCAGCGATTCCGCTTATGCGTGGGTGATGGCGGCGTTCGGGATTGGTTCCGTAGCCGGGGCTATGATCTACGCCAGATGCCCGGTGCGCGTCAGGAATGGTTTGGTGAACGCTTCCGCGCCGGTCATGTTGGCGGGAT